>NZ_LIPQ01000060.1 GCF_001418135.1 Streptomyces aureus
CCACCGCGCCGGTGTCGGTGAGCAGGACGTTGCTGGGCTTGAGGTCGCGGTGGACGACACCGGCGCGGTGGATGTCGCGCAGCGCCTCGGCGAGCCCGGCGGTGAGCCGGCGCAGTTCGGCCGGGGCCAGCGGGCCGTTCCGCTTCACCTGGTCGGCGAGGGTGGGCCCGGGGACGTAGAGGGTGGCCATCCAGGGGCGTACGGCATCGGGGTCGGCGTCGACGACCGGCGCGGTGAAGGCCCCGCTGACCCGGCGGGCGGCCGCGACCTCCTGGCGGAAACGCGCTCTGAACTCGGGGTCCTCCGCATACCGTGCGTGCACGACCTTGACCGCGAGCCGCAGCCCCGAGGCGGAGGCCGCGAGGTGCACGACGCCCATGCCGCCGGCACCCAGACATGCCTGGAGGCGGTAGTCGCCCGCGTACTCGGGCTGCTCCGCATTCCGGTCGGCACCGGTATCGCGCAACGGCGGCATCGCCCACCCCCGTGTGGTTCCCCGTGACTCGCGCGCACCCGCGCGAACCCGACGGAGCCTAGTCCATGGGCCCCACGAAGTCGGTGGGGCTTGCTAGCCTGCGCGTCGCGGAGAGTGAAACTCGGCGGAGCGCTTTTGCGCCAAGGGGGAGGACACCATGAGCACGGACGAGAACGAGACAACCACGATGGCGACCACGGACACCCGCTACGCGGTCGCACCCGGCTACCGGGTCAATGTGCGCTCGGGCCCGAGCACCCAGTACCCGATCGTCCGGGCGCTGCCGCTCGGCGCCACGGTGGCGATCTCCTGCCAGAAGTACGGCGAGTGGATCAGCGGCCCGTACGGCACCACGAGGATCTGGGACAACATCGCGCCGGGCGAGTACATCTCCGACGCGTACGTCCGCACGGGCAGCGACGGGTTCGTCGCACCGCGCTGCGCCTGAGGCCCTCCTCCGTCGCCCCGGGGATAATCGACATCGTGAGCGACGACGAGCAGACCCCCCGCACCACCGGTGGCCCGGCCGGCGGCCCGACCGGCGGGACTCCTGCCGGGCCTCAGCCCGAAGAGATCCGTTTCTTCGGCACGACCTGGGTCGACCACAGCGGCAACTACACCCTGCGCCGCATCGGCCTGGCCGTCGGCTCGCTGGCCGCCGCCGCCGCGGCCTGCTTCGTGCTGCGCTTCGCGTACGAGGGACTGCAGATCGCGGACGTCGGCGGCATCGTCAACATGCTGGTCGTCCTCATGTTCGCGGTCTGCAGCGCCATCGCCTTCCGCAAGACCTGGGAGGGCTTCGTCCGCAGGCCCGCCGACCCCGCCCGCGAGGAGTCCCTGCGCAGCCTGAAGGCGATCGGCTTCATCGGCTCGCTCCTCGCCTACTGCGCCCGCTGCTTCGTCGAGGCCCCGGGCGAGAAGCTCCGCCGCGCCGAGTACGACACGGCCCGCGCGCAGTACGAGAAGCGCCGGGGCACCCGTACGGGCAACCCGGCCGCCCGCAAGAAGCCCAAGCGCACATAGTCAGCCGGCGTCGGCCCCCGCGAGATCCCTTCTCGCGGGGGCCGACGCCGG
>NZ_LIPQ01000600.1 GCF_001418135.1 Streptomyces aureus
CACCCGTCCCGCCCCAGCGGGACGATCGCCCACAACGAGGGGGGTAGAGGGGGCAGCCCGCAGTGGCGGCGGGTGTGTCGTCGGGGCGGGGCACAGCCGCGGCGGAGGCCCGGACGGGGTGGCGCCGCAGGCGGTGCGGAGGCCCGGGCGAGGCGGCGGCGCACCAGGCGCAGAGGCCCCGGCGAGGCGGCGGCGCACCAGGCGCAGAGGCCCCGGCGAGGCGGCGGCGCACCTGGCGCCGGGGTCCGCGCGGGGCGGCCCGGGGCCCGGGGAGGCTCGAAGGGGCCCGCTACGCTGCGGAGCATGACTGCCGCCGCCACCCCCGCGTACCGCAGGCTCAGCGTCGAGGCGCGTCGCGGCCAGCTCCTCGAAGCCGCCCAGGAGCTCTTCGCCCACCGCACCCCCGAGGACGTCTCCCTCGACGACGTCGCCGAGGCGGCCGGCGTCTCCCGGCCCCTCGTCTACCGCTACTTCCCCGGCGGCAAGCAGCAGCTCTACGAGGCCGCCCTCCGTTCCTCCGCGGACGCCCTCAACCACTGCTTCACCGAGCCCCCGGTCGGACCGCCCACCGAGCGGCTCGGCCGGGTGCTCGACCGCTATCTGGCCTTCGTCGACGAGCACGACGCCGGTTTCAGCGCCCTCCTGCGCGGCGGCAGCGTCGCCGAGACCTCCCGTACCACCGCGATCGTCGACGAGGTCCGCCGCTCCGCCGCCGAGCAGATCCTCGTCCACCTCGGCGTGGACCGGCCCGGCCCCCGCCTCAACATGCTGGTCCGCACCTGGATCGCCGCCGTGGAGGCCGCCTCCCTCATCTGGCTCGACGAGGACAAGCGGCCCCCGGCCGGGGAGCTGAGGGAGTGGCTCGTGGACCATCTCATCGCCCTCCTCGCCGCGAGCACGGCGAGTGACGAGGAGACCGCGCGCGTCGTCGGACGTCTCCTCGCCCAGGAGACGCCCGAGGGGCCCGTGGCCCGGCTGGCCCGCCGGGTGATCCCGGTGGTCGGCGAGGCCGCCCATCTGCTCTGAGCCGGAACCGGAAGCCGGAGGGGACACTGGAGGGGTGAGAAGCCAGAACACCTCCTTCCGTGGCGGCCCCCTCGACGGCCGGGTCCTGCCGATCCTGCTCGGCCCGACCGGCCACCCGCCGAAGTGGTACGAGATCCCGGTCCCGGCCCACAACGGGAACCCCCCGACCCTCCACACCTACCGCCGCGAGCCCGCGGGGTACACGAAACGGCTGGGTCTCCAGCGCGGCTGGGTCTACGCGTACGCCCCCGAGGGCCGCGAGCGTCGCGAGCTGAAGTGGCCGTGGTCGAAGCCGAGCGCCGGCACGAGCCCGACCCCTCCCCGGGGCGGCACTGAGCCGAACGAGTGAGGACGCCGGACTCACCCCCATTCGTACGGTAATCACATGAAGTGACACGTCATCATCCCCGTGGAGGTGGTGACGTGTCACGAAGACTGCTCCGTACGGTCTGCACGGGGGCCCTGGCCGCCGCGACCGCCCTCACAGGCGTCCTCCCGGCGGGCGCCGCCGCTCCCGAACCACCCGCCGATCCCCCGGTGGAGGCACCGATCGCCTGGGCCGACCCGGCTGCGGAGCCGGTGGGACCGGTCGACCCGGACGCGCCCGCACCGCCCACGGCGCCCACGGCGTCCACGGCGTCCACGGCGGAGACGACTGGGACGACTGAGACGACTAAGACAGGCGAGACCGCGACGACCGCACCGGCGGCGACTTCCGGGCGGCAGGACCCGGCCGACCCCGCCGATCCCACCGACCCCGTCGGCCCGCGCGAATCCGCCC
>NZ_LIPQ01000601.1:0-185 GCF_001418135.1 Streptomyces aureus
CGCCCAGGTGACCTCGCCGGACGTGCTGGTCGTCGGCCACCCGTACATCGACGTCTGGGAGGCCGTGAAGCCGGCCTCGGTGGGCATCCGGGCCTGGCCGCGGGTCCCCAGGGGCCAGGACTGGAAGACGGGCGTGTGCGAGGCCCTGGGCTGGCCGCCGAACACGGGCGCCGCCTGGCAGCACA
>NZ_LIPQ01000601.1:206-6253 GCF_001418135.1 Streptomyces aureus
GGGCCGCCCTTCGGGCGACGCCGGGAGTTCGACGACGCCCCCTAGTCCACGAGGTCCCGCACCACCGCGTCCGCGAGCAACCGTCCGCGCAGGGTCAGAACGGCCCGTCCCGCGGCGTACGGCCCGGCGTCGAGCAGCCCGTCGGCGAGGGCCTTGCGGGAGGCGGCGAGGCCCGCCGGCTTGAGGAGCGACAGCTCGACGCCCTCCTTGAGCCGCAGCTCCAGGAGCACACGCTCGACTCTGCGGTCCTCCCCGGAGAGCAGCTCCCGGCCGGCCCCCGGAGTCTTCCCGGCGGCCAGCGCCGCGGCGTACGCACCGGGATGCTTCACGTTCCACCAGCGGACGCCGCCGACGTGGCTGTGGGCGCCGGGGCCCGCGCCCCACCAGTCGGCGCCGCGCCAGTACAGCTCGTTGTGGAGGCAGCGCCCGGCCTCGGAGGTGGCCCAGTTGGAGACCTCGTACCAGTCGAAGCCGGCCCCGGAGAGGACGTCCTCGGCGATCAGGTACCGGTCGGCGTGGACGTCGTCGTCGGTCATGGGGACCTCGCCGCGCCGAATGCGCCGCGCCAGCTGCGTACCCTCCTCGACGATCAGCGCGTAGGCGCTGATGTGGTCGGGACCGGCCCCGATGGCCGCGTCGAGGGAGGCCCGCCAGTCGTCGTCGGTCTCACCGGGGGTGCCGTAGATCAGGTCGAGGTTGACGTGCTCGAATCCGGCGGCCCGCGCCTCCCCGACGCAGGCCTCGGGGCGGCCCGGGGTGTGCGTGCGGTCGAGGATCTTCAGGACGTGCTGCTTGGCGCTCTGCATGCCGAAGGAGATCCGGTTGAAGCCTCCGGCCCGCAGCTCCGCCAGATAGGCCGGGTTCACGGAGTCGGGGTTGGCCTCGGTCGTCACCTCGGCGTCGTCGGCGAGCCCGAACTCCTCGCGGACGGCCCCCAGCATCCGTACGAGGTCACCGGCGGCGAGCAGCGTGGGCGTACCACCGCCGACGAAGACGGTCCGCACCGGCCGCGGGTCGTCGCCGAGCACCTTCCGGGCGAGCCGGATCTCCTCGACGACCTGCTCGGCGTAGTTGTCCCGGGAGGCGAGCACGCCTCCGGTCCCCCGCAGCTCACTGGCCGTGTAGGTGTTGAAGTCGCAGTACCCGCAGCGCGTCGCGCAGTACGGCACGTGCAGATAGAACCCGAGGGGCCGCTCCCCCGCCCCTTCGAGGGCGTGCGGGGGCAGCGCCCCGTCGTCGGGAACGGACTCACCATCGGGCAGTACGGAAGGCATGAGCCCCATTGTCCCGTACTGCCCGAGGTGAACGCCCGGCCTGTGGACAACCTCTCCACAGGGGTGGGGTCAGGACTCCCGCGACCCCGCGTACATCTCGTCGATGAGCCCCTTGTACTCGCGCTCCACCACCGGCCGCTTCAGCTTCAGGGACGGGGTCAGCTCGCCGTGCTCGATGTCGAGGTCGCGCGGCAGCAGGCGGAACTTCTTGATCGTCTGCCAGCGCTGGAGGCCCTCGTTGAGGCGGTCGACGTAGCCCTGGACCATCGCGACGGTCTTCGGGTCGGCGACGACCTCGGCGTACGACTTGCCCGCGAGGTCGTGCTCGGTGGCCCAGCCGAGGATGGTGGGCTCGTCGAGGGCGATCAGCGCGGTGCAGAAGTTCCGGTCGGCGCCGTGGACGAGGATGTTCGAGACGAACGGGCAGACGGCCTTGAACTGGCCCTCGACCTCGGCGGGCGCGATGTACTTGCCGCCGGACGTCTTGATCAGGTCCTTCTTGCGGTCGGTGATCCGCAGGTAGCCGTCGGCGGACAGCTCGCCGATGTCACCGGTGTGGAACCAGCCGTCGGACTCCAGGACCTCGTTCGTCTTCTCCGGCAGGCCGTGGTAGCCCTCCATGACGCCGGGCCCGCGGAGCAGGATCTCGCCGTCGTCGGCGATCCGGACCTCGGTGCCGGGGAGCGGCTTGCCGACGGTGCCGGTGCGGTAGGCCTCGCCCGGGTTGACGAAGGAGGCGGCGGACGTCTCGGTGAGTCCGTAGCCCTCCAGGATGTGGATGCCGGCGCCGGAGAAGAAGTAGCCGATCTCGGGGGCGAGCGCGGCGGATCCGGAGATGCACGCACGCAGGTTGCCGCCGAAGGCCTCGCGGATCTTGGTGTAGACGAGGGCGTCGGCGACCTTGTGCTTGGCGGTGAGGCCGAAGGGCACGGAGGCGGTCCCGGTGCGGCGGAAGTTGTCCTGGCTGGCCTTGGCGTACTCGCGGGAGACGCCGGCCGCCCACTGGAAGATCTTGTACTTGGCTCCGCCGGCGGCGCGGGCCTTGGCGGCGACGCCGTTGTAGACCTTCTCGAAGATGCGGGGCACGGCCGCCATGTAGGTCGGCTGGACGACCGGAAGGTTCTCGATGATCTTGTCGACGCGGCCGTCGACGGCGGTGACGTGTCCGACCTCGATCTGGCCCGAGGTGAGGACCTTGCCGAAGACGTGGGCGAGCGGCAGCCACAGGTACTGGACGTCGGCCTGCGTGACGAGACCGGTGGCGGCGATGGCCTTGGCCATGTACGACCAGTTGTCGTGCGGGAGGCGGACGCCCTTGGGGCGGCCCGTGGTGCCCGAGGTGTAGATGAGGGTGGCGAGCTGCGTGGCGGTGATCGCCGCGACCCGCTCCTTGACGGCCTCGGGGTGCTTCTCCAGGTAGGCATTGCCGCGCGACTCCAGCTCGGCGAGCGTGAGGACGAACTCGCCGTCGCTCTCCACCCCGGTGGCGTCGATGACGACGACATGGCGGAGGTTCGGCAGGTCGGCGCGGCGCTCGACGGCCTTCGCGAGCTGGGCCGCGTCCTCGGCGATGAGGACCCGCGACTCGGAGTCGGAGAGGATGAACGCCGACTCCTCGGCGTTGGTCTGCGGGTAGACCGTGGTGGTCGCGGCGCCCGCGCACATGACACCGAGGTCGGCGAGGATCCACTCGACCCGGGTGGAGGAGGCGAGGGCGACCCGCTCCTCGGAGGCGACGCCGAGGTCGACGAGGCCTGCGGCGATCGCGTAGACCCGTTCGGCGGCCTGCCCCCAGCTGAGCGACTTCCAGTCGTCCGGGCCGGCCCCGGAGGCGGCGGGCACCGGGTAGCGGTACGCCTCCGCATCCGGAGTCCGCTCGACGCGCTCAAGGAAGAGGGTCGCCACGGAGGGCGGCCGGTTCTCGATCTGGGTCTGTGTGTCGCTCACGACGTCCTCCGGGCGGCGGCGGTGCCTTCTGGTGGTTCGTAACTAACTGGCGAGTAACCTTTGAGCCGGGATCAGAGTAAAGGCCCGAGGTCCGGCGCGTAAGGGCCTGCAGGGCGCCGCTTCATAACGAACGGGCCCACGCGCGCGTGGCGCGTGGACCCGTCGTCCGCACAGGACAGCTGCGTGGGGCGCCCTGGTCTACTTCTTCTTCCCGGAGGACTCGTCGCTCGACAGAACGGCGATGAAGGCCTCCTGAGGCACCTCCACCGAGCCGACCATCTTCATGCGCTTCTTGCCTTCCTTCTGCTTCTCCAGCAGCTTCCGCTTACGGGAGATGTCACCGCCGTAGCACTTGGCGAGGACGTCCTTGCGGATGGCGCGAATGGTCTCCCGGGCGATCACCCGGGAGCCGATCGCGGCCTGGATCGGCACCTCGAAGGCCTGCCGCGGGATGAGCTCGCGCAGCTTGGCGACGAGCCGCACACCGTAGGCGTACGCGGCGTCCTTGTGGGTGACGGCGGAGAAGGCGTCGACCTTGTCGCCGTGCAGCAGGATGTCGACCTTCACCAGGCTGGAGGCCTGCTCGCCGGTGGGCTCGTAGTCGAGGGAGGCGTAACCGCGCGTCTTGGACTTCAGCTGGTCGAAGAAGTCGAAGACGATCTCGGCGAGCGGCAGGGTGTAGCGGATCTCGACCCGGTCCTCGGAGAGGTAGTCCATGCCGATCAGGGTGCCGCGACGCGTCTGGCACAGCTCCATGATCGCGCCGATGAACTCACTGGGGGCGAGGATCGTGGCGCGTACGACGGGCTCGTACACATCGTTGATCTTGCCCTCGGGGAACTCGCTCGGGTTGGTGACCGTGTGCTCGCTGCCGTCCTCCATGACCACGCGGTAGACCACGTTGGGGGCGGTGGCGATGAGGTCGAGACCGAACTCGCGCTCCAGCCGCTCACGGATGACGTCCAGGTGGAGGAGACCCAGGAAGCCGACGCGGAAGCCGAAGCCCAGCGCGGCGGAGGTCTCCGGCTCGTAGACCAGCGCGGCGTCGTTGAGCTGCAGCTTGTCGAGGGCCTCGCGGAGGTCCGGGTACTCCGAGCCGTCCAGCGGGTAGAGGCCCGAGAAGACCATCGGCTTCGGGTCCTTGTAACCCCCGAGGGCCTCGGTGGCGCCCTTGTTCAGGGAGGTGATCGTGTCACCGACCTTGGACTGGCGAACGTCCTTCACACCGGTGATGAGGTAGCCCACCTCGCCGACGCCGAGACCGTCGGAAGGCGTCATCTCCGGAGACGAGACACCGATCTCCAGCAGCTCGTGGGTGGCGCCGGTCGACATCATCTTGATGCGCTCGCGCTTGTTGAGCTGCCCGTCGACCACTCGTACGTAGGTCACGACACCCCGGTACGAGTCGTACACGGAGTCGAAGATCATCGCGCGGGCGGGCGCGTCGGCGACACCGACCGGGGCGGGAACGTCGCGGACGACCCGGTCGAGCAGCGCGTCGACACCGACACCGGTCTTCGCGGAGACCTTGAGGACGTCCTCCGGCTGGCAGCCGATGAGGTTGGCCAGCTCCTCGGAGAACTTCTCCGGCTGGGCGGCCGGCAGGTCGATCTTGTTCAGCACGGGAACGATCGTGAGGTCGTTCTCCATGGCCAGGTAGAGGTTGGCCAGCGTCTGCGCCTCGATGCCCTGGGCCGCGTCGACCAGCAGGATCGTGCCCTCACAGGCCGCGAGCGAACGCGAGACCTCGTACGTGAAGTCGACGTGCCCGGGGGTGTCGATCATGTTCAGGATGTGCGTGTTGCCCTGACCCAGCCCCTCGGTCGGCGCCCACGGCAACCGGACCGCCTGGGACTTGATCGTGATGCCGCGCTCCCGCTCGATGTCCATGCGGTCGAGGTACTGGGCACGCATCTGCCGCTGGTCGACCACACCGGTCAGCTGGAGCATCCGGTCGGCGAGCGTGGACTTGCCGTGGTCGATGTGCGCGATGATGCAGAAGTTGCGGATCAGAGCCGGGTCGGTACGGCTCGGCTCGGGCACGTGGGTAGGAGTCGCGGGCACGCAGGGTCTCGTCTCGGGGCGATGTCGGATCGATACGTAGGCTCCATGGTCCCATGCCCGTCGGCCTGCGCCCGGTTTGGGCGGGCACGAGAGTGGCTGATACTGTGGACAGCTGTGTCTCGTGTGCCCTCTCAGCCTGCGAGACGCATCCAGAAGGAACATCGAACCTGTAAAGGCTCTTTTCGTGGCGAACATCAAGTCCCAGATCAAGCGGAACAAGACGAACGAGAAGGCGCGCCTGCGCAACAAGGCCGTCAAGTCCTCGCTCAAGACCGCGATCCGCAAGGCCCGCGAGGCCGTCGCCGCGGGTGACGTCGAGAAGGCCACCGTGGCTTCCCGCGCCGCCTCCCGCGCGCTCGACAAGGCTGTCTCGAAGGGCGTCATCCACAAGAACGCCGCCGCCAACAAGAAGTCGGCGCTGGCCACCAAGGTTGCCGCTCTCCAGGGCTGAGCTCTGATGTAACCGGCCGCACGGGATCCAGCGGGCCCTCTCTCCCGCTCCCACCCGGCCACCCAGGACTCGCACGCGGACGCGTTCGCCACGCGGGTGCGAGCCCACCAGCTCAAACACCAAAGGCCCCACCACCTCCTTCCCCAGGAGGGGTGGGGCCTTTGGCGTGCGCACGGGAAGAACCGGCCGAGGGCCATGGACGGGAAGGCCGGGGCACTGACCCCAGGCGATCCGGGGGCGCGGCCCCCGAGGACACCCCCGAGGCCCAGGCGGGTCGGGGGGAGCCCCAACGAGGCGGGGCGGGGCCGCGA
>NZ_LIPQ01000602.1 GCF_001418135.1 Streptomyces aureus
CGACCGCGGGGGCTCCGCCGCACGCAGCGCGCGGAGGGCGGCGGAGCCCCCGCGGTCGGGAAGCGCGAGCCGGGGGACGCGTACGTCCGGCTGGGCGAGTCGGTGCGTCACCAGCGCCTCGCAGTGCCCGGTCAGCGCGGCCTCCACCGCGGCCGTCCAGGTGAGCCCGGCCGCCGCGCCCGTCGGCAGCCGGTACGGCGTGCCTGTCGCGGGGGCCGGGTACGCCTCGGCCGCGGGGACCCTGCGCAGCCGGTCGGTGACGAGGTCCAGGCCCCAGACCTCACGTCCGCTCCGGGCGTCCGGAGCGGCGGCGAGGGTCCCGTACGCGGCGAGCGCGTCGAGCAGGGCCGCGAGGCGGGCGCTCCGGGCGTCCCGCCCGTGACCCCACACGGTGACACCCGGCGCGTCGGCGGGCAGCGGCCCGAACGGGTCGGGCACCTCGACCGCGCACCCCCACAGTCCGGTCGGCCCCGGCGTGGCCTCCGGGAGCGGCCCGAGGAGCCCGGTCCGGGCGTCCGCCACGGCGTCGATCCGCTCCAGCAGCCGTGCGGGGTCGACGGCCGCACCCCCGATCCGCCCGAGGAACGCCACCCGCGCCCCCGTCTCGGTGGCCGCCCGGGTGGCCGATCGACCGGGCCGGGGCAGGGGCACCACGGGGTGCCGTCCGCTGGACGACGTGCGCACGTCGGTACGCACGAGGTACGGCTCTCCGGCGAGCCCGCGGCCGCCCGCGACGCCTCCGACCCGTGCCGCTCCCGCGGCTCCGGCTTCTCCCGCTCCCGCGGCCGCGCCGCCCGCTCCGGGCGCTCCCGCGTCTCCGGTCCCTGCCACGGCGTCCGCCGCCCCCGCGCCGCGTCGACCCAGCCAGGCGCCCAGGAGCCGGTCGGCGATCCATTCCGACCACCCGGCGGCGAGCACGGCGTCGGCGGGGCCGTCCGCCGCGCCGCCCGCCGGCGCGGCGCCGAAGCCGACCGGCGCGGCGCCCACCGGCCCGTCCGGCCGGCCCTGCGGCGGAGCACCGCGCAGTCGCCGCCAGGCCGAGGCCGCCGCGGACCGGTCCGCGGGACCGAGCGGACCGGTCCACAGTTCGTCTCCGTGGACCAGCACCTGCCCCAGCCACACACCGGCCTCGGCGCACCGGTCGGCCGTGGCCGCCAACTCCGCTGCCGAACGCGCGACATGA
The DNA here is from genome assembly GCF_001418135.1 of Streptomyces aureus. Lineage (GTDB taxonomy): Bacteria > Actinomycetota > Actinomycetes > Streptomycetales > Streptomycetaceae > Streptomyces > Streptomyces aureus_A. The sequence continues at coordinate 1,184 of NZ_LIPQ01000602.1, forward strand.
AGCACGGCGTCGGCGGCCGTGAGCGTCTCCCCCTCCGCCCACTCCGCGAGGCCGCCGAGCGCCTCCGCGTCGCCCTCGCCCGTCCGGCGGACCCGGACGTCGCGGCACCCGGCCCGCGCCGCGGCCGCCGTGAGCGCCCGGAGCACGTGGCCCTCGCCGGCCAGCAGCAGCCGCCCGTCCGGCGCCGGTCCGGACCCGGTCCCGCGGACCGGCGGACCGACGTAGGCGTCGCCGTCCGCGCCGTCCTGTGGCGCGACCTCGTCGCGAGGCCGGTCGTCGTCACTCCATCGCGGACGCATGCGTCGGCTCCTGTCCCTGGATCACTGGCGGTCGGTCGAGGGGCTCCGCGCCCCCCGGACTCGATGAAAGGGGAAGGGGATAGGCAAACGATCAACGCGGGATATAGCGTGGCCGGATTCCCTTCGCGACGCCCGCCCGCGTGTGGCCGGCGGAGGCAAACCCCGCTCTGTCCACCGGGCCGATGAGGTCCTCCTCGCGGCCGAAGGCCTCGGCCCGGGTGCGCCGGGAACGGCTGGAACGCGTCGCGGCGCACCTCCTGTGCCTCGCGGACGAGGGTCGGCCCGTCCCGCGCTGTCGGTGCGAGGCCTTAGGGTCGATCCCACCAACGGAGCGGTGACCAAGGGGGAACGCGATGCAGGCGAAGGAGACACTGTTCGCCGATCTCGTACAGGGGAGGGCGCAGCAGTTCCAGGTGCCGCTCTACCAGCGGACGTACTCCTGGACCGAGAAGCAGCTCGGGCAGCTGTGGAGCGATGTGCTGGAGCAGGCCGAGCTGCTCGAGTCGGGGGACGGGGCGAGCACGCACTTCCTGGGCTCCGTCGTCCTGGCACCGTCCCCTCAGAACGAGGCGACGTTTCCGCGCTGGCTCGTCGTGGACGGTCAGCAGCGGCTGACCACCCTCTCCCTCGCCCTGGCCGCGATCCGCGACCACGTCGCGGACGCCGAGCCGGACGAGGCCGAGCGCATCGACGAGGAATACCTGGTCAACAAGCGCAAGACCGGCAGCGACCGCTTCCGGCTCCTGCCGACCCAGGCCGACCGGCCTCAGTTCGCCGCGCACGTGTGCGGACCGCTCGCGGCGCAGGCCGCCGGCGGGAACGTCGCCGCGGCCTACGGCTTCTTCCGCCGCAAGCTCGTCGAGGCGGACGATCCGGCCGCCCCGCAGGACGTCTTCCGCATCGAGCAGGCCATCACCTCCCGGCTCACGCTGGTGGCGGTGACCGCCGAGCGCGGCGACAACGTGCACCGCATCTTCGAGTCACTGAACAACACCGGCCTCAAGCTCAGTCAGGCCGACCTGCTGCGCAACTACCTGTTCATGCGGCTGCCCACCCGTGGGGAGCACGTCTACGAGACCTACTGGCTGCCGCTGCAGGACAGCCTGAGCAACGACGAGCTCGAACAGCTCATGTGGCTGCAGCTGGTGCTCGACGGGGACGACCGGGTGCGCCGCCAGGACCTGTACGCGGCTCAGCAGCACCGCTTCGAGCGCGGCGAGGTGACCGAGGCCGAGATCGAGGCGTACATCAGGGAGTTGTACCGGCACGGCACTCTCTTCCGCCGGTTGCTCCATCCCGAGGAAGAGCCGGACGCGGCGGTCCGCGCCCATCTGCGGCGCCTGGACGCCTGGCAGGCCCAGGTCACCTACCCCGCGCTGATGCTGCTCCTCGACCGACGCGAGCGGGGCGAGCTCGGATCCGCGGAGACGGCCCGCGCGATGTCGTACATCGAGAGCTTCCTGGTACGCCGGATGATCTGCCGGGTGCCGACCAACAACCTCAACAGGGTCTTCCAGTCCGTGCCCGGACAGCTCCCGATCGACGTGCCCGTGGCCGACGGCCTGCACCAGCTCCTCTCCGCCGACAACCGGTTCTGGCCCGACGACAAGGAACTGCGCGACAAGATCTGGACGGCGCCCTTCTACCAGTACGGACGCTGGCACCAGCGCAAGATGGTGCTCCAGCGGCTGGAGGAGAGTTACGAGCATCCCGAGCCGCTGGACTTCGCCGCCGCGCAGCTCACCATCGAGCACGTTCTGCCCCAGTCGGCCGGCGACGAGTGGCTGCGCATGCTGGCCGAGGACGCCGACGGCCCCGACACCGCAGAGGATCTGCACGCCCGGCTGCGGCACACCCTCGGGAACCTGACACTCACCGCAGTCAACTCGGAGCTGTCCAATCACCCCTTCGAGCGCAAGCAGGGCCTGTTCCAGGGGAGCCGCCTGGAGATGAACCGGCGGATCGCCGCCACCGAACGCTGGGGGATGCGGGAGATCCTCGCCCGCGCCGACGAACTCGCCGACCGCGCGATCACGCTCTGGCCGGCCCCGCTGCGCGGAGTCGGCCGCGCGGAACGCAGCCGGGACTGGCAGCTGGCCCACCAGGTGCTCGCGGCACTCCCCCACGGTACCTGGACGTCCTACGGCGACCTGGCCGCGTTCCTCGGCTCCGGCGCCCAGGCCGTCGGCAGCCACATGGCCAACACACCGGGGCTGGCGAACGCGTACCGGGTACTCACATCCGACGGCAAGGTCTCCGACGGCTTCCACTGGACGTCCCCGGACGACGGAGGCGACGTCCGGGCCAGGTTGAGCGCCGACGGCGTCCACTTCACGGTCAACGGTGCCGCCGACCCGGCGCAGCGCCTGACCGCCGACGATCTCGCCCTGCTGGTCGCCGCCGGCGGCGACGAACAGACGGACGGAGAGGACACCGCGCAGCGGACCGCGGAAGGCCAGGGCGGGCAGACGCGCGCCGACCGGTTCTTCCGTCAGCTCGCGGCGGACGACTCCCCCAGGACGGTGGAGGCAGTCCGGGCGATCTTCGCAGGCTGGGAAGAGCTCGGCGGCTGGATCGGACACGGGGCAGGCCATACGACCACCAGCGCGTACCTCATGCTCGGGGAGGCGGGCGCGCCGGGCCGCGGCATCTGGCCGCTGACGCTCTATCCGGGCGGCGGGCGCGGCGGCACGGCGGAGGTGGTGTTCCAGCACCTCGCCGCGCGCGAGCCCTTCACCGACCGCACGCTGCGCGCCGAGCTCCTCCGACGGCTCAACGAACTGGAGGGGGTGGCCATCCCGGAGGGAAAGCTGGAACTGCGTCCCAACCTCCGCCTGTCGCTGCTGGAGAAGGACCACAACCGCAAGCTGCTCGCCGAGACGCTGACGTGGTTCCGGGAGCGCTGGGAGAGCCGCGACGCGCTCTGAGACGCGGACGGCGCGAGCCTCCCGGTCACATGGCGCGTCGTGCGCCCTGGCGGTCCGCTCCCCGCCAGGGCGCCCTCATGACGTCCGACGGGGAGAAGCCCGGCCACGGTCTCCCGCGGTTCCCGCGACGATCCGGGGACTCGGCGGCTCCGCCGTACGACTGCTCCACCGCACCGGCACGGAAGCGGCGAGAGGCACGGGATGGGCGGACTGGACATACGCATGCGCGGGGTCGTCTGCCGGCACGGCCGCGCCGAGGCCGTGGCGGGGGTGGACCTGGAGATCGCCTCCGGCGAGCGGGTCGCCCTGACGGGGACGAACGGGTCCGGGAAGACGACGCTGCCGCGTGCGGTCCTCGGGATGCACCGGCACACGAGCGGCTCCATCGAGGTCGGCGGGCGCGGCGCGCGTTCGGCCGCCGAGTGGGCGTGGCGGCGCCGGTCGTGCGCCTGGATCCCGCAGAAGCCCGCCGCAGGCCGGTTCCCGCTGCGGGGCGACGAGCTGCTCGCGAGCAGCGGGGCGCCCGGCGAGGCGGTGCGGGCGGCCGGACGGCTCGGGGTCGGGGCACTGGCCTCGCGTCCCGTGGGCACCTTGTCCGGTGGGCAGTTGCAGCGCATGTACCTGGCGCGGGCGATCGGCTGTGTCGCCGCCGGCGCCCAGGTGCTGCTCGCCGACGAGCCGACCGCCGCCCTCGACTTCGAGGGGCAGGAGGAGGCGGCCGACGTGCTGACCGAGCTGCCGGTCACACTCGTGGTCGTGACCCACGACCGGGCGCTGGCGGACCGGTGCGACCGGGTCCTGGAGATGGCCTCGGGGCGGCTGCGGGAGGTGTGGCGAGCGCGCTCGCGGCAGCCGACCTCGGCGCCGTGCTCCAGCTCCTGCCGGTCCGGCGGGCGGGGACGGCGCTGCTCCTCGCGGCCGTCGGCCTGGCGGTGATCGGGGTCGTCATCGTGGGCCTCGACATCATGCCCGTGCGGTTCGCGATGATGCACGTGGCGCTGCTCGGCATCGCGGTCGGGCTGCTGACCGGCCTCGACCCGATGGTGTGCGCGCTGGTGGCGTGCGCGTTGTCGGGGGCGGGTGTCGCACCGCTGGCCCGGACACCGGCCGGGCTCTCGGGGGCCATGGGTCTGCTGATGAGCCTCGCCATCGCCGCCGCGCTGCTCGTCCTCGCCGTCTCCGGCGTCGACGCGTCGGGGGCCTTCGCCCTGCTGTGGGGGTCGATCCTCTCGGTCGGCACGGCGGACCTCGTGGTCCTCGGCGCGCTCGCCGTGGTCGTACCCGCACTGTTCTGGTGGCGGCGCCGTGAGGTGGCGCCGCTGCTGTACGACCGTGAGCTCGCCCAGTGCTCGGGAGTGCCGGTCCGCCGCCGTCGGTGCCGCGGCACCGGGGGA
>NZ_LIPQ01000603.1 GCF_001418135.1 Streptomyces aureus
TGGCCGTCCCCACGGCCGCCGACGGCCTCGCGGGGCTGCTCGCCGACCCCACGGCGTACGAGACCTTCGACCCCGACGCGGCGGCCGGCCGCTCCATGGCCTTCGAGCACCTCGACCAGCTGGCCCTGGAGCACCTGCTCGGCGTCCGCTGACGCCCGCGCCCCGGGGCGGTCGGTGCCCGGCGAGGGTCGAGCGGCTAGGCCGATTCCCTCCGGACCAGCTGCGTCGGCAGGATCACCGTCGCCGGGTCCTCGCCGGCTATCCGGGCGAGGAGCGTCCGTACCATCTCGGTGCTGATCCGGTCCCAGGGCTGGCGGATGGTGGTCAGCGAGGGGCGGGAGGACAGGGCCGCCGGGGAGTCGTCGAAGCCGCCGACGGCGATGTCCTCGGGAACCCTCCGGCCCGCGCGGGAGAGGGCGTCGAGGACACCCTGTGCCATCAGGTCGGAGGCGACGAACACCGCGTCGATGTCCGGGGCCCGCTCCAGGAGGGCGTGGGCCGCGTCCTCGCCGCTGGCCCGGCTGTAGTCGCCGGTGGCGACCAGCGTCTCGTCGGCGGGCAGCCCGAACTCGGCGAGCGTCTCGCGGTATCCGGCGAGGCGCTCCACCCCGCCGGGGGTGTCGAGCGGGCCGGTGACGGTGGCGATCCGGCGCCGCCCGGAGGCGTACAGGTGGCGGACCATGTCGCGGGCGCCCTCGCGGTCGTCGGCGGCGACGTAGCCGATCCTGGCGGTCTGGCCGAGGGGCTTGCCGCAGGCGACGACGGGTACGCCGGCCTCGTGCAGCCGGGCCACCACGGGGTCGCCGGAGTGGCTGGAGACGAGGAGGACGCCGTCGACGTGGCCGGCCTCGATGTAGCGGAGGTTGCGGCGGCGCTCGTCCTCGGTGCCGGCGATCATCAGGAGCAGCGGGATGTCCTGGGCCGCCAGCGCCTGGGTGCAGGCGCGGAGCAGCACGTTGAAGTTGGGGTCCTCGAAGAACCGCTCCTGGGGTTCGGTCAGGAGGAAGGCGACCGAGTCGGACTTGCCGGTGATCAGCGAGCGGGCGTGCCGGTTGACGACGTAGCCCGTTCTGCGGATCGCGGCGTCCACGGCGGCCTTGGCCGTCGGGCTGACGTAGTGGCCGCCGTTGAGGACACGGGAGACGGTGCCGCGCGACACCCCGGCTTCGCGGGCCACGTCGTGGATGGTCGCCGGCCGGCGCCTGCTCGCTGCTGTGCTCATGCTGTGTGTTTCCCCTCGATCCCCTGTGATCAGGACTTTACGGCGCCGGACAGCAGGTCGAGGCTCCAGAAGCGTTGGATGACGAGGAACAGGGCGATGAGCGGGGCGATGGCGAGGAGCGCGCCGGTGATCACCAGGGTGTACAGGGAGGGCTGGGAGGCGCCCTGCTTGAGCAGGGTGAACAGGCCGACGGTCATGGGGAACTTCTCGTCGTCGCCGAGCATGATGAACGGCAGCAGGAAGTTGTTCCAGATGGCGACGAACTGGAAGAGAAAGATCGTCACCAGGCCCGGGGCCATCATGGGGACGGCGATCCGCCGGAAGATCCGCCACTCGCCCGCGCCGTCCATGCGGCCGGCCTCGACGAGTTCCATGGGGATGGCGGCCTCGGCGTAGATGCGGCCGAGGTAGACGCCGTACGGGGAGAGGACCAGCGGCAGCAGCACCGACGCGTAGCTGTCCGTCAGGTCGGCCTCGGCCATCAGCAGGTACTGGGGGATGGCGAGGATGACCGGGGGCATGAGGACGCCGGTGAGCATCACGTTGAAGAAGGCCTCGCGGCCGCGGAAGCGGTAGATCGCGAGGGCGTAGCCGGCGAGTGCGGAGACCGCGGTGGACAGGACGGCGCCGAGGCCCGCGTAGAACACGGAGTTCAGCATCCAGCGCCAGTAGATCCCGTCGCGGTACGCGCTGAGGTCGGTGACGTTGTCGGCGATTCCGCCGCCGGGCAGGAAGGTGAAGGTGGAGAAGAGCTCGTCGTCGGGCTTGGTGGCGGCGACCACGACCCAGGCGACGGGCAGCAGGCAGTAGAGCGCGCCGAGGACGAGGG
>NZ_LIPQ01000604.1 GCF_001418135.1 Streptomyces aureus
CGTCGGTCCACGGGGCGGCGTGCTGCGGATCCTCGCCGCGCAGGACGGCCCGGCACTCGTAGGCCTCGACCACGACGGTGTGCGAGCCTCCGTTGAGCAGTCCCACCTGCCATTCGGGTACGCCGCCCCGGAGGTGCCCGGTCGTCCAGTCGGCGCGCCAGCCCAGCATCGGCCGCACGGTGCGGGCGTACTGGGCCCGGGCGAGGACCGCGCCGGCCGCGACCGCGAGCAGGCTGCCGAGCGGCTCCATGTCGAGCAGCTGCAGTCGCCACGGCCATTCGGCCCGGGCCTCCGCCGTCACGTTGGCCCGGGCGGCCTCCCATCCGAGCACCGTCGTGAGCAGGACGAGCAGCACGATCGGCACCGTGAAGAGCAACGGGCTGCGTCGCACCCGCCGTTGAGCGTCCACCTCGATGGTCGGCCCACCCCGCCTGAACCTGCCCACGTTCACTCCCCCGGTTCCGAACAACGGCCCCCCGGCCGCTCGTACGACCCGGCGCCCCGACCGGCTCATGGTGCCCGAACCGGGAGCGGCAGACCAGGGCCTGTGTCGAAAGTGGATCTTGCCCCGTGAATGATCTTCATTCATGGGGCGGGGTGATCTCGCTGATGAACAGTGGGCCGTGTTGGAGCCGTTGTTGCCGATGGGGACGAAGGCGGGGCGTTCGCCCGTCCGGCCCCGGCGGCAGAGATCGACGCCTTACGGTTCCGGGTCCGAACGGGCGTTCCGTGACGGGACCGGCCCGTCGAGTACGGCCCGTGGTGCAGGGTCTACGCCTTGTTCCGCCGATGGCAGTGAAACGGCACCTGGCACCGGGTCTTCAGCCGGCTCCAGTCCCTGGCCGATGCGAAGGGTGCGATCGTGTGGGATCTGAGCGTCGATTCCACGGTGTGACGCGCCCATCAGGACGCGGCTGGAGCCCGGCAGCGAGTGGGTGACCAGCACACATCAAGCGAGTCCGAAACCAGCCCGCAGGCATGGAGGTGCTCTCACTCCACGGCAGCATTGAGGAGAATCTGCGCCAGCTCGCGCGGCTGGGAGAACATCGGCCAATGGCCGGTGTCCATCTTGACCAGCCGCCAGCGCTTGCTGTTCAGCAGCTCAGCCACGTCTTCGTCGGGCTCGGCGTCGTCAGGCTCGGCCCCCGGCATCACGCACAGGATGTATGTCGCCGGAAGTTCACCGAGCGGCCCCGCCAGCACAGCGGGCTCGGTCAGCGTGGCACCCGGGTGAGGCGTCGAGCCCCGCACGAGGCGTGCGATCTGCTCATCGGTGAGACCCTCGCCGTCGTAATGAGCAGCCGGCGCGAGCGGCCAGAACCCTCCGTTCTCGGCGATCGACGCCTCCACTGCCGCCCCGCCGTCCGGCCAGGCGGAGGCAAACGACTCGCCGTCAGTTGGAACACTTGCGTCGACGAATACCACGCGGGCCAGTCGGTCACCGATCCGCTCCGCGGCCTGACCTACCGGGATGCCCGAGTAGCTGTGACCCACCAGGACTACGTCACGCAGACCTTGGCGTTCCACCTCGGCAACGATGTCCTGGACGTGAGTCGCTTGCCCCGCCGGTACACCCTGCTTGTCAGCAAGACCGGACAGGGTCAACGGATGGACGCCGTGGCCGGCCGCGCGCAGATACGGCACCACCTCACCCCACGCCCACGCCCCGAGCCGTGCACCTGCAACCAACACGAAATTCACCATGCGCGCACCGTAGCCGGGCAGCCTGACGATCTCCTAGAAAATACTTTCGATGCACGCCCCAAGGGCTGTCCCGAAATCCAGTGCCGGGCTGGGGCGCCCCTGCCCCAGGGCTGGAGGTGGAGGTTACTGGCCCGGCACTTGCGTGTGGTGCCTGGCCCAGGAAGAGTTTCGCGGACGCCGTTCGGGGCGAAGTCATGAGGGCAGGGGCAGAGAGATGTGCGTGATGGATGCGGCGGTCAAAGAGGCTGCCGTTTCCCGGTTCCTCCGCGAGCATCCGCAGATGGAGCGAGCTGCGTGCGACCACCCCGCGCTGCTGGGCTGCACGGATGTCGACTGGTCGCAGATTCCCGGGTGCCCTGCCGGGATCCCGGTCCTGCTCCGCAGTCTCCTGGATGAGACAGCCGGCCCCGCGGCTCTGCCGGTACTGGAGAACGTCCTGATGAACAGCGTCTTCCACGTGAGCGCCGTGATGCCGGCCGTCCTACCCTTCCTGATCCGCCTGGCAGCTGTCCCTGGCATCGCGGTGCGGTCCGACCTGGTAGAACTCTTGGTCCTTGCCGCGGATCTATCTCTGCCCGTCAACGGCGACGATGAACGCCAGGTGATGATGTTCGGGAATGACTGCGATCACCCGGAACGCGATTGGTGCAGGGCTGCCTTCGCCGCACACGCTTCCGACCTGCGCACGTTGCTGGAGGAGGGGAGCCTTCCGGACGAATTGATCAGCGTGGACGACCGCGAGTGTCTGCTCAGGGCTGTGGAACCGCAGCGATGTCCCTCCTGACTGCCCGCAGGCCGGCCCTGCGGTCCGTGAAAAGATCTTGCGGCGTCTGGTGTGATTGCGGCGTCGGAGCCTTCCTGGACAGCCCCGTGCACTGGGTTGAGTCCCCGCGCTTGACACGTTGCTGACACAGTTGCGGCGTGAAGGAGCTGACGCGGTCCGCAGAGGCCGACTGTGGAGCTTGCCGCTGGAGGACCGGGTCATGCCGGTCACGGCTTACTGGCGCACCAGCTTGACGGTACGGCAGCTCGCACCACCGTTCGGCGTCTCGAACGCGAATGAACGGAATCGCCCACCTGCACAACCTCGCACTCGGCCGATAGGCAAGCCGAGCGGGCAGGAGCCGGTCACGGCCCACCGACTCAAAGATCTTTACGGGACAGCCCTCAGGCAGTGTCCTGGCGATCGACAGCGGACACCTCTTGGACCGAGCGATCACCCACCACTCGCCCCGCGCTCCTGGCCGTGGCCGCTGCTCAGTTGAGCCGTTGACACGAGTGGCCTCCGGCGGATCCAAGCCGAGGCTGACGCGGCGAGATCGACCGGGGCAGCTCGGTCGACTCGACGTCCGTGCGCGCGCACCACCAAGCCGTCGGCGCCCCGGCACGCTCCGCCGCCCGTCCTGAGGGGGACCCGCCCGGACGGTCAGAGCCGCTCGGGTCCGGGGCGGAACCGGTCGTACGCCGTAAACGACATCACTCACCGATCTGGGTGTGTGCCGGTCCTGAGTCGTATCGGTCGAGAAACTCGTTCGACGTGAGGTCGAGCGCATGGAGTTTGGAGAACACCTCCGTACCCGCGCCCACCTCCTCGTCGACTTCGGAGATCCGGTATGCCTGCATCATGTCGAGGACTTCGAAGTCGTTCTCCGCTGCATACTCGGCCGACTCCCGCTCAGCCAGTTCGAGGGCGTCGTCGAGGGACCGCGCCCGGAACAGGACGACGCGCTCCTCGTAGGGGCGGTTCTCCCAGGTCAGCCATCGGTAGAAGGTTCTGACGCCGTACCACGCCTTCGGCTCCTGCTTCATCGCCGGTCTGCCACGTCCCCTCGTGCTACACCGTGATCACGGTGAAGAAAGATCCACTTCCGCAACAGGCCCAAGTGCGCGAGCCCGGCGCATTCCCCGCTCAACGGCACCGTCGGCCGTCGGCCTCGAAGCCGGTGTCACCCTAACCGGATACCGAGGCGGACCCGCGACGGCTCGGGCCTACGCGCCTCCGCCGGTGCTGCCGCCGCAAACCGGAGGCGGCCGGGACGGGGTGAGGTCTAGCCTGGCGGCTTTGCACGTCGCGAAGGAGAGTTGCGGTGCTGGTCATGCCTGGGCGGCGGACGTCGACGATGGAGCTGTTGGCCGTGGAGGCGGCGGGGCGGGGGATGGTGGTCGCCGCCGCGGAGGAGGTCTCCGCGGCGCCGGGACCCGCGTACTGGTACGGGGGGCCGGTGGCAGGCGCGCGGTTGGCCGGGCGGCTGGGGTTCGCGCTGCTCGAACCGGCGGACGACTGGCTTGCCGAGCTGCCGGAGGAGTTCACCGGACGGGAGGTCCGCGCGGCGACCGTCCTGGATGCGTGGGCGATCGAGCGGCCGACGTTCGTCAAGCCGCCGCGGGACAAGTCCTTCCCGGCGGACGTCTACACAGAGGGTTCCCGGCTGCCCGCCGGTCTGGACCCGGACACGCCGGTGCTGCTCTCCGATGTGGTGACCTTCGCCGCCGAGTACCGGCTGTTCCTGCTCGACGGACAGATCGCCGCGGGCAGTCGGTACGCGGTGTTCGGCCGACTCGACCCACACCCGCTCGACGAGCAGGGGCCCGTCGCCGCGGAGATCACCGAGTTCGTCGGCCGTCTGGTCGCCGCAGCCGGGCCCGCCCTGCCGAGCGCCGTCGTCGTGGACGTCGGACAGCTGCTCGACACATACCGCCCGGGCCATCGGTGGGCTGTGGTGGAAGCCAATATGGCGTGGTTCTCCCACGCGTACGCCGCTGACCCGGCGCGCGTGCTGGACGTAGTGCTACGAGCGGCGGGGCCGCGCGAGCACGTGAAACCGGCGGATCTGCCGTTCGTGCGGAAGTGACGGGTGCGGCCCTGTGCGCATCCGGCGCGGACACCCTGGAGGGGTGGGGCATCCGCGCCGGTTCCGGGGCTGTCAGTCGACGCGGCGCTTGGCGAGCCAGTCGACCATGGCGGGGTCGTGGTGGTCGAAGAAGAGGGTGTTGCCGGTGTCGAGCGTGGCGACGGCGGCCATCTGCTCGTCGGTGAGTTCGAAGTCGAAGATGTCGAAGTTCTCGGCCATGCGCTCGGCGCGGACGGACTTGGGGATGGCGACGACGCCGCGCTGGGTGAGCCAGCGCAGGACGACCTGGGCGACTCCTGAGCCCACTTCCGGAGCCCGGCCCTCGGAGAGATCGCCGCGAAACGCCACTGCGCGACAAGCTACGACGGTCGCGTAGTCGCCTGGTGCGGCGGATCGGGATGGCCTAGCCCTGCCGCAAGGGCGATGATCCGCGTCGGCTTGTCGGCGCTGGGGTGGCGGCTCCGTTCAAGCAGCGGTCGAGGAGTGCGTGCATGCGGGGGACGGGGAGGGACGGGTTGGCCGCGGCGCCCTCTGCCGTGCGGGGGTCGGCGAGGAGGGCCTCCAGGGCCTCCGGTGTCAGGCTCGGATTGGCGGCGGCTGCCCTGCACACCGCCTCGTCGAGGTCTTCCACCGGGGGCACGAGCAGGGTGGGATCGGCTGCGGCCAGAGCCCGTACCTCGGGATCCGGGTGGTCGATGAGGTGGGTGCGGCCGGTGCGCGGGAAGCCGGGCAGGGTCAACAGGTGCGGACGGTGGGCCGGGCGGGTGACGAAGACGTCCAGGAGGAGGTGTGGCGGAGCCAGCGGGTGGTGGCAGGCCAGGCGGATCCGTACCTCCTCGTCGTCGTCCTGCGCGAGTGTCGCGACGAGTTCCGCCGGCAGGCCGGGCCAGCTCGCCGCTACCCGGCGGAGCACCGGTTCCTCGGACGCCGCGCACGCGGCGAACCAGTCGGGGGACGGGCCGGGGGCCGGCTCGGTGATCGGGCAGGTGCAGTCCGGACCGTGCCCGATGACCTGGCGGATCGCCCAGTACTCCGCCCAGGTGCGGGGGAAGGGGTGGAGTCGTGCGCGCATCCGCACGTACTCGTCCGGGTCCTCTCTCAGCTCCGCTGCCAGTTCCGGCCCCACGTCGGGCCGGGCGGCGACCATCGCGCGGACCTGGGCCTCGGGGTGGCGGGCGAGTCGGGCAACGGCGTCGGCAGGGGTGTGCCGGTTCCACGTCAGGGGCTGCACCGTGCCGTCCGTGAAGCACTGCTCGACGAGCGCGGGCGACAGGGCGCACGTGCCGAGCGTGTGCGGTTTGCTGAGCGAGCCGATGGACGGCAGCTCGGCCTCCACCCGCTCCGGGTCCAGCTCCCAGCTCCCGTCCTGCGCCGCTTGGCGGACCGAGGGGTCCGGATCGTCGAGCAGCGCCGCCCGCTGCGCCGGGGTGAGCGACTGCCACCTATAGGTGGCCCGTATCCGGAGTTCGGGGTGCTCGCTGTCGGCCATGGAGCGGTGGAAGGACGGCGGGATCTGCCGGGACGAGTCGAGCTCCGCGCTGATCTCCTTCTCGGTGAGCATGCCGTCCTCGCCCCCGTCCCGGGCGGTCAGGAGGGTCACGAGGATGTCGTCCGGCAGCGGTCGGACCCGTCGGGGATAGTGACGGGGGCCGGCTGCGAGCCACCCGCGGACGAGCCCCGACGGGTCCGTCGCCAAGGGGGCGAGCCGCGCCGGGTCGACGTACACGTTGCGGGCGAGGGCGCGACGGATCTCTCTGGCCGGGTGGTGGAGGGCCGCCTCGATGACGGCGTCGGGCAGGTCGCGGCCTTCGCACATCGACAGGCCGGGCCCACCGGACGCGGGGTCCACCAGGCGTATCAGTACGTCGGAAGGCGCCGCCGGATTGAAGGCGATGCCGCGCAGCCACGGTTCATGCAGAGAGTCGGACACCGCGTCATCCTGCCATCTCGCCCCTTGAGCCGGGCCGCCCGGACGGCCACTTCTCCCCGCACATCGCGGCGTCGCCGCTGCTGTGGCCTCTTGGAGACGACCGCGGTGACGGTGTCGGCCCACGCGCGAATCCCCCACCGTCCGCCCCGCCGGGGTGAGTAGGGCGGAGCGCGGAACCGAGGGACAGTCAGGAAGCGTTTACTGGGCCGTACTTCCTGTGGGGTCAACAAGTTCGGACCTTCTTGGGCGCAATACCGGAAAAATATGCCCTCGCATGAATGCCGATCCGATCACAAGAGTTCCGAACTGATCAACAACACATCTATAGTGCCGTCGTTGCGACTCCCTTCCCCGTGTGCCCGCTCCCGAGAGTCTGGTTGATGTCGGCGTCACCCACCCCCTTCCGTCCTGCCCTGACCGCCTCGCTGCTGACCGCCGCCGCGGGTGGTGCCCTCGCCGCGGCCGCGGTCGCCGCGGCACCGGGCGGAGTCCGCGCGCCGCTCGGCTGGTTCGCCGCCTGCGGCGTCCTGCTGCTCTCCGCCGCGGCCTTCGCCGTGACCTGGTACGGGCGGACCTCGCGCGTCCTCGCCCGGAGGGCCGAGACCCTCGCCGCCGAAGTCGCCTCCAAGGACGCGTACCTCGCCGGGTTCCAGGCCACCGCCGAGCGCGAGGCGGCCACCCTCAGGGACCGCCACGACGCGGAGACCGCCGCCGCCCGAGCGGCGCGGGCGGCCCAGGCCGAGGAGATCGCCCGGTCCCACGCGGCCGAGGTCGCCGTACTGGTCCGGGAACACTCCGCCGAGACCGCGCGGCTCGAAACCCGGCTGCGCCGCGCCGAGTCCGGACGGTCCGCGGCCATGGCCGCCGCGGCCAACGCCGCCGGCCGCATGCAGGCCCTCGCGACGAGCATGCTCGCCGACCTCCGGGAGATGGAGAACCGGCACGCCGACGAGGACGTCCTCACCGACCTGCTCCACCTCGACCACCGCACCGCGCAGGCGGGCCGGCTCGCCGACTCCGTCGCCGTGCTGAGCGGCGCCAGGTCCGGCCGGCGCTGGGCCCGCCCCATCGTCATGGAGTCGATACTCCGCGGCGCCATGGGCCGTATCAGCGGCTACCAGCGGGTGCGGCTGCACTCCAGCAGCGACGCGGCCGTCGCCGGGCACGCGGCCGAGGGCGTCATGCACGCCCTGGCCGAACTCATGGACAACGCGGCGAACTTCTCGCCGCCCACCGCCGAGGTGCACGTCTATGTCGAGGAGGTCCCGGCCGGCGTCATCATCGCCATCGAGGACAGCGGCCTCGTGATGAGCGACGTGCAGCAGCGCCGCGCGGAGGCCGCCGTCGGCTCCGCACCGCAGGACCTGGCCGGTCTCTCCGGCACCCGCCTCGGCCTCGCGGTCGTCGGCCGGCTGGCGCGCAAGCACGGCCTCACCGTGTCGTTCCGTCCCTCCGCGCGTGGCGGCACCGGCGCTCTGCTGATGCTGCCGCAGGAGCTGATCAGCCACGCGCCCGCGGAGCCGGCGGCCACGCCGGCCGACGCTCTGCCGCCGGTCTCGGGCCGCGCCCTGTCCGCGCCGGCCACGACCAGCGCCCCGGCCACGGCCCCCGAGCCCGAGACCGTGCACGACAGCGCGGCCGAGAGCACCGGCGAGCACCCGCGGTTCGGCGAGAGCGGCCTGCCCCAGCGCCGCCGCGGCCGGGCCATGGCCGCCGCCCACCCCGAGGGCCCGCAAGCCGCCGCGAAGACGCCTGCCGAAGGGCCGCGCACCGGCGCGGCCGCCGGTGCGGCGAACCGGTTCGGTTCCTTCCGCCGCGCGGTCCGCGGCACCACCGACCGGCCGGACGGCGAGCCTGAGGGCG
>NZ_LIPQ01000605.1:0-7023 GCF_001418135.1 Streptomyces aureus
TGCCGATCATGCCGGGCTCGCGGCCCGATCCGGCCTGATCGACAGACACCCCCCTGGCGTCACCTGGCTCCACCCCCCACGCGCCGATCGCCAATCCCGCCGCCCGGTCTCCCGTGCCCCGGCGGGCGTGGCAGCACTGTGAATCCCCGAAAGGAACGTCCGTGTCCGCTGGTGCACGTCCCGCTCTGGCGCGGTTCGCCAGATCCGCTCCCCGCGTAGCCGTTCTCGCCGTGGCGGCCCTCGCCCTCTCCGCCTGTGGCGGCGGGGCCGAGAAGTCCGACTCGCCGTCCCCCTCCGCCACTTCGGCCACCGCCGACGGGGGAGCCAAGCCCGCGGCGTTCCCCGTCACGGTCGAGCACAAGTACGGCTCCACGACCATCGACAAGGAGCCGAGGACGATCGTCACCCTCGGCCTCTCCGACCAGGACGCGGTGCTCGCGCTCGGCGTCACGCCGGCAGGCTCGGTCGACTGGTTCAAGGAGAAGCCGTACGGCAAGTGGCCCTGGACCAAGGACAAGTGGGGCGCGAACACCCCGCAGATCGTCGGTGAGCGCGACGAGTACAACATCGAGAAGATCGCGGCCCTGAAGCCCGACCTCGTGATCGCCCAGTACTCGGGGATGAAGAAGGAGCAGTACGACACGCTCTCCAAGTTCACCAAGGTCGTCGCCCAGCCCAAGGACCACCCGGACTACGGTGCCCCCTGGCAGCTGATGACCCAGCAGATCGGCAAGTCGCTGGGCAAGGACGCCGAGGCCGCCAAGCTGATCTCGGACATCGACGCCCGATTCAAGGCCGCCCGCGAGAAGCACCCCGAGTGGGCCACCAAGACGCTCGCCGTCGCCGACAGCTTCGAGGCCGGCAAGTACTCGGCGTTCACGAAGATCGACCCCAAGTCGATCTTCTTCCAGGAGCTTGGATTCAAGCTCAAGCCGGAGATCGACACGCTGTCCAAGCCGGGCTTCAACGTCGCCGAGCTCAGCGCGGAGAAGCTCGACGTCCTCGACGTCGACCGGCTCGTCTGGGTCACCTCCAGCACCGAGGCCAACGACCGGATCAAGGCCGAGCCGCTCTACAAGAAGCTGAAGGTCAACCAGGAGAAGCGCGACCTGTTCGTGCCGTACCAGGACCCCGACATCGGCGCCGCGTTCTCCTTCAACACCGTTCTGTCGATCCCGTACGCCATCGACCAGATCGAGCCGCTCCTCGCGGCCGTCAAGTGACGCACACCAGCTGACGCACTCCGGCTGACGTGCCACCAGCCGGCAGCCGACCCGACCGACGGCGTGGCGGAACTCTCGCCACGCCGTCGGCGCTTGTGCCGTCACCGTCTGCCACGCACCCCCAGGGAAAGGCCACTTCGTACGATGTTTGACGTCGAGTCGTCGGACCGGAACACCCCCTCCGGCCTCCCCGTCACCGGCGGGCAATCCGGCATCTGGCTGGCCCAGCAGATCGAACCGGACAGCTCCGCCTACAACATCGTCTTCGCGCTGCACCTCCGCGGTGCCATCGACCTCGACCGCCTCGCCGCCGCAGTCCGCCAGGCCGTCGAAGAGGCCGAGTGCCTGCACGTACGGGTCACCCCCGGAGACGACGGGCCGCGCCAGACGCCCCGTACCCTCACCCTTCCCGTCGACGTCACCGTCGTCGACCTGCGCGACGCCGTCGACCCCGACGAGGCCGCCGCCGCGTGGGTGGCCGACGACCGCGACAGGCCCGTCAACCTCGCGCTCGACCCGCTCTTCGGCCACGTCCTGCTGCGGCTCGCCGACGACCGCGTCCTGTGGTGCCAGCGCTACCACCACATCGTCGTGGACGGGATGGGCGTCGCGCTCATCACCCGGCGGGCCGGCGAGCTGTACAGCTCGGCGGACGAGGCGTCCGACCCCCGCGACTGGTCGCTCTCCCGGCTCGTCGCCGCCGACCGCGCGTACCGTGCCTCCGACCGGCACGCCGCCGACCGCGTCTGGTGGCTGGAGCGGATGGCGGGCCGGACCGAACCCGTCCGGCTCGTCGACCGGGCCGCCACCCCCATGACCCGGCGGCTGCGGCGGACCACCGAGCTGTCCCCCGAGACCGTCGAGCGGCTGAACGCCGCCGCCCGGACCGCGGGCGTACGACCCTCCCGGATCCTGCTCGCGGCCGTCGCCGCCCATCTGCACCGTGCCGGCGGCGAACAGGACCTCGTCCTCGGCCTGCCGGTCGCCGCCCGCGAGGACGAGGTCTTCGCGACCGTCCCCGGCATGGTGTCCAACATCGTCCCGCTGCGCCTCGCCGTCCACCCCGGCACGACCGGCGCCGCCCTCGTCGCCCAGGTGCGCGAGACCGTCGCCGACGCCGTCGCCCACGGGCGCTACCGCGCCGAGGACCTGGCCAGGGAACTCGGCCTCGTCGACGGCGTACCGGAGCTCGTCGGCCCGACCGTCAACATCCTGCCCCGCTCCGAGGACCTCCGCTTCGCCGACCACCGGGCCGAACTCCGCCCCGAATGGCTCGGCCCGGTCAGCGACCTGGCGTTCAGCTTCGCCGAGGGCACGGACGGCCACGGATACACCGTCCACCTCGACGTGGACGCCGACGTCTGCGACGCGGCCACCCTCGCCGGCCACGAGCGCCGCTTCCTCGCCCTCCTCGACGCCTTCGCCGACGACCTGGACCGCCCCGTCGGCCGCATCGAACTCACCTCCGACGCCGAACGAGCCCTCCTCCTCGACGAGTTCGGCGTCTCCCCCCGCGAGGTCCCGGAGCTCTCCTGGCCCGCCGCGTTCGAACGGCAGGTCCGCCGGAGCCCCGACGCCGTCGCACTCGTCTGCGAGGACCGGGAGCTGACGTACGCCGCACTCGACGACGCCGCCGACCGGCTCGCCCGGCTCCTCCGCTCCCGGGGCGTCGGCGCCGAGGACGTGGTGGGCGTGGCCCTGCCCCGTTCACCGGAGCTCGTGGTGGCCCTGCTCGCCGTGATGAAGGCCGGCGCCGCCTATCTGCCGCTGGACGCGGACCACCCGCAGGACCGCATCGCCTACATGCTGTCCGACGCCGGGGCCCGCACCGTCGTCACCGTGCGCGACCTCGCGGGGGACCTCCCGGAGGCGGCGGGAGTCATCCGTCTGCTGCTCGACGACCCGGCCACCGAGGCCGCCCTCGCCGCCGCGACCGGCCCCGCCCACGGATCTGCGGTCGCCCTCGACCAGGCGGCGTACGTCATCTACACCTCCGGCTCGACGGGCCGCCCCAAGGGCGTCGTCGTCTCGCACGACGGCGTCGGCAGCCTCATCGCCACCGCCACCGACCGGATCGGCATCACCTCCGAGAGCCGGGTCGTCCAGTTCGCCTCCGTCGGCTTCGACGTGACGGTCTGGGACCTGATCATGTCGCTGTGCGTCGGCGGACGGATCATCGTCGTCCCCGCCGAGCGCCGCGTCGCGGGCCCCGCGCTCACCGAGTACATCGCCCGCCACCGCGCCACCCACATGATCCTGCCGCCCTCGCTCGTCTCCGCGCTGCCGCAGGAGTGCGCACTCCCGCAGGGCGCCGTCCTCGTCGTCGGCACCGAGGCGGTCCCCAGCGAACTGATCGCCCGCTGGGACGGCCGGCTCCGGGTCGTCGTCGCGTACGGACTCACCGAGGCCACCGTCAACTCCACGCTCTGGCTCGCCGACCCCGACCGCCCGGGACCCGCGCCGATCGGCCGGCCGGACCCCAACACGCGCGCGTACGTCCTCGACACGGCGCTCCGGCCCGTCCCCGTCGGCGCGGAGGGCGAGCTGTACGTCTCCGGGCGCGGCCTCGCACGCGGTTACCTGGGCCGCCACGCGCTGACCTCGGAGCGGTTCGTCGCCGATCCGTACGGGCCCCCCGGCACCCGCATGTACCGCACGGGCGACCGGGTCCGCTGGGGCGCCGACGGCAACCTGGAGTTCCTCGGCCGCGCCGACGGCCAGATCAAGATCCGCGGCCACCGTGTGGAGCCGGGCGAGATCGAGAGCGCCTTCATGGCCTGCGAGGGCATCGCCCAGGCCGCCGTACTGGCCCGCGAGGACCACCGGGGAGCGAAGCGGCTGGTCGCGTACCTGGTTCCGGAGGGAGCGGCGGACGAGGGCGGCGAGGCGGCCGTGACCGCCGCACGCGCCCGCGTGACCGACGCCCTGCCCGACTACATGGTGCCGACCGCCGTCGTCGTCCTCGACGGCCCGCTGCCGCTGACCCCCAACGGCAAGCTCGACGCCAAGGCCCTGCCCGAGCCCCGCTGGACCTCCCTGACCGGCACCGACACCCCGAGCACCCCCGCCGAGGCCGCGCTCGCCGCGCTGTTCGCCGATGTCCTCGGTCTGCCGTCGGTCGGCGTCCACGACAGCTTCTTCGAACTCGGCGGCGACAGCATCGTCGCCATCCAGCTGGTGAACCGCGCCCGCGAGGCCGGGCTCGCGATCACCCCGCGCGAGGTGTTCCGCGGCCGGACCGTGGCCGCGCTCGCCCGCACCGCCGGAGAGACCGGCGCCGCGCCGCAGCGGCCGCGGGTGGAGCTCGATCCGGACGCGCTCCCGGTCTCCCCGCTCCAGGAAGGTTTCTTCTTCCACGCGGAGTTCGACCACCAGGCCGCCGACCTCTACTTCGTCCAGGAAGTCCTCGACCTCGCCGGGCCCGTCGACCCCGACCGGCTCCGCCGCGCCCTCCAGCTGCTGCTCGACCGGCACCCGCTGCTGCGGGCCTCGTTCCGGCAGCTCCCCGGCGGCGAGGTCGTCCAGCGGCTCGCCGACCACGCGACCCTCCCGTGGCGCGAGGCCGACACCGCCGGCACCGGCCTGGACGACATCCTCCGCGCCGACCGCGCCGAACGGTTCGCCCTCGACCGGCCGCCGCTGCTGCGCGCCACCCTCGTCAAGGACGGCCGGCGCCACCGGCTCCTCCTGACCCTCCACCACATCGTCGCCGACGGATGGTCGGTCGCCGTCCTGCTGCGGGAACTGACCGACGCCTACCGGGGCGCCGCGCTGCCGGAGCCCGTGCCCCCGGAGCCGTACCTCTCCTGGCTCGCCGGCCGTGACCGCGACGCCGCACGCGAGGCGTGGCGGCAGGCGCTCGCCGGCCTCGACGGACCGACACGCCTCCCCGCGCTCACCGCCCCGGGAGACGAGGCGGAAGGGCCGGCCCGCCCCGAGCACGTCGACACACGCCTGCCCCGCGACCTCACCGAAGCGCTGACCGCCTACGCGAGGACCCGCGGCCTGACCCTGAGCAGCGTCTTCCACGGCGTGTGGGGGCTGCTGCTCGGCGCCCTCACCGGCGGCCGGGACGTCGTCTTCGGCACCACCGTCTCCGGGCGCACCACCGAGGTCGCGGGCCTGGACTCCGCCGTCGGCCTGTTCATCAACACCGTCCCCGCCCGGGTGACCCTCCGCCCCGAGGAGACGCTGACCGAGCTGCTCCGCCGCGTCCAGGACGAGCACACGGCCCTCCTCGACCACCAGCACCTGGGGCTCGCCGACATCCAGCGAACCGCGGGCGGCGGCGAACTCTTCGACACCCTCGTGGTGTTCGAGAACTACCCCGGCGGCGAAGCGGGGCGGGACGGCGGAGAGCCGCTCGTCACCGGCGCCGAGGTGTTCGACGCCGTGCACTACCCGCTCGCGCTCGTCGTCGAACCCGCCGCCGACGGCCTGCTGCTGCGGTTCAAGCACCACGCCGCCCGGCTCGACCAGGTGGCCGTGGCCGTCCTCGCCAACCGGTTCACCGCCCTGCTGCGGACCGTGGTGGCCGAGCCCGACCGTCTCGTCGCCCGGACCGACCTGCTGTCCGGCCGCGAGCGCGCGCACCTCACGGAGCTCAACGCCACCGCCCACCCCGTCCCCGAAGCGACGCTCACCTCGCTCTTCTCCGACCGGGTGGCCCGTACCCCGCACGCCCCGGCCGTCGTCTTCGACGACACCACCCTCAGCTACGCCGAACTCGACCGGCGGGCCGAGGCCCTGGCCCGGCGACTCCGGGAGCGGGGCGCGGGCCCCGAGCGGTACGTGGCCGTCGCCGTCCCGCGCTCGGCCGAGCTGATGGTCGCGCTGCTCGGCGTCCTCAAGGCGGGCGCCGCCTATCTGCCCGTCGACCTCGACTACCCCGCCGACCGGGTGGCGTTCATGCTCGCCGACTCGGGCGCGCGGCTCGTCGTGACCACCGCGGAGGCCGCCGGCCAGCTGCCCGCCGTACCGGACCTCGAACACGTGGACGTCGGCGCGGTGCCCGAGGGGGAGGATGCCCACGCCCCCGGGGACACCGAGCCCGGACGGGCCGCCGGCCCCGACCACCCCGCCTACCTCATCTACACCTCCGGCTCCACCGGCCGCCCCAAGGGCGTCGCCGTCACCCACCGCGCCATCGTCAACCGGCTCGCCTGGATGCAGGGCGCGTACGGGCTCACCTCCGACGACCGGGTCCTCCAGAAGACCCCGTCCAGCTTCGACGTGTCGGTCTGGGAGTTCTTCTGGGCGCTGACCGAGGGCGCGACCGTCGTCCTCGCCCGCCCGGACGGCCACCGCGACCCCGAGTACCTGGCCCGTCTCATCGCCGAACGGGCCGTCACCACCACGCACTTCGTACCGTCGATGCTGGCCGCGTTCGTCCAGGTCATGGAGTCGGCCCCGGACGCCCCTGACTGGGCGGCGAGCCTGCGGCGGGTGTTCTGCAGCGGCGAGGCACTCACCGGAGCCGACGCCCGCCGCTGGTGGGAGCTGACCTCCCGCGCCGGGCGCACACCCGTACCGCTGCACAATCTGTACGGCCCCACCGAGGCGGCCGTCGACGTCACCTTCTTCCCCTACGAGGGAGGCACCGAGCCGGCCGTTCCGATCGGCCGGCCCGTCTGGAACACCCGGCTCCACGTCCTGGACCCGTTCCTGCGCCCGGTCCCGGACGGCGTGCCCGGAGAGCTCCACCTCGCCGGTGTCCAGCTGGCCCGCGCCTACCACGACCGCCCCGGCCTCACCGCCGAACGGTTCGTCGCCGACCCGTTCGGCGGTGAGGCCGGGGCGG
>NZ_LIPQ01000605.1:7033-7154 GCF_001418135.1 Streptomyces aureus
AGGTCAAGATCCGCGGCAACCGCGTCGAGCTGGGCGAGATCGAGACCGCCCTGACCGCGCTGCCCGGCGTGGCCCGCGCGGCCGTGATCGTCCGCGACGGCGCCCTCGTCGGCTACGCCGT
>NZ_LIPQ01000606.1 GCF_001418135.1 Streptomyces aureus
CGCCCGGCACTACGGCGTCCCGGCCTGGATCCACCCGGCCGACCGCTACCAACTCGGCGCTCCGGCCGCGGGGCTGCCCGACTCGTTCCCCCGCGACCTGCTCGTCGGCCATCCGGACCGGGAGCCCGACGAGGTGCGCGAACTTCCCGAGCGGGGCGGCGAGCTGGCCTTCGCCGCCGGCAGCGTCACGGTGCTGCACACGCCCGGCCACACCGGCGGCTCGGTGATGTTCCGTTTCGACGGCGGCGACGAGCCCCTGCTCGCCACCGGCGACACCCTGCTCGCGAGCGGCCGGGGACGCGCGGACGCGCCGACCGCGAACCCGGCGAGCATGGAGGACTCCCTCCGCCTGGTCAGCGGCCTCTGCCCGGAGGACACCCGGCTGCTCACCGGTCACGGCCCCACGTCCTTGCTCGGCCGGACGGGAATCCGATGACGCACACCACCCGCGGGCGACCGGTGTGACGTTGGTCATGGCGTACAGGAAGGGCCGACCTCGGAAGTGTGTAGAGTGGCATCACCGACGCGGGGTGGAGCAGCTCGGTAGCTCGCTGGGCTCATAACCCAGAGGTCGCAGGTTCAAATCCTGTCCCCGCTACGAGAAGAAAGGGGCCCGGCACCAGCCGGGCCCCTTTCGCGTTCCTCCGCCCCGTGGCCGTGGCCCGTCGGCTCCTGGCGCGTGCCCTCCTCACGCGTGGGCCCCTGACGCGTCGCCCCCTTGACCCGTGGCCCCCTCACGCATGAGCCCTTGGCCACTGACCACAGCCCGAGCTCCCGGTGTGCGAGCTGCCTCACACGTCACCCGATCGCTCCGCCGAGGCCGCACCCTCGTCACATCGGGGGATAAACGAAACGGTCGGCATCGTGATCACGATGCCGACCGTTTCCTCGGTTTCCCGAGTTGAACTGGTGCGCGAGGGGGGAGTTGAACCCCCACGCCCTTTCGGGCACTGGAACCTGAATCCAGCGCGTCTGCCTATTCCGCCACCCGCGCATTGGGTGTGCTCCGGACTCTCTCACTTTGCGGTGCGAGCGCCTGGCGACATCAGAAGATTAGCACGTCGCAGACCGTGGATTCACATCCGTTGTTTGGCCCCCGCTCACGCAGACCAAGGTGAGGGAGGGACAGATGCCCGGAGGAGGGAAGGAGGGTGAGGGAAGGGCGCCAGGAGAGGGCAAGACGGGGAGGAAGACAGAGGGATGAAGAGGAGGAAGGGGGAGAAGAGGGAGGAGGGGCAAGAAGAGGGATGCATCACCCGGGACCGTCCGGGACCGCCTCCGAACCGGCCCCGGTTCGGCGTCGGACCCGCCTCGGATCGCCCCGAACCACCCTCGATCCACCCCCAGACCTCGACCGAGCCCCCGCTCCCACAGCCGGGTGCGGGACACTGTCCACAGGCCGCCTCTACGATCCGTGGGGAAGGCTTGTGAGAGGTGACACTCGTCCACAGGGCAGAGAAGGGGAACCAGCCGATTTCCCGACGCGTGGATACGATCAGTAAGCAGTACCAGGACGACAACGACGGAGGAGGTGCCCCATGGGAGTCCTGAAGCGTTTCGAGCAGCGTCTCGAAGGTCTGGTCAACGGCACCTTCGCCAAGGTGTTCAAGTCCGAGGTCCAGCCTGTCGAGATCGCCGGCGCGCTCCAGCGCGAGTGCGACAACAACGCGCAGATCTGGAACCGCGAGCGGACCGTCGTCCCCAACGACTTCATCGTGGAGCTGAGCGCGCCGGACTACGAGCGCCTCAGCCCCTACTCGGGTCAGCTCGGCGACGAGCTCGCCGGCCTGGTCAGGGACTACGCGAAGCAGCAGCGGTACACCTTCATGGGGCCGATCAAGGTCCACCTGGAGAAGGCCGAGGACCTCGACACCGGTCTGTACCGCGTCCGCAGCCGCACCCTGGCGTCGAGTACGTCACAGCCGCAGCCGCCCGCGGGCGGCCAGCAGCAGCCTCAGCAGCAGGGCCCGGGACCGGGCCCTGCTGCTGAGGCTGC
>NZ_LIPQ01000607.1 GCF_001418135.1 Streptomyces aureus
GGACTCAGCACGGGCGGACTCAGCACGGGCGGACTCGCCCCCGACGGACTCCGCGCCGCAGGGCCGCCCCGTGTCGAGGCCCGCTCGGCGCCACCCGGAGCCCGCCCGATGCCACGAGCCTGCTCCGGCACCCGTGCGGCCTCCTCCGCGGCCCGGGCGGCGTCGCCGAAGGGCGGGGACGGCCTCTCCGTCGCCCGCTCGCGCGCTGCGCCCTGCTCCACCCGGGTCCTCCTGCGGCCTCGTGCCGGGCCCGGCTCGCTTCGCCCGGGTCCTCTGTGCACCATAGGCGAACGGACCGGCATCAGGGGTGTGAGGGCTGCCTCGCTGGTCGCGGCCCCTTGCCCCGTGGTGAGAGGTGACTCCGAATCGGGTAAGGTAAGGCTAACCTGCCAACGCTCGCGATTCGGTGGTCCGCATGACCGTCCCCGCCCTGTTGCCCGCCTCTCCGACCTCGCCCGTCGCGGCCTCCTACGCCCGGCTCGCCGAGGTCTTCCCCCATCTCCGGATAGAGGAACACGTCCGCGGCGAGCGGTTGCCGCGCGGCGCGGGCTGGGTCGGGGCGGACGAGCTCGCGGCCGGCGGCCCCGACCTCGACGCCTTCCTCGCCTGGGACAACGCGCAGGTGCTGCGCGACTACGGCACCCAGGCCCGCCCCGACGTCGTCGCCAGCTTCGGACTGCACCGGTACGCCTGGCCCGCCTGCCTGCTCGTCACCGTCCCCTGGTTCCTGGACCGCAGGGTGCCCCGGCTGCCCGCCGGGAACGTGTCGTTCCAACGGGCGCTCGGGCGGATGGCCGTCCGGGTGGAGGAGTTCGCCTGCCTGCCCGACGACCCCGCGGCCTCGCTCCCCGGCGCCCGGGTGGTCGCCGACGAGGAAGCGCTGCGGGCCGAGGTGCGCGCCTCGCTCGCCGAGCACTTCGAGGCGATCCTCGACGGCTTCGGCTCCAGGATGCGCCGCGGCCGCCGCGCCCTGTGGGGAATGGCCACGGACGAGATCGTGGAGGGCCTCTGGTACGTCGGTGCCCTGTTCGGCGAGGAGCGGCGGGCGATGGACGAGCTCGACCTCCTGATGCCGGGCACCGTCAAGCCGTACAAGCCCTACGCGGGCGCGGCGGGCTTCCGTGAACTGCCCGGCACCGAGGGGCCGGACGGCGCCCCGCGCGCCACGCGCGACCGGGCGACCTGCTGCTTCTTCTACACGCTGCGCCCCGAGGACACCTGCCTCACCTGTCCCCGGACGTGCGACGCCGAGCGGGTTCGCCGGCTCACCGCGGCCGCCTGAGGCTCCCGAGTGAATACGCCACCCGGACGGGTGGCGTAAATCGAACTCAACCCCCCTCCCCTGCATGGGTGTTCGACCAGATCGCACCTATTCGTATGCCGTGGCACCCCGATGGCGTGCTCTTGCCCGGAAACCCCTTGAGCACCCCACGGGGTCGGCCAGTATGAGCCGCCTAACGCCCTACTGCGATGCAAGGGACACCGCATGAGACTGACCGACATATCGCTGGACTGGCTGCTTCCGGGTGGCGTCATGGTGGCCGGAGTCCTGACGGCGGTGGCGGTGCTCGCGCGCGGGAAGCGCGCCGGTGACCAGGCCGCGGCCGAGGACTCCTGGGAACGCAGCGAGGAGCGCCGCAGACGCAAGGAAGCCGTGTACGGCACCGCTTCCTACGTCCTCCTCTTCTGCTGTGCCGCGGTCGCCGCGGCCCTGTCCTTCCACGGACTCGTCGGCTTCGGCCGGCAGAACCTCAACCTCACCGGGGGCTGGGAGTACCTCGTCCCCTTCGGCCTCGACGGCGCCGCCATGTTCTGCTCGGTGCTCGCGGTCCGCGAGGCCAGCCACGGCGACGCGGCCCTCGGCTCGCGGCTGCTCGTCTGGCTGTTCGCGGGCGCGGCGGCCTGGTTCAACTGGGTGCACGCACCGCGCGGCCTGGGCCACGACGGGGCGCCGCAGTTCTTCGCGGGCATGTCCCTCTCGGCGGCGGTCCTCTTCGACCGGGCGCTCAAGCAGACCCGCAGGGCCGCGCTGCGCGAGCAGGGCCTGGTGCCCCGCCCGCTGCCGCAGATCCGGATCGTGCGGTGGATGAGGGCGCCCCGGGAGACGTTCGCCGCCTGGTCGCTGATGCTTCTGGAGGGCGTACGGACCTTGGACGAGGCCGTCGACGAGGTGCGCGAGGACCGGCGGGAGAAGGAGCAGAACCGGATCCGCCGGCGCGACCAGGTCAAGCTCGACCGGGCACGGCTGAAGGCGATCAACCGTCAGCACCGCGCCTTCGGGCTCGGCCGGGGTGGCGGGCGTCAGGTGGAGATGGCGGCGCTCAACGCCTCCTCGGGCTCCGGTACGGGCCCGGGTCCGGGGTCCGGCACCGGCTCGGGTTCCGGTTCCGCGTCGGCGTCCGTGCAGGCCGCCGTCGCGGAACCGGCCATAGCGGATCCGGGACAACTGCCGCTTCGCCCCCGGCCCTCCCTCCAAGCCGTCAGGGGTCGTGACATCCACACGAGCGACTCCCGGACGGTGGACCTGACCGCGGAGGACGACACCCAGACGCTGCCCCGTCTCGACTCCCTGGAGCGCAAGCTCAAGGACCTGGAGCAGCAGTTCGGCTGAGCGACCGCTCCGTCCGTCACACACCGGCGGGGCCGCCTCTCAGGCGGCCCCGCCGTTCAGTTCGAACCACACCACCTTGCCCACCCCGTGGTTCTCGACTCCCCAGGAGTCGGCCAGGGCCTCGACGAGGATCAGCCCCCTGCCGTGCGTACCGTCGTCGGCGGGTGGTACGCGCGGTGGCGCGAGACCGGGGACGAAGTCGCGGACCTCGACCCTCAGCTGCTCGGGCACGACCGTGGCCATCACGACGGCCCCGTGCTCCGTGTGGACCAGGGCGTTGGTCACCAGCTCGCTGGTGAGCAGTTCCGCCACGTCGGAGGCGCCCGGTCGGCCCCACTTCCCCAGCAGTTCACGCAAGGCATGCCGCACCTCCGGCACCGCGGTGAGATCGGCGCATCCCACCTTTCTGAGCAGTTGAGTCGGCTGTCGTGCCTCCCCGGCCATATCCCCCACCCACAGATCGCGTCGAACAGGCTCACGGGGATGCATGCCCCGCCAAATCGCCCGCATTCCCTCAGGGTCGGGGCACGTTGCGCAGGTTGGAGCGGGCCATCTGGAGCATCCGGCCCACTCCCCCGTCCAGGACGATCTTGCTGGCGGAGAGGGCGAAGCCGGTCACCATGTCGGCGCTGATCTTCGGCGGGATGGAGAGCGCGTTGGGGTCGGTGACGACGTCCACCAGGGCCGGACCCTTGTGCTTGAAGGCGTCCTTGAGGGCGCTCGTCAGATGCTTGGGCTTCTCGACCCGTACGCCGTAGGCCCCGGCCGCGCGGGCGAGGGCCGCGAAGTCCGGGTTCCTGTTCGTCGTTCCGTACGAGGGAAGTCCGGAGACCAGCATCTCCAGCTCGACCATGCCGAGCGAGGAGTTGTTGAAGACGATCACCTTCACCGGCAGGTCGTACTGCACGAGGGTGAGGAAGTCGCCCATCAGCATGGAGAATCCGCCGTCGCCGGAGAGCGAGACGACCTGCCGGTTCCGGTCGGTGAACTGAGCGCCGATGGCCTGCGGCAGCGCGTTCGCCATCGACCCGTGACTGAACGAACCGATGATCCTGCGCCGCCCGTTGGGGCTGAGGTAGCGGGCCGCCCAGACGTTGCACATCCCGGTGTCCACGGTGAACACGGCATCGTCGTCGGCGAGTTCGTCGATCACGGAGGCCACGTACTCGGGGTGGACCGGGACGTGTTTCTCGACCTTGCGGGTATAGGCCTTGACCACGCCTTCGAGCGCGTCGGCGTGCTTCTTGAGCATCTTGTCGAGGAAGCGCCGGTCGGTCTTCGCCCGGACTCGGGGGATCACACAGCGCAGGGTCTCGCGGACGTCGCCCCAGACGGCCAGGTCGAGCCGGGAGCGGCGGCCGAGGTGCTCGGGCCGGACGTCCACCTGCACGATCTTGACGTCGTCGGGCAGGAAGGCGTTGTACGGGAAGTCGGTGCCGAGCAGGATCAGCAGATCGCACTCATGGGTGGCCTCGTACGCGGCGCCGTAGCCGAGCAGTCCGCTCATACCGACGTCGTACGGATTGTCGTACTGGATCCACTCCTTGCCGCGCAGGGCGTGGCCGACCGGTGACTTGACCCGTTCGGCGAACTGCATCACCTCGGGGTGCGCCCCGGCCGTACCGCTGCCGCAGAAGAGCGTCACCCGGTCGGCCGCGTCGATCATCCGGACCAGGGCGTCGATCTCGGCGTCCCCCGGGCGGACGGTCGGCCGGGAGGTGACGAGCGCGGTCTCCACCGCCTTCTCCGGGGCCGGCTGGGAGGCGATGTCGCCTGGCAGCGCGACCACGCTGACGCCGCCGCGGCCGACGGCGTGCTGGATCGCGGTGTGGAGCAGTCGGGGCATCTGCTTCGGGTTGGAGATGAGTTCGCTGTAGTGGCTGCACTCGCGGAACAGCCGGTCGGGGTGGGTCTCCTGGAAGTAGCCCAGACCGATCTCGCTCGACGGGATGTGCGAGGCGAGGGCCAGGACGGGGGCCATCGAGCGGTGGGCGTCGTACAGGCCGTTGATGAGGTGCAGGTTCCCCGGACCGCAGGATCCGGCGCAGGCGGCGAGGCCGCCGGTGATCTGGGCCTCGGCGCCGGCGGCGAAGGCGGCGGTCTCCTCGTGCCGCACCTGGATCCAGTCGAGCGAGGGGGTACGGCGGATCGCGTCGACGACCGGGTTCAGGCTGTCACCGCCGACGCCGTACAGGCGCCGGACTCCCGCGCGGACGAGGATGTCGACGAACTGCTCCGCCACGTTCTGTTTGGCCATGGCTCCATCAACACATGGCCGGGCGGGTCGCGCCCGGCGGGTTGCGCCCGGTGGATGACGTCCGGTGCATGACGTCCGGTGGATGACGTCCGGTGGGTCACGCCTCCCAGACACCCACCCCCGTACGGTCGTCGGCGTAACCGGTCACCCTCAGCTGGGTGTCGGCGAGGAACGCGGCCAGTCCGGGCGCCTCGGGAGCGGCCCAGCGGGCCGCGAGCTCGCGGGCGAGGGCGGGTTCGCCGCGCATCGGCTCCGCCAGGCCGGGCGAGGCGAGGAGCAGCGTGTCGCCGGGGCGGGCGACGGAGGCGCGGAAGCGGAACGGCTCGGCGGGCGGCGGGACGGGCTCCTCGACGAGCGGTCCCGGCGCGGTCGTGATGCCGAGGTCCATGGTGAGCCGGTCGCCCTCCTCGGTCTCGGAGGCGGCGTCCTGCGGAGGCGGCGAGCCGAAGCTCACGACCGGGGCGCCGGTGACGGCGGCCGGCTCGGGCAGGAGCGGTTCGATGTCCTGCCAGGAGCCGTCGCGGAGCCGGAAGAGACCGCCGCCGCCGACGCCGAAGAAGACCCGGGTGCGGCAGTCGGGGTCGGCGGCGGCGGTCTCTTC
>NZ_LIPQ01000608.1 GCF_001418135.1 Streptomyces aureus
TCACGCCCGGCACTCCGGTGCGCGCCGCGAGCGGCGTACGGGAGGGCGGCGCTGCACCGGAGTGCCGGGCGTGAGGCCGGGAGTCCCGGGCCCGCCGGGGGATGCGGGACCCGGGACGTTCTGGGGCCGACCGGCAGCCGAGGGCTCCGGTGCGGCGGTGTCGGGCGCTTCCGAGGGACGCGCCCCGTTCTCCGGCGTGGGGGCGGAGGCCGCTGTCCGCTGGACCGGCGCCGTGCCGCGCCCGATCCCCTCCACGCGGCGCGGGGCACCCACCGGAGCGAGTTGCCGTGGCGGCTGCACGGGCCGTGCGGAGACCAGCGGAGACCGCCGAACGGGAGCGGGCTGTACGGGCCTTGACCGCGTGGAACTGTCGGACGACTGCGGCATCCCGGCCGCTCCGTCCATGGGCGCGGGCGCCGGAGCAACCCGGTCGTCCGGCCCGCTGGTGGCCACGGCGGCACGTCGGACGGCGGGAAGCGCCGAGCGAGGCGCACCCGAAGCCGCCGAGGCCGCGCGCGAAGCCGCACGCGAGGCCCCGTGCGAGGCCGCGTCCGTGTTCCCGGCCTCGCGCGCCGCGCCGCCGCCCCGTACCGGAGCGGCCACCGCCTCCCCCCGTACGGGACGAGGCGTCGGCGCAGGTCGACCGACCGGCGGCGTCGCGGGCACACGCTGGACGGCCGGAGCCGCCCCCGGCCCCGAACCCGCCGCACCCGCCAAGGGCAACCGCAGCCCCGGCAGCTCCGTCCCCTCGGAGCGCCCCGCCGGCTCCCGGCCGACGGGCGAAGGCACCGCCCGCACCGCGTCGAGCATGACGCCGCCCGGTGCGTCCGGCACCGCTCCGTGGCCGAGGTCGCTCTGGAAGGAGGGGTTCCAGTGGGTCGCGAGCGACGCGGAGAAGCCGTACTCAGCGACGGTCCGCGGACCCGCGGCCAGTACCCGCTGCACGGGCGGCAGCGCCCGCCACGCGTCCCCGGACGACGCCGACGGCGCCACGGACGCCGAACTCTCCTCGCGCACACCGGATTCCGCGCCCCGCGTGCTTCGCGTCCGCGCCGTCCGCCACTTCTCGAACATCCCCACAGTCCCCTCCAACCTCCCTTCCCTGTCCTGCCGTCACGCCTGCGACCGCTCCACCAGCGACGCCACCTGGGCCACGTACCTCCGCCGGTCCGCGTGTTCCAGATCGAGGATGTTGTCCATGCCCCAGTGGAAGTGGAAGGCGAGGTACGCGGTCTCCTCCTCGATCCGGTCGGCCGCGTACGTCACGATTCCCCCAGGCGGCTCCCGGCCAGCTCGACCTCGAAGGACTCCTCGCAGTGCGGGCACGCCACGGCGGCCCGGGTGTGGCCCTCCGCGTTGATCTGCCGGTAGAAGTCCTGGAGGAACGCCAGATCGGAGGCGAACATGTTCTCCACCGTCCCGTCGTGCACCGACGGGAGCGTGCCGAGCCGGGTGATGACCCGGCCGAGCAGCACCACGGACAGGTACGCCGGGTTCTCACGGACCCGGATGTCGCGCAGCGGGAGCAGCTCGTCCCGGGCCGTGGCCAGCCGCATCGCCCCGTTGCGGTGCACGGTGCCCGCCTCGTCGACGAACCCGCGCGGCAGCTCGAACTCGAACTCCGTGCGGAGCGGCTCCTGTGGGCGGCCCTGCTGCGTGCCCGCCGATCCCTCGCGTCGCATCAGCCGAGCGTCAGCTCTTCGAAGGTGATGGTGACCTGCTCGGTGAGGGCGGCGGCGTCGCCGGCCTTCGTCGCGCTCAACTCCACCTTGGTGCACCAGGCGTTGCGCAGGTTGTACCGCTTGACCTCGGTGAGCTGGTAGTCCAGGAAGATGATGGACGCGTCCTTGCGGGCCGCGCCCATGTCGCCGGCGATGGACGACGTGATCCACTCGGTGAACGCGGCGGACTGGGTGGCGCCACGGGTCACCGTGCACTCACCGGCCTTCTTCACGCCGGGGAGCTTCTTGATGATCGGCTTGCCGTCCGCAGAGACCTGCTGGAACTCGATGACGTCCTGCTCCATCGAGAGGCCGCTGATCTCCTGCAGGGTCTCGACCATGACGCCGTCGATCTGCAGGCCGAAATTGTGGGTGGTGAGGGCGTCACCGGTGTCGAGGGACATGGGGGTTCACTCCTGTTCAAGGGCGGATCCGGGCGCGGCAGGCGCACGGACCCGGGGCCGGAAGGGCGGGCGACGAGCGGGACGGAGGGCGAGGAGGGGAGGACTACTCCTCCAGCTCGCCCCCGCCGCCCTGGATCTGCGCGAGCCGGAAGACCACGAACTCGGCCGGCTTCACCGGGGCGATGCCGATCTCGCAGACCACACGGCCGAGGTCGACCGACTCCGGCGGGTTGGTCTCCGCGTCGCACTTCACGTAGAAGGCGTCCTCGGCGCGCTGGCCGAACAGCGCGCCCTGGCGCCACTCGTTGACGAGGAAGGCCGAGATGTTGCGGCGGATACGGGCCCACAGCGACGGGTCGTTGGGCTCGAAGACGACCCACTGCGTACCGACGAGGATCGACTCCTCGAGGTAGTTGAAGTAGCGGCGGACGTTCAGGTAGCGCCACGCCGGGTCGGAGGCCAGCGTCCGCGCGCCCCACACCCGGATGCCGCGGCCCGGGAAGGCGCGGATGCAGTTCACGCCGATCGGGTTGAGCAGGTCCTGCTCGCCGCGGGTGATCTGGAGCTCCAGGTCGACCGCGCCGCGCACGATCTCGTTGGCGGGCGCCTTGTGGACACCGCGCTCGGCGTCGTTGCGCGCCCAGACGCCGGCCATGTGACCGGACGGCGGAACCACCCGGGTCTGGCCGCTCGCCGGGTCGAAGGCCTTGATCCACGGGTAGTAGAGGGCCGCGTACGGGGAGTCGTAACCGGCGATCTCCTGCCGCCACTTGCGGACGTCGCGGGCGTTCAGCGACGGCGGCGGGTCGAGGATCGCCATCCGGTCGCCCATCAACTCGCAGTGCGCGATGAGACCGATCTGGACGGCCTTGACCTGCTCCAGGTCGATGAGCCCCTGCTGGTAGGCGGCCATCAGGTCGGGCACGGCGACCATGTTGATCTCGTCGTACGCCTCCAGGCCACCGAAGCCGGTCCGGTCGGCGGAGTCGCCGATGAACTGCCCGGACTCCAGGGCGGCGGCGCCGTCGGCGCCCGCGTCGACCCGCGCCGGTGTCCGCGCGGGCGGCGCGAGGGTCACGGACTGCGCCTCGGGCCTGGCGAGCTGCCCGGCGGCCGCGGCCTCCTCCAGGACGATCGTCTTGGAACGCTGCTTGACCTGCGCGACCACGTAGTTGCGGGCACTCTTCTTGGCGGAGGCGTCGAAGCTCTCGACGACCTTCTCGCCGTCCTTGACGACCAGCTTGAAGCGCTCGGCCTCGCCCTCGACGTCCTGCACCTCGACGGTGAGCGCCCCGTCGGCCTCGGAGCCGGCCGTGATCGCGGCGACCTTGAAGGTGCCGAGCGCGACGGCCTCACCGGCGACGAGCTGCGGCGCGGCGGCGGCCGACGCGGCGGCCGATCCGACGGCGCGCGTGGCGCCCTGCGCGTCGCCACCGCCGACGCGCACGACGTACGCGGCGGTGCCGCCGTTGTTGAAGAACCCGTACACGGAGTGGGCGAGGTAGTACCCGTCCGTGAAGTCACCGAACGACGCCACGTACTGGGACCAGTTGGTGACGAGCACGGGCTCGTTGAGCGGCCCGGCGGGCGCGAGCCCGACGAACGCGGCGACAGAGGTTCCGAGGCCCTCGATGGGACGGGAGCCGCTGGCTACTTCCTCGACGTAGACGCCGGGGGACAGGTACGTGGGCATGGTGCGTGTTCTCCTCGGAGAGCGTGGTTCTGCGGAATGCGGTGGCTCCGCGATGTCACAGCGTGGGGCGTGCGGTTGCCCGCGTCCGGCGTGCTGCGGTGCGTCGACCTCATCCCGCTCGCCCTCCCCTCGGCCGTGGACAGCGGTCGTACGCCTCCGACTCTCGCCCAGCCGCGCCGCCCTGAGCAGGGGAGAAGGGGCGCTCACGAGGGCAGGTCCGATTGCCCTCGCGGACATCGGTCACCCCACGTCCGACCCGCGGTTCGTGCGCCAGGGCCCCGGCCCCGGCCGCTGCGGCGCCCGCACCGCGGCCGACGGGCTGGCGGGGCACGTCACGCTGCCCCCGAGCAGGGACTTTCGGGCAGCCGGACACCCCACCCGCGCCCTTAACGTTCGCCCATGACCATGTGGACCTCTCTGGACCCGGCCGAGGTGACCGTCGAGCCCGGAGCACGGGCCGGCGCCCGGCTGCGGGTGCGGAACACCGGCGACACCGTCGAGGAATACCGCCTCTCGCTCGTCGGCAAACCCTCGGGCTGGTCCCGGATCGAGCCGGACGTGCTCCGCCTCTACCCGGGCAGCGAGGGGACCGCCGAGATCTCTTTCGCCCCGCCGCGCTCCTCGGACGTGGCGGCCGGGCCCCTCGCGTACGGCATCCGTGTCGACCCCCGGGAGAACGCCGGCGCCCGCGACGTCGTGGAGGGCCGGCTGACCGTCACGCCCTTCACCGAGACGCGCGCCGAAGTGCTGCCGCCCGCCCTGCTCGGCCGCTTCCGCGGGCGGGCCCGGATCGCCGTGGACAACCTCGGCAACACCCCCCTGACCGCGTCCCTCGTGGCGCGTGACGAGGCGAACCGGCTCACCTTCGACGTACGGCCGAACGCCGTGCAGATCGC
Source organism: Streptomyces aureus (assembly GCF_001418135.1). Classification (GTDB taxonomy): domain Bacteria; phylum Actinomycetota; class Actinomycetes; order Streptomycetales; family Streptomycetaceae; genus Streptomyces; species Streptomyces aureus_A. Next base: position 4,715 of record NZ_LIPQ01000608.1, read on the forward strand.
CCCCGGCCGCGCCGCCTTCGGTGAACTCGTGGTGCGGCCACAGGCCGTGCGGTGGACCGGCGCCGAGGAGTCGCACCGGTTCACCGTGGCCGTCCGACGGGCCGGCGACGACACCACCCTCGACCTCGACGCCACCTTCGACCAGCGCCCCGTCTTCGGGAACTGGCTCGTCGTGGCGGGCGGACTCCTGCTGACGGCCGTGATCGCGTTCGTCGTGCTCTGGTTCAACTTCTCTCCGAAGGTCGTCAGCGCGGCGAAGGATCTCCGGGCGAGCGACGCGCCCCGGCCCGCACCGCAGGGAACCGGCGACGCGCTCCCCGACGCACCGCCGCCCGGCGGTTCCGGAGGACCCACCCCGGGCGGGAAGCCGCCCGGCTCCCTGCCGCCCCTGACGGACGGAGGGTCGCCGGGCGGCGGCGACGGGACGGGTGGTGACCAGGACGGCGGCGGACCGGCCGACGGCGGCGCACCCGGTGGCGGGGGCGGCGGCAACGGCGGCGGTGGCGGCGCACCGACCCAGGGCGGTTCGCAGCCCGGTGACGGCGGGAACGAGCCGCCCCCGGCCTCGTCCGCCTCGCCGGTGACCCTGCCGCCCTGGCGCCTCGGATACCCGAAGGACGACGTCGTGGAGTTCGCCCAGGAGCGCCTCGCGTCCCTCGGCAACGCGTGCACACTCCAGCCGGGCTGGAACCCGGGCGTGATCGACACGGCGACACGCAACTCGCTCATCTGCTACCAGCGGCTGGTGTACAAGGACGGCGTCGAGAAGCAGAAGAACTCCGCCGAGATCTTCCTGACGGACACGGAGGGCGAGCTCGGCCGGGCGACCCTCGTCTCCCTGTGGGCCCAGCGCATCACTCCCGACACGGTGAAGCCCGGCTCGACCACGATGCAGACCACCCAGCTGACGGCGGCCTTCTGGTGGGCGTACAACCGCGAATCCAGCCCCACGGACCTCGCGAGGGAGCGCGCGTTCGCCCGGCAGGGCATCGCGTACCTCCGTACGAACAAGGAGGCGCCCAGCACGTACAGCAAGCAGGTCGCCGACAAGATCCGCGCCTACCAGACGGCCGTCGGTCTGCCCGCCACCGGCACGACCGACTGGGCCACGCTCCGCAAGATGATCGGCGGCAGCGTCATGTGACCTGAGGGGCAGGGGAGACGACAGCGGAGAGGGGCCACCCGTGGGGTGACCCCTCTCCGCCGTGTCGTCCGCACCGTCACGGGGCCCAGGGAGCCCGCCCCTCCAGGACCAGCCGCCCCGCCTTGCGGTACTCGCGCCGCGCCCCCGCCCGTACGTCCTCGCCTGTCACCGCCGAACCACGGGCCGCGGCCAGGTATCCGGCCGTCACCGCGGCCGACCGGATCGCGCCGCCCGCAAGCTCGAACTCCTTGGCACAGCGAGCGATCTCCTCGGCCACGTCCTCCCCCTTCGGGGTGCCCGCCAGACAGGAGTGCCACAGCGACACGCGCTGCTCGGGGTCGGGGAACGGAAAGTCCACGACCACGTCGAGCCTTCGCGTGAACGCGTCGTCGATGTTGGCCCGGAGGTTGGTGGTGAGCACCGCGATCCCGTCGAACGCCTCAAGACGCTGCAGCAGATACGCGCTCTCCAGGTTGGCGTACCGGTCGTGCGAGCTCTTCACCTCCGACCGTTTGCCGAACACCGCGTCGGCCTCGTCGAAGAGCAGCACACAGTCCGTGCGGTCCACCTCGACGAAGATCCGCTCCAGGTTCTTCTCGGTCTCGCCGACGTACTTGTCGACCACCGAGGAGAGGTCCACCACATAGAGGTCCAGGCCCAGTTCGCCCGCCACCACCTCGGCGCCGAGCGTCTTGCCGGTGCCAGACTCCCCGGCGAAGAGCGCTACGACACCACGCCCGCGCCCGCCTCCGGTGCGCAGCCGCCACTCGCCGAGCACCCGGTCCCTGTGACGGGCCCGCGCGGTCAGTTCGTGCAGCAGACCCAACGGCTCCCCGGGCAGGACGAGATCGGCGAAGCCGACCGCCGGCCGGATCCTTCGGGCATGGCTGTCGAGCAGCGGCGCGGAGAGCAGCCGGGCACTCTGCTGCACCTGCGCCAAGGTCGGCGCGGTGCCCTCGAAAGCGGCGAGCGCACGGGCCGTACGGGCCGCACGGCGGATCTGATCGCTGCTGAGGCGGTACGCCGCCGTGGCCTCGGCCAGATCGACATCACCCTCCAGGGGACCGAGTTCACGCTGCCACAGATCGGCGGAGCCGGCCGCGCCGCCCGGCGCGTCGATGGCCAGGAGCTCCGTGTCCGGCGCCCAGCCGGGGTCGGGCGCTTCGGCGCCGGCGAGCACCACCGTCGTACCGGACGAGGCGAGCGCACGCACCAGCGGCCCGGGCCGCTGCGGCAGCGGCTCGACGACCACGGCGGCGCCGCGCAACCGTGCCTCGCGCAGTACCGTCCGAGCCACCGCCGCGTCGACGCACTCCGGCCGGTACCGCAGGACGGGCCGCCCGGCCCCGAGCAGGGCCGCCACGACCGCGTCCGTGGCGGCCCCCGGCACGCGCTCCCGCAGATGTACGGTGACGGGCCCGGCGGCGGCGACCCGTTCGCCGAGCGGCGTGGTCGCCACCTTCGACTCCGCCGACTCCGCACCGGCGGCGGGCGGCGTCATCAACTCCACGCCGACCCCCGAAAGGTGGGCGTCCATCCGGGTGTCGTCGCCCAGCAAGTGCGCCACCACCCGCTCCGGTACGCGCAGGGACCGGCCCGGCAGCGGCCGGTCCTCGTCCTCGACGTCGAGGAGGCCGCCGGAGCGCAGGGGCGCGCCCGGATGGAAACGGTCACGTGCGGCGGGGTCGAAGGGGCCGGTACCAGCGAGGTCGAGGGCGAGCGCCATCGAGGCGCGGCGCCGCCCCACATCGTCGTTGAGGTACCCGTAGAGCGCCTCGAAGCCGCGGTCCACGTCGGGCGCGAGCGCCACGAGCAGGATGTGCGCATCGAGCCGGGAAAGGCCGAAGGCCCGCGCGAGCGCGCCGAGGCGGTCGTTCCCGCCGAGGTCCGGCAACGGGAAGGCGACGTGGCGGGCCTCGCGAGTCTCCTGCGCCTTCTGTGCCTCGTGAGGCTCAGGCGCCTCGTGAGGCTCAGGCGCCTCGTGAGGCTCAGGCGCCTCGTGAGGCTTAGGCGCCTCGTGGCCGACCGGCCCCGCGGCGATCCGGCGCGCGGCCTCCGCGGACACGTAGAGCCCGCGCAGGGGATCACCGGCCGTGGGGTCACCGGCACTGCGTACGTCGACGAGCGCGCCGACCCGCGCGCGCAGCACGGCGAGGTGGTCGAGCAGCGGGGAACCGAGGGCGGACCGGTGGTCGCTCATGCGCCGGCTCCGTCCTGCGAGCCACAGCCGCCGCTGCCGCTCTCCAGGTCCTCAAGGACCTCCAAGGCCTCGAACGCCGCCGGACCCTCCTGTCTCTCCTCGGCCTCGTCGGGCGTCGGGGCCCGGTGGGTCACCCGTACCGCCCCCTGGCGCCGGATCATCCGGGGCCTCGACGCGGCGGGCACACCCGCCATGCCACGTACGACGATCTCCCCCTCGGTGACCGGCGGTGCCACCTCGTACACCGGCGTCACCGGGAACGGCGTGGTGATCACGACGTCCAGCGAGGGCTTCAGCTCACCGCCGAGCGCCGACCAGATGTCGGCGAGCGAGCGCGACTCGGAGGGCGGGACCGCGACGGTGATCGGCAGCGAGGTGGTGATCGAGCGCACCGATTCGGGCACCGCGTCGTCGGGCAGCACCTCGTGCGGGAGCAGCAGTGCCATCGCCCCCGACAGCAGCCGGTGCTCGTCCTCGGGACGGGAGGTCCAGGCGGTCACCAGGTACGAGAGCCGGAACCAGCGAGGCGGCCGGCGCTTGCGTGTGACGATGCCCTGGGCGTCCCATTCGGCGTAGGCACCGCGCTCGCGGCGGGCCACGTCCTCCCGGATGTCGTACAGGTAGGCGTTCAGGGTCGGGGCGTTGCGGCGGGCCGCCCAGTCACGGGTCGGCGCGTCGAAGGCGACATCGCCCTCGACGGCGGGCGTCAGCAGCCCGCGCAGTGCCTCGTCGATCTCATGGAGCATCAGATATAGCCTTCGCGGAGCGCGTACGCGACGGCATGCGCCCGGTTGGTGAGCTGCAGACGCGTCATCAGCGCGTGCAGGATGTTCTTGACGGTGCGCTCGGAATAGGCGAGCTTCTCGCTGATCTGCCGGGTGTCGAGCCCCTCGGCGAGCAGCCGCAGGACGTCCACCTCGCGCGGCGCCATCCCGAAGAGCGGCGCCGCCCCTCCGGTGGCCGCCCCCGCCGTCGTCGCCCGCTGCAAGCGCCCCACCTGGTTCAGCAGACGGCTGACGAGGTCCGGCGGGAGCTCGCCCTCGCCGCGCGCCGCGCTGTGCACGGCGCTCAACAGTCGTTGCTCGGTGGCCTGATGACGCCAGATGATGGCCCGTACCCCGTACTCGACGACGGCCAGCAGGTCCGGCTCGCGCAGCTCGCGCGCGACGAGCACGACACGCTGGTCCCTGCCGCGCAGCAGGCGCCGCAGTTCGGCCGTGGTGGGTTCGTCGATCCGTTCGGCGAGCATCACGGCGACCGCCGGGGAGTCCCGGCCCGCCTCGTCCTGGTCAGGGACGACGTCGACGGTCGGTTGATGCCTCAAATGGCTGATGAGCCCGGCCCGACTGAGTGGGTCGGACGCGTGGACGGTCACCGTCACCCGTTTGGTGAGCACTTCCGCTACCTGCTCTTTCTCACTCGCCCCGACCGTCCGTGCGCGGCCGCATGGCGAGGTCCCCGTGGTCTGCTGATTACCGGTCCGATGCGCAGCTGTGCTGCTCTCCGTGGCCGGC
>NZ_LIPQ01000609.1 GCF_001418135.1 Streptomyces aureus
GTGGCACCGGCCGGTGCCACGGGCTTGGTGCCGCCGCTCATCTTCAGCGCCAGGCCGAACTTCTTGACCTTCGCGTTCTCGGCCAGCGCGGCGAGGTCGACGTACACCTCGGTCAGCTCGCCGTTCTTGAGCGTGAAGTCGGCCGAGACCTTGGTGTCGGGGGTGTCCTTCAGGTCCTTGTCCGACGGCAGGTCCATGCCGGGCGGCAGGTCCTTGGTGAGCGGACGGAGCTCGCCGATCATTCCCGTGAGCAGGCTGCGGAGCGGGGCCGTGGCGGTGATGTGCTCGGTGCCGTCCTGGCCGCCGGCCGTCTTGAAGTCGACCTCACGGGCGATGACCTCGCGAAGGGCCTCCACGAGCTTCTTCTGGGTCTTGGGGTCCAGAGAGGCCTCCGGCGACGGCGTGGCGCCGGGAGCCTCGCCCATCTCCTCGGCCATCTCCTGGCCGGCCTTCTCCATCTCCTTGGTGTTGAACTTGACCCACTCGCCCGCGAGCACCTTCTTGAGGCCCTTCGCCTCCGGAGGCAGCTGGTCGGCCGGCGGCATGGGCATGTCCATCGCCTTGCCGAGGGCCTCGACGTCGGACCGGACGTACGTGTAGTCGCCGACGACGCGGTAGTCGAGGAGGTCACCGCCCGAGGTGCTGACCTTCATGGCCATACCGACGAAGTCCTTCTCCTCGGACTCGTCGATCGCCTTCTTCGACTCCACCGTGACGCTGATCTTCGCACCGCTGATCAGCTCCGCGGCCTCGTCGGGGATCTCCTCGCCGGGCGCCGGGTCCGACTCGGCGTCCATCAGCTTGAGGGTCTTCGCGTCGACGTCCAGGTCCAGCTCGAAGGAGATCGACTTCTCCTTGCCCAGCTTCTCGAAGGCCTGGTCCAGCTTCTTCCCGGCGGAAAGCTGCTCCACCGTGCCGCAGGCGGCCGAACCCGCCAGGACGGCGCCGACGACGGCGGTTGCGGTGAGGGTCTTGCGTATGGCGGTGATGATGGTCTCCTCATAGGTTCGATCACCGGCGTGATCGATCAGGAGACTCACGACCGCGCCGAATGGTTGCCCCGCTCTCCGTGTTCCCTGCGTCACCCCGGGACAGGGAGCCCTTCGTCCCAAGACAGGAAGGGGGCTGCCGACCGGGTGTGAACTCCCCTGGTTGTCACCTTCTTCGAACGACTACCTCCACGTGCTCCCGGGAACGCGCGTGAGCAGGTCGACGGGCAGGCGAACACGGGCCCGTACCGGCATGGGTACCGCGAGCCCGGCCCGCCCCTCGTGCCGGCCGAACCGGCACGAGGAGCAGAGCCGCCGCGGTCGCGTCAGGCGACGGCGGTTCCCTCGAGTTCGACCATCTGGCCCGGGATCGCCAGTCGCGTCACCCCGAGCATCGTGGTGGGCGGCGCCACCCCGGCGGCGCCCAGCCGGCCCGCCAGCTCGCCGTAGTGCCGGAAGAGCAGGTCGACGTCGGTCGTATAGACGTTGAGCCGCACCAGGTTCGCGAGGGACATGCCGGCCTCGGCGAGCACGGCCTCGACGTTGTCCAGGCTCAGCGCCAACTGCCCCGCCATGTCGCCCTCGTGCCGCGGCTTGCCCTCGTCGCTCATCGCGGTCTGGCCCGAGACGTAGAGGGTCCGTGTGTGCCCGGAGACGAGCTCACCCTGGTTGAACCCCATCTCCACCGACCACGTCACCGGGTTGACCGCGGTTCGCTCCATCACCACATCAGCTCCGTTCGATTCGTTCGACTCGTGTCGACCCACAGGGAGTACGTACGTCCATCGCCGTGGCGGCCGCCTGCTCCGACGTCGTGCTGACGAGCCTCCCAACAAATCACGACACCCTTGGTCATGTATTCCGTTAGCGTTCTCCCATGCGCGCCGACCGGCTGGTCTCCCTGGTGCTCCTGCTGCGTCAGCGGGGTCGTCTGACCGCGGACACGCTGGCCCGTGAGCTGGGGGTGTCCACCCGCACCGTGCTGCGCGACATCGAGGCGCTCTCCGCGGCCGGTGTCCCCGTCTACGCCGAGCGCGGCCGGCACGGCGGCTTCGCCCTGTTGCCCGGGTTCCGGACCGAGCTCACCGGGCTGAACCACGACGAGGCACTTGCCCTGCTGACCGCCGGATCGGGGCGCGGGGAGCAGGCGTTCGGCCTCGGGTCGGCGCGTGCCTCGGCCATGCGGAAGGTCCTCGACGCGCTGCCCGAGAACGACCGGGCCACCGCGAGCGACGCGGTCCGGCGCTTTCTCGTCGAGCCGGAGGCGGACCTGCTCTCACGGAGGGCGGTCGCCGACGAGGTACCCGGAACCACGATGATCGAGGTCCGGCGCGCGGTGCTCGCCGGACACAAACTGCGCATCCACTACGCGGCCACGGGCCAGGACCCGGAGTGGCGCACGGTGGACCCGATCGGCCTGGTGACGGTGCGCGGCCGGGGCTACCTGCTGGCCACGCGAGCCGGCGCGGACCGCACGTACCGGCTGTCACGGGTCTTGGCCGCCGAGGAACTGGCCGAGACCGCCGAGCGGCCCCACCGGGTCGACCTGGACCGGATCTGGCGGGAACGCTCCGCGCGGTTCCTCGGCGACGACCACCTCGTCGTGCTGGTACGGGTGAACCCGGCGCGCCGGGAGGACCTGCTGGACACGGCGGTGGCCGTACGCGCCGAAGAACCGGACGCGGACGGCCGGCTGCGTCTGGAGCTGACCTACCAGGACTCACGCCACGCCGAATGGGCCTTGTGGCAGCTCGGCATGGACGCGGAGGCCCTGGCACCGCGGTCCCTGCGCACCGCCCTGCACGACCGCGCCGCCGCACTCGCCAACCGATACGGAGGAGCCGCTTCCTGAGTCTGTGCCCACACCGTGCGCACGGCGCTCCTCCGGACCTCCGCCTACGGGAAGACGCGACGAACTGCACCGAGGGCGGGACCTTCTGGCGGAACAACCTTGTCCGGCAGCTCGCCGACGGGTGAGGTGGTCACCATGACATCCTCGTACCCCGCCTTCGTGCCCCTGCTGATCGGCATCGTCGTCGCCGCCCTGACCGCCTTCGGTCTCCTCGGGTACGGCTTCCCGGCGATCGGCCGGGGGGCCGTGGCCCGAGGCGGCGCCGCGCTCGCCGGAGCCCTCGCCGCGGTCGCCTACGCCTGGGGCCTGGTGTCGCTCTTCCGCGACGAGAGCGGCACCTCCCAGGCCTGCCAGGACGCGGACCCCGGGCTGTACGGGCAGGTGAACGGCTTCAGCGTGTCCTATCTGCCCCCTGGCCTCGACTGCCGTCTGACATCCGGGGGTTCGTACGCGGCGGCCGTCCCCGACTTCCTCACGCCCGTGATGACGGGCAGTGCGGTGATCGCGGTGACACTCGCCCTGCTCGCCGTCGCCGAACACCGCCGCACCACCCCGTCCGGGCACTCCCGGAATCCCGCGTCTGCTCGGCGTTCCGGGCATCCCGAGCAGAAGAACACGTGAACGCCACTCGGGCACGGGGCCGTTCGTGCTGCGCCGGTTCCGGACCGTGAGGGCGCGCCGGTGGTCCGGCAGGACGGCGTGGGGGTGGAACGAGGTGTGTGCGCGTGCCACCGTTGCGGCGGACACCGTCAGAACAGGCCTCTGACGAAGTCGAAGAACCAGTTCATGCCGACGACCACGAGGATCGCGAGCCCGATCAGGACCACGTAGAACCAGGAACAGCCGCCGCCGGCGTCCACCTGGTGCTCGTCCCGACCGCCCAGCTCTCCGTCGAACAGGTCCACTTTCGTCCCCTCTCCCCACCCGGGCCACCCGGACTCCCCGGCCCGTATGGACGCACTCTCGCACCCCCGGGTTCCGGAGCCGAAGGGGTCGCGTACTCAGGTGCGTACTCAGAAGACAGGCCGGGTACCCGGGCGGTGAGGCGGAGGAACGGCCTAGCGGTCGCGGAACATCGGCCTCGCCCACGCGGGCGGGTCCCGCGGCGGGGTCAGCGGCTCCCGGCCCTTCGTCACGACCGGCCCGACACCGCCCGTCGTCAGCGCCGCCCGCAGCTCGGCCACGAACTCCAGGCACGTCCCGTACCGCTCCTCGGGCGTCTTCGCCAGCGCCTTCGCGAACACCGCGTCCGCCGACTCCGGCAGCCCCGGCCGGACCTCGGAGAGCGGCGGCGGAGGGTCGTACTGCTGCGCCCACAGCACCGCCCAGTCGGTGTCGCGGCGGAACGGCGGCGCTCCCACCAGCGTCTCGAACACCACACACGCCAGGCTGTACACGTCGCACCGGCCGTCCACCGGCTTCCCCGAGATCTGTTCGGGCGCCACGTAGTCCAGCGTGCCCACGAACTCGCCCACCGTGGTGAACCCCGTCAGCGACAGCGACTTCTTCGTCAGGCCGAAGTCCGTGAGGTACACGTGCTCCGGATGGTCCCGGTCCGTACCCTCCGCGACCAGGATGTTGCCGGGCTTCACATCCCGGTGCACCAGGTCGTGGGCGTGCGCCGCGTCCAGGGCCGAGGCCACCTGTACGGCGATCCGCCCCGCCTTCCCCGGCGGCAGCGGCCCCTCGCGGTCCAGCAGGGCCGCCAGGTCCTGCCCGGCCACGTACCGCATGGCGATGTACAGCACCCCCTCCGTCTCGCCCGCGTCGAAGACCGGCACGATGTGGGGGTGGTCGATCGAGGCGGCGACCCGCGACTCGTGCGCGAAGCGCCTGCGGAAGGTGTCGTTACGGGCCAGCTCGGGAGCGAGCAGCTTCAGTGCCACCGTCCGGTCGAGCCGCAGGTCCCGCGCCCGGTACACGACCGCCATCCCGCCGCGGCCGATCTCCCTCTCCACCCGGTAGCCCGCGACCTCCTTGCCGAGGAGTCCGGAGGCACGGCCCGCCGGCAGCTCCGGTTCGTCGCGCGGCGCGCCGGCCATCACTCCTCACCGGCCGTTCGGGGCGGAGGGCTCTCCACGATCTGGGTGGGCGGCGGCGCCGGGGCCGCGGCGGGGCCCGCCTGCGGCAGCGGCACGGCCTGGGTCGGCGGCGGTCCGGCGGCCGGCGGCGGGGCGCCCCGCAGCACCACCTGGGTCGGCTCGTGGTCGAGGGGCGCGGGCGCGGGCTCATCGTGACCGTCGGCTTCCCCGGCATCGTCGGTCTTCGCCGCGTCGTCGGCGGGGGAGACCGGGGACGCCGGGGAGGCGATCGAGGGCGCCGACGACGCCGCGTAGGTACTCAGCCCCACCCCGTCGCAGTACACCCACCGCTCGTGCTCCGCGTCGTACAGCCACACCGACTCGCCGTCGACGACCATGCCCACCCGGAGCCCGCGCGTCCGCAGCCGGAAGTTCTCACCGTCGAGGCGCCCCGCCCCCAGCGCCTCCGCCGCCCGCCGGTAGCGGCCGAGCGCGTCCTCGGCGCGGGCGATCAGCGGGCGCGGGTCGGCGGTCCTGGTGAGCGGCTGCCCCGCCGCCGGCGGATCGTCCGGGACGGTGACGAGGAGCCGCGCGTCGACCCAGGCCGTCCAGCCGTTGGAGCAGAGGATCCGCCCCCAGTCGCCGGCCCGCTCCTCCAGGCGTACCGGCAGGAACGCGTCGAGCGGCGTCGTGGGCAGCCCCGGATCCGGCTCCTCCCAGGTGTCGAGACCGTCGCGCGGTACGACATGGGTGGGCCGGAAGTCCGGCACGTACTCGGGTACGGGGACGCTCACGGGCCTACCTCCGCATGACGACCGGCTCGTGGCGGCGCAGCAGCCGCGCCACGACCACACCGATGACGAGACAGAGCACCACCATCATGCCCATGTCGAACAGCCAGGCCGTCGCGGTGTGGTCCATCAACGGATCCGCCGTCTTGTCGCTCGGCGACACCGTCCCGATGTCGACCGTGGCGCCCATCGCCGCGAACGCCCACCGTGACGGCACCAGCCAGGCCAGCTGCTCCAGGACGGGCGTCCCCCGTACGGTCAGGAGCGCCCCGCAGAACACCACCTGCACGATCGCGAGGAGGACGAGCAGCGGCATCGTCACCTCCTCCTTGCGGACCAGGGCGGAGACGAGCAGACCGAGCATCATCGCCGTGAACGAGAGCAGCGCGACGGCGAGGGTGATCTCCACGAGCGGCGGCATCAGGACGCCCTTGCCGCCGGGCACGTTCAGCGGGACGCCGATCAGGGCCACCAGGGTCAGGACGACCGCCTGGACGACCGTGATCGCACCGAGCACGACGATCTTGGAGGCGAGGTACGCCGAGCGGGACAGGCCGACGGCTCTCTCGCGCCGGTAGATCGTGCGTTCCTTGACCAGTTCACGGACGGCGTTCGCCGCGCCGGTGAGGACGCCGCCCACACAGAGGATGAGCAGGACGTTCAGCGTCGACTCCTGATTGAAGCCGCCCTCGGACAGCGCCCGGGCCATCGCCCCCATCACGAACGGCAACGCGATCATGATGGCCAGGAACGTGCGGTCGGCGGAGAGCGCGGCGGCGTACCGGCGGACGAGCGTCCGCAGCTGGGAGCCCCAGCTCTGCGCCTTCGGCGGCGGGGCCGGTTCCCGCTCCGCGGGGGAGGCCCCCGGCACGGGGACGTTCGGGCGGGCCGTCGCGTCGGCGACGTACCGGCGGTGGAAGCGGGAGGACCGGTACAGCCCGGCCCAGTCGCGCTCCCGGTCGTTCTCGAAGGCCTCGAAGGCCTCCGGCCACTCGTCGAAACCGAAGAAGCCGAGGGCCTCGGCGGGCGGCCCGTAGTAGGCGACCCGGCCGCCGGGCGCGAGGACGAGCAACCGGTCGCACACGTCGAGGCTGAGCACGCTGTGCGTGACGACGACGACCGTGCGGCCGTCGTCGGCGAGCCCGCGCAGCATGTGCATCACGGACCGGTCCATGCCCGGGTCGAGGCCGGACGTCGGCTCGTCGAGGAAGAGCAGCGAGGGTTTGGTGAGCAGTTCGAGCGCGACGCTCACCCGCTTGCGCTGGCCGCCGGAGAGGCTGTGGATCGGCTGCTGCGCGCGCTCCACGAGTCCCAGCTCCTGGATCACCTCGTCCACCCGGGCCCGCCGCTCGTCGGGTTCGGTGTCCTCCGGGAAGCGCAGCTCGGCGGCGTACCCGAGGGCCCTGCGCACGGTCAGCTGGAGGTGCAGGATGTCGTCCTGCGGGACGAGCCCGATGCGCTGCCGGAGCTCGGCGTAGTCCCGGTACAGGTCACGGCCGTCGTAGAGCACCGTGCCCCGGTCGGCGGGGCGCTGCCCGGTGAGCGCGCCCAGGAGTGTCGACTTCCCGGCGCCGGACGGTCCGACGACCCCGAGCAGGCACTTCTCGCCCACGGGGAACGACACCTCGTCGAGGAGGGTCTTGCGCCCGTGGTCGACGGTGACGGCGAGCGACTGGACGTCCAGGGAGACCTCGCCGGTGTCGGTGAACTCGACGAGCTGCCCGCCGATGAGACAGAACGCGCAGTGACCGACGCCGACGATGTCGTCCGGCGTCACGCGGGCGTCGACGACGGGGGCGCCGTTGAGGTAGGTGCCGTTGTGACTGCCCAGGTCATGGATCCAGTACGTGCCGTCGGGATGGGCGCGCAGCTCGGCGTGGCGTCGGGAGACGACGAGATCGGGGACGACGACGTCGTTGTCGGGGGCACGGCCGATCCGGATGCTGTGGGCGGGCAACGGCCGTACGGACGTCGGCTGCCGGAACGTACCGGTGGCGGCGGGGTGCGAGACGGAGGAGGGCCGGGGCGGCGGCGTGTTCTGCGGGGTGACGAGGTCGGGGGGCACGGGGAAGGC
>NZ_LIPQ01000061.1 GCF_001418135.1 Streptomyces aureus
GCCCGCGCGCGGGCCGCCTCGTCGGTCCCGGCGCTGATGACCAGTTCGACGAGCGCGGGGTCCGCCATGGTCGTACGGGCCGGACCGTACCGTTCGACGGCCCCGGCCACGGCGAGGGCCAGGCGGTCGAGCAGCACCTCGTCGAGCGGTCCGGCCGGGCCGGGCCGCTCCAGCCACACCGTGCCGATCTCCTCCTCGTCGAGGACGACCGGGGCCGTGCCGGACGCGGGCCCCACCGGGCCGGGGGCCTCGCGGCCGTCGGGCGCGACGCGGATCGTCCGCCCGGTGCCGTGGAGTCCGACGCCGGTGACGCACTCGGCGAGACCGGCGGAGGCCCGGGCGAGCGCGGGAAGGTCCACACGTCTGCGCATCAGGGTGTCGTAGAACGCGACGATGCGGAGCGCGCCTTCGACGTGCGGATCGAGTCCGGACAGCCGTACGGCCAAAGCCTCCATGGCAGCAGGATAGGAGGACGGGCGGCCGGGACGGGGGCGCCGATCGGCGCGCGATCGGCGGCCGATGCCCGACGGACGGCGGGCGACGCGGCGCGGGAGGCTCGCCGAGGATGGCCGTCATGGACCCCGAACTCGAAGCCTTCGTACCGCTCTTCCCCCGCACCGACCTCACCGACCCGGTCGCCGCGCGGAAGAACTCGGCCCGACTGGCCGCCGCCGTACCGGCCCCCGACACCACGGACATGGAGGTCGAGGACCGCACGGTTCCCGCCGACCCGCCCGTGCCGGTACGGGTCTACCGCCCGCGCGGCGCCCGGGGCGCCGTCGTCTGGCTGCACGGCGGCGGATTCCTCATGGGCGACCTGGACACCGAACACCCGTGGGCCGGCCGGATCGCGGCCTCCTCCGGCGCCGTGGTGATCTCGGTGGGCTACCGGCTCGCTCCCGAGCACCCCTACCCGGCCGCCCTGGACGACGCGTACGCCGTGCTGGAGTGGGCCGCCGGGCACGCGGCCGAACTCGGCGTCGAGCCGGACCGCATCGCGGTCGGCGGCCACAGCGCCGGCGCCAACCTCGCTGCCGCGGTGACCCTGCGGGCCCGCGACCGGCAGGGGCCGCCGATCCGCTTCCAGCTGCTCAACCAGCCGGGGCTCGACGACCGGCAGGACTCGTGGTCGGCGGTGAACTTCACCGACACGCCCTGGTTCTACCGGGACAAGAGCCTGGCCTCGTGGCAGCACTATCTGGGCGGCGGCCCCGCGACCCCGTACGCCGCCCCGGCCCGCGCCGAGGACCTGACCGGCCTGCCGCCGGCCTACCTCGCCACCGCCGAGTTCGACCCGAACCGCGACGAGGGCCTCGCGTACGCGCTGCGCCTGCTCCAGGCGAGGGTGTCCGTCGAGATCCACCAGTGGCCCGGGACCTTCCACGGTTCGCAGGCGATCCTCTCCGCCGAGGTCTCGCAACGGCAGAACGCCGAACTCGGCGCCGCCCTGGGCCGGGCCCTGGCCGGATGAGCCCCGGGCGCGCCCGCCCGGCACCCGCATCGGCCGCACCACCCGCACCCACCCGCCGCGCCCGGCCGGAACTGCTCCCTCGCGGCGCCGGAGGCCGTCCTGGGCCCGTCCGGGCCCGGGTGGACGGGCTGGTATTCCGGTGCGCCTCCCCGGGCGCCCGCATAGTCTCGCCGGCATGTCCCTTGAGATGAACGAGGCCGTACGCGGCCTGCTCGACGCCCCGCACATGGCCGTGCTCGCCACCCTCAACCCCGACGGCGCTCCGCAGAGTTCGGTGGTGTGGGTCAGCCGCGACGGCGGAGAGTTGCTGATCTCCACCACACAAGGCCGGCGCAAGGCGCTGAACATGCTCCGGGACCCGCGCGTCGGCCTGACCGTCTTCGACCCCGCCGACCCCGACCTGTACGTCGAGATACGCGGCACGGCCGCCCTCACCGAGGACACCGGCCGGGCGGTGGCCGTCCGCATCGCCGAGGAGTACCTCGGTCCCGGCGGCGGCAAGGAGTACGCGGAGGCTCCGGCGGAGGAGGTCCGCGTGGTCGTCCGCATCACGCCGACCAGAATCCTCGGCAGCGCCACCAGGGTCGCCGGCTAGACCCGGTCCGGGGCGGTGGAGGTGTACTGAGCGGCGTACTCCCCGGTCGGCGGGGTCGTGGTGATGACGTCGATCAGTACGCCGTCGGGCGCGCCGAGGATGAAGTGGCGCTGGCCGAAGTCCTCGGTGCGGAGGGGGAGGAGCTCGGGGAGGCCGGCCTCGCCGATCAGGCGACGGTGCTCCGCGTCGACGTCCTCGACCTCGAAGTTGAGGAGCAGGCCGCCCCGGGTCGGGACGCGGTGGCCCTCGGGGAGGGTCGGGTGGCTGTGGTCGAGGAGGGCGAGCTCGTACCGGGGCGCGTCGGGGCGGTGCAGGCTCACGTACCAGTCGGCCTCGAAGGTCGTCGCGAAGCCGAGGTGGCGGGTGTAGAAGTCGCGGGAGGCGGCGACGTCGCGGGTGCAGAGCACCGGGTAGAAGCTGCTGAGTCGTCCGGTCTTCACGGTATGGCTCTCCTCGTCGTGCGTCGCTCGCTCCGATTTCACATACCTGGGGTATGTGAGGACTGAGGGTTAACATACCCCGGGTATGCGAAATGGGAAGGGCGGTGTGCGGCGATGCCGGACGAGCGGGCGGCGGGCGGCCGGGCGGCGGCCGACGGCACGGGGGTGACCGGCGGCGCCCAGGGCCTCCGGGCCGAGCAGCGGGCGGCGACGCGGCGGGCGCTCCTCGCGGAGGGACGGAGGCGGTTCGCCGAGGACGGGTACCACGGGGTCGTGCTCGCGGAGGTGGCCCGGGCGGTGGGGGTCACCAAGGGCGCGGCCTACCACCACTTCGAGAGCAAGGCGGGGCTGTTCCGGGCGGTGGTCGCCGAGGTCCAGGGGGAGTTGGGGGACCGGGTCGCGGCGGCGGCCGACGAACAGACCGACCCCTGGGAGCAGCTGCGCGCCGGCTGCCGCGCCTTCCTGGCGGCCGGCTCCGACCCGGCCGTACGACGGATCGTGCTGGTCGACGCGCCGACGGTCCTGGGATGGGAGGAATGGCGCGCCCTGGACGAGGAGTCCTCGGCGCGGCACCTGACGGAGGCGCTGGAGGGGCTGGTGGAGGCGGGCGTCGTCGCCGACCAGCCGGTGGAGCCGCTGGCGCGGCTGCTGTCGGGCGCGATGAACGAGGCGGCGCTGTGGCTGGCGAGAGGCGAGCGGACCACGTCGGCGGAGGCGCTGGAGCGGACGGTGGCGGCACTGGACGGGTTGCTGGCGGGGATCCGACGCGCGGGGGCGTGAGCGCACCCGCTCGCGGTCGCCCACCGCGACGACCGTCTCCGGCTCGCCCGCACCCGCGCCCCGCGCCGCCGACGTCGCCGGTGGACGTGCGACCATGCCCCGGTGCGTGAACTGAGTGAGTTGATCGAGGTCGAGGACCCGGCCTGGCCGGTCCTCGGCGAGAAGCTGCGGGCCGCGCCCGTACCCGTCGAGGTGCTGGACGCCGACGCGACGCGGGGCGCGTCCGCGCTGCTGCGGACGCAGGTGACCGTGCGGTCGTTCCTGGGGGCGTTCGTCTTCCACAGCGGCGGGGCGTTCGTCGACGACGGCTGGCTGCGGGTGTACGGCAGCCCGGCAGCCGGCAACGACCGGCGGCTGCCGTCGCTCGCGCAGGTCAACGACTTTCCCGCGGACGAGACGGCCGATCCGGGGTGGCGGCCCGACGCGGGGCTCGTCGTGGCCCACGACGTACTCGGCGGGGTGTTCGTCCTCCAGGGCGGGCCCGCGGACCAGGTCGGGCTGCCGGGGCAGCCCGGCGAGATGGTGTACTTCGCGCCGGACTCGCTGAGGTGGGAGGCGCTGGGCGCCGGATACGGGGCCTGGCTGTCGTGGGTGCTGTCCGGCGGCACGGAGGAGTTCTACGAGGGGCTGCGCTGGCCGGGCTGGCAGGACGAGGTCCGTCGGCTGGACGGTGACCGGGGGCTCACCCTCTTCCCGCCGCTGTGGTCGGCGGAGGCGCACCAGGACCTGGCCGCGACCAGCCGCCGTGTGGTGACGATGGCGGAACTCCTTGATTTCGAGCGGGAGACGAGTGTGGGGCTCGACGAGAACGACCCCGGTTTCCTGGGGAACGTATGAGCGCGGGGAGGGGAGCGGGGTGATTGCGCGTACGGTACGGACCTCCCGTCTCGACCTCCTCCCGCTCGCCGTCGCGCACGCCGAGGAGATGGCGGGGGTCCTCGCCGACCCCGCCCTGCACACCTTCATCGGCGGCGCCCCGCTGACCCCGACCGAACTTCGGTCCCGCTACGAGCGGTTGGCGGCCGGCTCGCCCGACCCGGCGGCGGTCTGGGGCAACTGGGTGGTTCGCCTCCGCGCCGAGGACCGGCTGACCGGGACCGTACAGGCGACGGTCACGGAGGGCGGACGGGTCGCGGAGGTCGCCTGGGTGATCGGCACGGAGTGGCAGGGCCGGGGCATCGCGCGGGAGGCGGCGCAGGCCCTGGTGGCCGTGCTGGTCGAGCGGGGCGCCCGCACGATCGTGGCCCATGTCCACCCGGACCACACGGCGTCGGCGCGCGTCGCCGGCGCGGCCGGCCTCACCCCCACGGACCGGGTGGAGGACGGCGAGGTCAGGTGGGAGCGGCGGGTGCCGGACAGTCCGTGATCGGGAGCGCCTCTCCTCAAGTCTTCTGCGGAGAAGCCGCGTTGCCGTCCGGCTCCGCGGGCGCGGTGGGCCGGCGCGTCGTCGAACTCACGGGCGGGGCCGGGCCGCTCCCTCCGCCCTCCGGCGGGTCCTGGCGCCGAGCCACAGGGACGCGGCGAGCAGCAGCGCGCCCGCCGTTCCCGCCGCCAGCCCCGCCCGCAGACCCGGTGGGCGGAATTCGCAGGTCACGGTCGTCGTCCCCGGACGGACGTCGAGGGCGAGCAGGCCGCCGTACGAACCGGCCTTCCCGCCCTCGCACCGCCAGCCCGCGATCCTCGGGGCGGCCACCACCGCCGTCCCCGTCACCCCCGGCGGGAGCGTGGCCGTCAGGCCGTCGGAGCGGACGTCGATCCTCGTCGCCGCGCGGGCGCGGAGCCCTGCCACGGCCGCGCGCAGGCGGTCGTGGTCCAGGCAGGCGATCTCGGCGGTCCCGCCGGTCGGGACGTGGGGCTTCGCCCCCTCCCGCTCCTGCACGCCCAGGGACGTCATTGCCGCCAGCCGCTTCGGCCGGCCGCCGAGCAGCCGCGTCTCGTACGTGCCCAGGCGGGCGGTGCCCGTCGCGTCCGGGGCCCAGAGGAAGACCTCGGTGCCGGCCCGGCACGCACCGCCCGTCCCCGGAGCCTCGTACACCCGCGTGCCCAGCAGGAGTTCCTGGTTGCGGAAGGGGGACCCGCCGTACGCCGGGGCCGGGCCCGGCGGCCGTACCGTCACCAGCGGCAGCGGCGGCGCCGACGGCTCCGCGCGGACCACCGCCCCGTCCCGCCAGCGCGCCCCCACCCCGAACAGCGCGTCCGTCACCGGGTTGTCCAGGCTCAGCAGGTTCCGGCCCCGGGAGGTCCAGCCGCCGCCCAGCGCGGTCAGCGTCTCCGTCAGGACCGCCGGGGTGTGGCTGCTGTAGTACGCGGCGCCCTGGCCTCCCAGGAGCAGCGGATCGTTGCCCGCGACCCGGGGCAGACCGGAGTCCGTGCGGTACGCGGGCCAGCCGTCCGCCTCCGCCAGGGCGTCCGCCCGGCGCTGCTGCCCGGCGCCCCACGGCGGGTAGTCGTCGAGCCGGACGAGCCGCTCCCGGTCGGCGTACGCGGTCGTCGCCGCCGCCTGGCCGACCACGGTGCCGACGACCAGGAGCGCGGCGAGCAGCCCGTACCGGCCCCGGCGCGGGAGCAGCAGCGCGCCCGCCACCGCCACCAGGCCCACGGCCGTGAGGACGAGTGCCCAGGACGTGAGGAAGGGGCTCGGGAGCGCGCCCAGGGTCAGGGCCACGACCACCGTCGTCCCGCCGAGCAGCGCCCGGCGGTCCGGGAGGCCGTGGGCGAAGCCGGTCCAGGCGGCGAGGACGAGGACGCCGGAGAGGACGAAGGTCTGGCGGTACGGGCTGCCGTTCGGGGTGGCGAAGGCGTGCCACACGAGGTGCGTCGGACCCCACTGCATGGAAGCCAGGACCGCCACGCACAGGCCCGCCCACGGCCACCGCCGGCGGCCGGGGATCTCGCGGCGGAACAGCAGCGCGGCGACGAGCAGCGGCACCGCCGTGGAGACGAAGGCCGCCGGGGTCGAGAAGCTGTACGTCACGGGGAGCAGCCGGGCGAGGACGTCCGTGGCGGGCGCCGGGTCGAACTCCCGCACCAGGCCCGGGTGGGCGTGACGCGAGCCGAGGAAGACGGGGACCAGGACGGGCGCCGCGAGGGCGATCCCGATCCCGGTCGTCAGCGCGGCCCGCAGCAGCGTACGGACGGCACCGCGCCCCGCACCGCCGCCGGAGGGATCCCCCCGCGTCGAGTCCGTCGCCGGATCCGCCGTCGCGAGCCGGACGACCAGGACCAGCGCCGCCCCGATCGTCGCCATGTACGCCGTGTAGAAGTTCGCCACCCAGCAGACCGCGACCACCAGGGGCCCGAGGAGCGGGCGCCTGCCCTCCCGTACCCACTCGCCCACGAGGCAGAGCAGCGGGAAGGCGATCAGGCCGTCCAGCCACATCGGGTTGTACGTGCCCTCCGCGAGCGACCAGCCGCAGAGCGCGTACGAGGCGCCGAGGACCGACGCCCACCACCAGGTGCCGGGGCCGAGGCGGCGCAGCAGGTACGTCATGGCCGCCGCCGCGGCCGCCGTCTTCAGGACGGTGACTCCGTACACCGCGTACTCGATGTCCCCGCGCGGGAGGAGCGCGACCAGCGGCGCGAAGGGGCTCGACACGTAGGTGCCGTAGTCGGGGAGGAAGCTCGTGCCCCAGCCCGCCTGCCAGTCGAGCAGCAGACCGCCGTCCGCCCGGCCCCGCAGCAGGTCCCACAGGTGCGCGTGGAACGGCACGAACTGGTTCGCGAGGTCGTTGACGGCCCGGTGGCGCGGCCCGAAGGGGAAGATCCGGGCGACGGCGTCACCGCCGCAGACGGCGAGCACGGTGAGCAGCGCGGCGAGGAGCGGGGAGCGCGCGCCCTCGGCCGTGGGGCGGGTCGCGGTGCCCATCGCGGTGGGTGCGAGGGCGGGCGGCGTGGAGCCCTGTGTTCGAGTGGCGTTCGGCATGACCCGTCGAATATGCCAGCGTCCGACCGGGAAAATCCGTTCCCCGCGACCCAGTTCACCCGATGGTCGCCTGAACGCCATCCACGGGGGGCCGGCCGCGACGGGACGCTCCCGCGGGGCGTACGAAGGGTGGAGGAAGGGGCGTGCGAAGGGGCGTACGAGGGGGCGGACACGGGACGGTTACCGGCCGACACCCGGCGTGCCGGTGAGTCGTTGTGGGAAACAGTCGCACCGAAGTAGTGGCTCCGGCCCGGGCGACTCCCTAACATCGATCACCGCAAGGTCGTTCAACTGACGCACGACCAGCCCGGGAGGCTCCTTTGCACCGCCGCACTGCGCTCACCGTCTCCGCCGCACTGCTCGCCGCGGCCCCGCTGCTCACCGCCTGCGGCAGTGACGCCCACCCAGGAGCGGCGGCCGTCGTCGGCGGCGAACGGATCGACGTCTCCAGCCTGCAGGCGCAGGTGCGGGACGTGCGCACCGCCCAGGAGCGCTCCCCGCAGGCCGCCCAGCTCGTCCAGGCCACCGGTGACCTGCCCCGCCGCAAGCTCAACGTCATGATCTTCGACCGGGTCGTCGACAAGGTCGCCGCGGACAACGGCGTCGGTGTCACCCGCGCCGAGCTCCAGGAGACCAGGACCGCGTTCGTCCGCGAGAGCGGCGGCGAGGACCGGCTCGCCGACGTCCTCCTCCAGGAGCAGGGCGTGGCGCCCGGCCAGATCGACGACGTCGTCCGCCGCAACGTCCTCATGAACAAGATCGCCGCCAAGCTGGGCGTCACGGACACCCCCGAGGGCCAGCGGAAGCTGACGGAGGTCTTCTCGGCCGCGTCCAAGGCCCTCGCGATCGACGTGAACCCGCGCTACGGCGCCTGGGACGACGCCCAGGTCCGGCTCGGCGACACCACCGCGCCCTGGCTGCGGCAGCTCAGCCAGGACCCGGGCGCCGTCCCGGCCGGTGCGTGAGGCGGAGTAAGTTCAAGGGGTGACATCTGAGAGCCCCGGCCGCATCGTTCTGCTCACCGCCAGCCACCGTGTGGCACCCGGACTGCTGTCCTGGCCCGCCTGGCAGGCGCTGGGCTCCGCGGACCGGGTGCTCTGCCCCGACGAGCACCACCCCCAGCTGCCGTACCTGAGGGAGGCCGGGGTCGCCGTCGAGCACCTCCGGCCCAGCGCCGAGGAACTCGTCGAGGCGTGCGCCGGAGGCCGTACGGTCCTGCTGCTGCCCTCGGGCGAGGGCGACCGGGCGCTGACCGACGGCCTCGCCCGGCTCGCCGGTTCGGGCCGCCTCACGATGCCCGACCTGGAACTGCTGCCCGGTTCGTACGACCTGCCGGGCGCCCGGCTCCTCGACCTCGTGCAGATCATGGACCGCATCCGGCGCGAGTGCCCGTGGACCTCCCTGCAGACCCACGAGGGGCTCGCCAAGTACGGGATCGAGGAGGCGTACGAACTCGTCGAGGCGATCGAGGACGGCGACCGGGACGAGCTGCGCGAGGAGCTCGGGGACGTCCTCCTTCAGGTCGTCTTCCACGCCCGGATCGCCGAGGAGGACCCGGAGGAGCCCTTCTCCGTCGACGACGTCGCCGGTGCCCTCGTCGAGAAGCTGATCCGCCGCCACCCGCACGTCTTCGGGGACGAGACGGCGGAGACGCCGGAGGACGTACGGGCCCACTGGCTGCGCACCAAGGCGATCGAGAAGCGGCGGGAGTCCGTGACGGACGGCGTGCCGCTGGGCCAGCCGGGGCTCGCGCTCGCCGCGAAGCTCGGTGGCCGGGCGCGCGCGGCGGGCCTCGACGTGGCCCTCCCGGCGGAGCGGGGCATCGGCTACGACCTGCTCGCCCTCGCGGTCCGCGCGGAGGCGGAGGGCGTGGACCCGGAGGCGGCGCTGCGCGCGGCGGCCCGGACGTACCGGGAGGCGATCCGCGCGGCGGAGGGGGTGGCCTAGCCGCTCGTGGCCGGCTCGCGGTGCCGCGCCGGTGGCCGGCGCTACGGCTCGCGCGGCGCCCGGGCGCCCGGGTTGTGCCAGAGCGGGGGCGGCGGGCCCAGGAGGCGTTCCGCCGCGGTGTTCGGGCGGGCGGTGAAGCGGCCGACGGGCTGCAGGGTGTCGTGGTGGATCCGGTACGGGTCGGTGCCCAGCTCCACCAGCGCCTCGGCGACCTCCGTCAGGAAGCCGGGCGGGCCGGCGAGGTAGACGTCGTGCGAGGGCCAGTGGACGCAGGCCCGCAGTGCCTGGAGGAGCCGCTCGGTCGCCTGGTCCTTGCGGTGGCCGGGGGCCGAGGTGATGTAGGTGACGCTGAGTCCGCCGATATGTTTCCGTAGTCGCTCCGCGTCCCGCCGGCCGTACAGGTACTCCTTCGCGCGCGCCACCACGAACAGCCGGCCCTTCAGTTCCGGCTCGGTCCGCGCCGCCTCGGAGAGGAGCGCCTTCACCGGCGCCCAGCCCGTACCCGCGCATATGTAGGTACGGAGTCCGCCCGGCTTTGTGCACGCGGTGAGGCCACCTCCGGGCGCGCTCAGCCGCAGCGTCTCGCCCGGACCCGTCTCGTCGACGAGGGCCGTGCTCATCGCGCCGCCGGGGATCCGGCTCACATGGAGTTCGACCGTGCCGTCGGGGCGGGGCGCGTCCGCGAGGGAGTAGGTGCGCCAGACGCGCGGGACGCGCAGCGAGCTGACGCTGACGTACTGCCCCGGGAGGAAGGGGAGGTGCTGCCGGGGCCGCAGGGTGAGGACGGCCAGATCCTCGCCGTACCGCTCGTGCCGGACGACGTCCGCGTCCCACCAGGCCGGCTCCCCGGCCCCGGCGGCCTCGTCGGCGCCCGCCAGCATCAGATCGGCGACGTGCCCGTACGCCTCGGTCCAGGCCTTCTCGGCCTCCAGGCTCCAGGCGGCCCCCGCGGCGTGCGCGAAGGCGGCGAGCAGGCTCGACCCGACGGCGGCGTACAGCGCGGGGGAGGCGAGGAACCTGCGGTGGTCGCGGCCCAGCTGCCCCAGGTAATCGGCGAGCCCCGGGGACTCCAGATGGGTCACCACATGGGTCAGCGCGGCGAAGAGCCGGTCCCGCTGGGGCCGCATGTCCTCGGGGAACAGCTCGCGCATCGCGGGGTTGTTCCAGAAAAGATGCGAGTAGAAGAAGGTGACGGCGTGTTCGGCCCGTCTCTCGACGACCGCGAACGTGCTTCTGAGCATCTGAGGATCCACTGACAAGAATCTAGGGCACCACCCCCTTCTTGATCACAGGATCCGACAGACCTCACCTTCCGGACCGCCCTGTACGGTCGGGGAGTGAGCACCACCCCCGGAACCGATCCCGCGTCCTGCCCCGTGTCGCCCCCCGCGCCCGAGCTCTTCACCTGGGAGTTCGCCAGCGATCCGTACCCCGCGTACGCCTGGCTGCGGGAGCACGCGCCCGTGCACCGGACGACGCTGCCCAGCGGGGTCGAGGCCTGGCTGGTGACGCGGTACGGGGACGCCCGGCAGGCCCTCGCCGACCAGCGGCTCTCCAAGAACCCCGCCCACCACGACGAGTCCCCGCACGCCAGGGGGAAGACGGGCATCCCGGGCGAGCGCAAGGCCGAGCTGATGACGCATCTGCTCAACATCGACCCGCCGGACCACACCCGGCTGCGGCGGCTCGTCTCGAAGGCCTTCACCCCGCGCCGCGTCGCCGAGTTCACCCCGCGCGTGCAGGAGCTGACCGACCGGCTCATCGACGCCTTCGTGGAGAAGGGGAGCGCGGACCTCATCCACGAGTTCGCCTTCCCGCTCCCCATCTACGCGATCTGCGACCTGCTCGGCGTGCCCGAGGAGGACCAGGACGACTTCCGCGACTGGGCCGGGATGATGATCCGGCACGGCGGCGGCCCGCGCGGCGGGGTCGCGCGGTCGGTGAAGAAGATGCGCGGCTATCTCGCCGAGCTGATCCACCGCAAGCGGGAGGGCCTGCGGCAAGAAGGGGCCGACGACCTCATCTCGGGGCTCATCAAGGCCTCCGACCACGGCGAGCACCTCACCGAGAACGAGGCCGCCGCCATGGCCTTCATCCTTCTCTTCGCCGGCTTCGAGACGACGGTCAACCTCATCGGCAACGGCATGTACCAGCTCCTGCGGCACCCCGCGCAGCGCGAGCTGCTCCAGACGTCGGTCGCGGCGGGGGAGACCGGGCTCCTGGAGACCGGGATCGAGGAGCTGCTGCGGTACGACGGGCCGGTGGAGATGGCCACCTGGCGGTACGCGACCGAGCCGCTGACCATCGGCGGGCAGGACATCCCGGCGGGCGACCCCGTCCTCGTGGTGCTCGCCGCCGCGGACCGGGACCCGGAGCGGTTCGACGGGCCGGACACCCTGGACCTGGCCCGGCGCGACAACCAGCACCTCGGGTACGGGCACGGCATCCACTACTGCCTGGGCGCGCCGCTCGCGCGGCTCGAAGGACAGACCGCGCTCGCCACTCTGCTGACTCGGCTGCCGGACCTGCGACTTGCCGCCGATCCGGAGGAACTGCGGTGGCGCGGAGGGCTCATCATGCGCGGATTGCGCACGCTTCCGGTGGAGTTCTCCCCTTCCGCACGACCTCCACGAAGTGACGATTCGTCAGAACTGTGATCTTCACGTGATCGCGGGTGCATCGACTTGTGATGAGCGTTCGAATACGGCTACCTTCCCCGTCAGCTCGGTTCGTCAACGTGGTTGAGTAATTCGGCCACGTCGGCAACTCGGGTCGTCCACACAGTCGTCACGCGAAAGGCGCTCCTATGCGTTCCGGGAACGGACGTCACCGTCGCCCCCGTCAGGCCCCCGCAATCGTCGTCGCCGCGGGCGTGACCGGCTCCGCCATGGCGCTGCCGCTGCTCGCCACCGGGTCCGCCTCCGCCGCCGACGCCGCCACGTGGGACCGCGTCGCCGAGTGCGAGTCCGGCGGCCAGTGGAGCGCCAACTTCGGCAACGGCATGTACGGCGGGCTCCAGTTCACCCAGGACAGCTGGGAGCGGAACGGCGGCCTGACCTACGCGCCCAGCCCCGACCTGGCCAGTCGCGCCCAGCAGATCGCGGTGGCCGAGAAGGCCCTTGCCAAGGGCTCCACCGAGTGGGCCACCTGCGCGCCGATCGCCGGCCTGACGAACGACGGCACGTCGCCCGGCGTGGACCCCGGCCCCGCGAGCGTCCCCACGGCCCCCACGGGACCGGTTCCCGAGTCGAACTGGACCTCCGGCCTTCCCGGGACCTCCGAGGGGTCCTCGGAGGAGGCGAAGGAGTCCAAGGACGCGAAGAAGGCCACGGAAACGGCTTCGCCCACCGCTCCCGCCACGCCCGTCTCGCCGACCGCTCCCGTCACGCCGACCACCCCGGCGAGCCCCTCGGTGTCGACGGATCCGGGCCACCCGACCGTGCCCACCACACCGGGCACGCCCGATGAGTCCCTTACGCCCGATGAGTCCCTTGCGCCCGGTACGCCCGGCGCACCGGGGGCCACCACGCCCGGCGGGCCGACGGACGACGTGTCGCCCGCCACTCCCGGAACCGGGAAGCACCGGGGCGACGCCGCCCCGGAGGAAAGCGGCAACCCGGACAGTTCCCTCGAATCGGGTAGACACGCTTCATCCACCAACAAGCTGACCGAAAACCCCCTGGACAAGGCTCCGGCTGACGCGTCGAAGGAATCGGACGCAACGGACAGTCAGGGCAAGTCGGGCTCCTACCTCGTACAGCCGGGCGACAATCTGTCCGACATTGCACAGGAGAACGAACTCCCCGGAGGCTGGACCGCCCTCTATGACGCCAACCGGCAGACCGTGGGCCTCGATCCGGACCTCATCCTCCCTGGTCAGGCCCTCGACCTGACGAACGGTTCGATCACGCCGGCGAAGTGATTCGGGGGCGTATGTCCGGTTCTGGGCAAGTGAGACATGGGTCTCTTCGTCCCAACTGGCGTGTCACGCCCGCAAACTTTGCTTCTGTCGCCTCTCACCTGCACAAACAACCCCCGCCGGAAGGCAAGTAGGGGCGATATTTCCGCAATACGCCTCTTTGAACTTCCGGTGGGTCTGTGTCTACGGTCGTCACCGCTCGCCACCGCGGGCCCCGTCGACCGAAACGCCGAATCCTGCCGTCGGCCGATGGGAATCGTCGTCGCGCAAGCGCCGAAGGCAGGAGTGGGGGACCCAAGGTAAGTGCCGGTCCCGGCCGTTGAGACAGACGGCCGGCGAACGGCTTGGGGTGAAGCCGCGCGCTAGGACGCGCGGCCGGGCAACTTTCCGGCCCGAACCCGACAGCTCACCTCACAGGCGTCGGTGAGGAGAATCTCCATGCTGTTTTCCGGCAAGGGCAAACACCGTCGTCCCTCCAAGGCCACCCAGGTCGCCGCGCTCGTCGGCGTCACCGGTGTCGCCGTGGCCGCCCCGCTGATGACCGCGGGCACCGCCTCGGCCGCCACGGCCGCCGAGTGGGACCGCGTCGCCGCGTGCGAGTCCGGCGGCAACTGGTCCATCAACACGGGCAACGGCTACTACGGCGGCCTGCAGTTCTCGGCCTCCACCTGGGCCGCGTACGGCGGCACCGCCTACGCCTCGACCGCCGACCAGGCGTCGAAGTCCCAGCAGATCGCCATCGCCGAGAAGGTCCTCGCGGGCCAGGGCAAGGGCGCCTGGCCGTCCTGTGGCGTGGGCCTCTCCGGCGCCTCGTACGATGGTGGCGCCGCCGAGAGCGCGCCCCAGCAGAGCACCCAGCCGCAGCAGCAGGAGCGGAAGGCCGAGCAGCCGACCACCCGCAGCGAGCAGCGCCAGGCCCCGAAGAAGGCCACGCAGCAGCAGGCCGCTCCGCAGGCCGCCGCGAAGAAGACCGTCACCACCCCGACCGGCAAGAAGGTCAAGAAGGGTGACGGCGAGTACAAGGTCGTCACCGGCGACACCCTCAGCAAGATCGCCCAGGCGCACGGCGTCAAGGGTGGCTGGGCCAAGCTCTTCGAGCTGAACAAGGACGTCGTCGAGAACGCCGACCTCATCTACCCGGGCCAGCAGCTTCACCTGAAGTGAGCCCGGCGGCCCGCGTGAGTCCGGCGGCTCGCGCGGCCCCTCCGACCCTCCCGCGGTGACCACCCCGGCCCGGCGCGCCCATCCCCCGTGCGCGTCGGGCCGGGGTTCCCCCGTTTCCGGAGGGCGTACGGAGGTGCTCAAGGGGAGGGCTCACGGCAGGGACCGGACGGTCGGTGCTGTTACCGGCCGGTAGATCTGGGGCCCTTCGTCCCGGGATGCATGCCCTTGGGTCCTTTTTCGTCCCAGGGGGCGGGCGCCCGGCTGGCCGGAGCCCCCGAGCCGGTTAGGCTCTTGTCGCAAGGCCAAGCGACCCTGCACCGACCTTGCGTCACATCCAGCGTCACATCCCAAAAAGGAGATGCTCGTGCCGTCCATCGACGTCGTCGTAGCCCGGGAAATCCTGGACTCCCGAGGCAACCCCACGGTCGAGGTCGAGGTCGGCCTCGACGACGGCAGCACCGGTCGTGCTGCTGTTCCGTCCGGCGCCTCCACCGGTGCGTTCGAGGCCATCGAGCTTCGCGACGGTGACCCGAACCGCTACCTGGGCAAGGGTGTCGAGAAGGCCGTCCTCGCCGTCATCGAGCAGATCGGCCCGGAGCTCGTCGGCTACGACGCCACCGAGCAGCGCCTGATCGACCAGGCCATGTTCGACCTGGACGCCACCGAGAACAAGGGCTCCCTCGGCGCCAACGCCATCCTCGGCGTCTCCCTCGCCGTCGCGCACGCCGCGTCCGAGGCCTCGGACCTCCCGCTCTTCCGCTACCTCGGCGGACCGAACGCGCACCTGCTGCCCGTTCCGATGATGAACATCCTCAACGGTGGGTCGCACGCCGACTCCAACGTGGACATCCAGGAGTTCATGATCGCCCCGATCGGCGCGGAGTCCTTCTCCGAGGCCCTCCGCTGGGGCGCCGAGATCTACCACACCCTCAAGGCCGTGCTGAAGCGCAAGGGCCTCTCCACCGGCCTCGGCGACGAGGGCGGCTTCGCGCCGAACCTCGAGTCGAACCGCGCCGCCCTGGACCTCATCGTCGAGGCCATCAAGGAGGCCGGCTACACCCCGGGCTCCGACGTCGCGCTCGCGCTCGACGTGGCCGCGTCCGAGTTCTACAAGGACGGCAAGTACGAGTTCGAGGGCAAGTCCCGCTCGGCCGCCGAGATGACCGAGTACTACGAGGAGCTCGTCTCCGCGTACCCGATGGTCTCCATCGAGGACCCGCTGTACGAGGACGACTGGGCCGGCTGGAAGGTCCTCACCGACAAGCTGGGCTCCAAGGTCCAGATCGTCGGCGACGACCTCTTCGTCACCAACCCGGAGCGCCTGGCCCGCGGCATCGAGGAGGGCACCGCGAACGCCCTCCTGGTCAAGGTCAACCAGATCGGCTCGCTGACCGAGACCCTCGACGCCGTCGAGCTCGCCCAGCGCAACGGCTTCAAGTGCATGATGTCCCACCGCTCCGGCGAGACCGAGGACGTCACCATCGCCGACCTCGCGGTCGCCGTGAACTGCGGTCAGATCAAGACCGGCGCCCCGGCCCGCTCGGACCGTGTCGCCAAGTACAACCAGCTGCTGCGCATCGAGGAGATCCTCGACGACGCCGCGGTCTACGCCGGCCGCAGCGCCTTCCCGCGCTTCAAGGGCTGATCACCCCACAGGGCTGATCAACGGCTGAGCCCCTCCGCAGGGCAGCTTCCGTACGTCCCCGTACTCGGTCCCGTACCGTGTGCGGGGACGTCCGCGTGAACAGGGGAGGCGACACGACATGGCCGCGAAGGACCGGGACCGGTTCTCCACCGCGACCCGGATCAGACTGCTCGGCGAGCAGACCGCCGCCCGTGTCTACCGCTCCCAGACCCGCCGCCAGGCCCGCCGCTCCCGGCTCACCGGCCGCGCGGCCTTCCTCGCCCTGGTCGTCTGCTCCCTCGTCGTGGCGCTCGCCTACCCGATGCGGAGCTACGTCTCCCAGCAGGGCGAGATCGCCGAGCAGGAGCGCAGGGCCGCCGAGGCCGCCCGCCGGGTCGAGGAACTCAGGGACGAGAAGGCCCGTCTCCAGGACCCGGCCTACGTCCGCCGCCTCGCCCGCGAGCACCTCCACTACCTGCTGCCCGGCGAGACCGGCTTCACCGTGAACGACCCCGCCGCGGAGCAACGGCCCCGCGGCGACCAGGGCGCGGCGGACCGCCCCTGGTACGACAACCTCTGGGACGGCGTCGACCACGCCGACCGCCCCTGACCCCTCCTCCGCACCAGACGAGCAAGGCAGACATGGAAACGCCCCCTCCGCAGACCGAACGCACCGAGCCCACCGAGCGGGACATCGCCGCCTTCGAGCTCCAGCTCGGCCGGCCGCCCCGCGGCCTGCGCGCCATCGCGCACCGCTGCCCGTGCGGCAACCCGGACGTCGTCGAGACCGCGCCCCGGCTCCCCGACGGCACGCCGTTCCCGACCACGTACTACCTGACCTGCCCCCGGGCGGCCTCGGCCATCGGGACCCTGGAGGCCAACGGGGTCATGAAGGAGATGCAGGCCCGGCTCGCCACCGACCCGGAGCTCGCCGCCGCCTACCGGGCCGCGCACGAGGACTACATCGCGCGCCGTGACGCCATCGAGGTGCTGGAGGGCTTCCCGAGCGCCGGCGGCATGCCGGACCGCGTGAAGTGCCTGCACGTCCTCGTCGGCCACTCGCTGGCCGCCGGACCGGGTGTGAACCCCTTCGGCGACGAGGCGCTCGCGATGCTGCCCGAGTGGTGGGCGAAGGGCGCCTGCGTCACCCCGTGCGCGGACCAGGGCGAGAAGACGAAGGAGGGGGCGGAGTGACCCGGGTCGCCGGAATCGACTGCGGCACGAACTCCATCCGCCTCCTCGTCGCCGACGTCCACCCCGATACGGGTGACCTGATCGAGCTGGACCGGCGGATGACGATCGTCCGGCTCGGACAGGGCGTCGACAAGACCGGCCGGCTCGCCCCCGAGGCCCTGGAGCGGACCTTCGCCGCCTGCCGCGCGTACGCCGAGGTCATCAAGGGGCTGGGCGCCGAGAAGCTGCGCTTCGTCGCCACCTCCGCCTCCCGCGACGCCGAGAACCGCGCGGACTTCGTGAACGGGGTCGTGGAGATCCTCGGCGTCGAGCCCGAGGTGATCACCGGCGACCAGGAGGCCGCGTTCTCCTTCACCGGCGCCACCGGCGAGCTGCACGGGGACGACCGCCGTCTGGTCGTGGACATCGGCGGCGGCTCGACCGAGTTCGTCGTCGGCAACCGGCACGTCGAGGCCGCCCGTTCCGTCGACATCGGCTGCGTCCGGCTCACCGAGCGGCACGTCCGGCACGACCCGCCGACCGCCGAGGAGGCCGACGCGATCCGCGCCGACGTCCGGGCCGCGCTCGACCTGGCGGCCGAGACCGTCCCGATCGACAGCGCCGAGACCCTCGTCGGGCTCGCCGGATCGGTCACCACGGTCGCCGCCATCGCTCTCGGGCTCCCGGAGTACGACTCCGAGAAGATCCACCACGCCCGGATCTCCGCCGCCCAGGTCACCGAGGTCACCGACCGGCTGCTCGCCTCCACGCACGCGGAGCGGGCGGCGATCCCCGTCATCCACCCCGGCCGGGTCGACGTGATCATCGCCGGCGCGATCGTCCTGAGGGAGATCGTCGAGCGGGTCGGAGCCCACGAGGTCGTCGTCAGTGAGCACGACATCCTCGACGGGATCGCCCTGTCCGTGGCTTGACGTCAGTCCTCTCGAAACGAGAGGACCCCGCTGGGCCGCCGAAGTCGATCGGCGGCCTTCGGGTGGTTCGCCAGGCGGTCCCTCAACTCCGGGATCGTGCACGTGCTGGAGGTGGCGCTCGCCGGCGTGGAGGTGGGGAGGGGGAGCCGCTCGTCGGCGCATGAGAGGCGCCGATGATCTCCATAGCGGGCGACTATGAGTGCCTGTGAGGGCCCTCCGGCGAGGTGTCGTCCGGAAAGTTCGTGAAGTTCTTCACAAGGAAAAGGGCCCCGATGGCGCCCGAGGGGGGTCTTTGGGCCCTCCGGGTGGCGCCTCAGGGCCCTTTCGCAGGCGCGGGGGTCGATTCGCTCGATGTTTCCATCGCGTGAACGGGTCCCGTGGTTCAGCGTTAACGGGGGCTCTCCAGGCCAGTTCACAAGGGGTGAACAACGTTCGCCCCCGCACCCCGGTTCCTTTGCAGCACCATGACATGGATCACGTGGGCGGCGGAGTGTAGCAGAGGTGTCCGGAGACCTTGTGAAGGGGCGCACGAGCACCCCCCTCAGGAGGGGTGGATACTCGATCTCATGAGCACCACGGAGCGTCCCAGGATCCTCGTAGTAGGCGGCGGGTACGTAGGCCTGTACGCAGCTCGGCGCATCCTCAAGAAGATGCGCTACGCGGAGGCGACCGTCACGGTCGTCGACCCGCGGTCGTACATGACCTACCAGCCCTTCCTCCCCGAAGCCGCCGCCGGCAGCATCTCGCCGCGCCACGTCGTCGTCCCGCTGCGACGCGTCGTGCGTGGAGCCGAGGTGCTCACCGGCCGGGTCACCACCATCGACCAGGACCGCAAGGTCGCCACGATCGCGCCGCTCGTCGGCGAGGCGTACGAGCTGCCTTTCGACTACCTCGTCATCGCGATGGGCGCCGTCTCCCGTACCTTCCCGATCCCCGGCCTCGCCGAGCAGGGCATCGGAATGAAGGGCATCGAGGAGGCCATCGGCCTGCGCAACCACGTCCTCGAGCAGCTCGACAAGGCCGACTCGACCACCGACGAGGAGGTCCGCCGCAAGGCGCTGACCTTCGTCTTCGTGGGCGGCGGCTTCGCCGGCGCGGAGACCATCGGCGAGGTCGAGGACCTGGCCCGGGACGCCGCGAAGTACTACCAGAACGTCTCGCGCGAGGACATGCGCTTCGTCCTGGTCGACGCGGCCGACAAGATCCTCCCCGAGGTGGGCCCCAAGCTCGGCCAGTACGGCAAGGAGCACCTGGAGAGCCGCGGGATCGAGATCTACCTCGAGACCTCCATGGACTCCTGCGTCGACGGCCACGTCGTGCTGAAGAACGGCCTTGAGGTCGACTCCAACACGATCGTGTGGACCGCCGGCGTGAAGCCGAACCCGGCGCTCTCCCGCTTCGGTCTGCCGCTCGGCCCCCGCGGCCACGTGGACTGCAACGAGAAGCTCCAGATCAACGGTCTCGACTACGCGTGGGCCGCGGGCGACAACGCCCAGGTCCCGGACATGGTCGGCCGCAAGGCGGGCAACCCGAACGCCTGGTGCCCGCCGAACGCCCAGCACGCCCTGCGCCAGGCCAAGGTCCTCGGCGACAACGTGGTGGCCGGCATGCGCGGCTTCCCGCAGAAGGAGTACAGCCACGCCAACAAGGGCGCGGTGGCCGGCCTCGGCCTGCACAAGGGCGTCGCGATGATCGTCATGGGCAAGGTGAAGATCAAGCTCAAGGGCCGTCTCGCCTGGTACATGCACCGTGGCTACCACGGCATGGCGATGCCCACCTGGAACCGCAAGATCCGCGTCTTCGCCGACTGGACCCTCGCGATGTTCCTCAAGCGTGAGGTCGTCTCCCTCGGCGCCATCGAGACGCCGCGCGAGGAGTTCTACGAGGCCGCCAAGCCCGCCCCCGCGCCGGCCGCCCCGGTGCAGGAGAAGGCCAAGGCCTCCTAAGCAGCACACGCAGTACCAGCAGCACACGCAGTACCAGCAGTACCAGCAGTACCAGCAGTACACGCAAGGCCGTAAAAGGGCCGTCCGCCATCCGTGGTGCGGACGGCCCTTCGCGTGTTTTGCCGACTGATTGCGCTGTGCCGGGACTGCAAACGCCTACGGACGGTGTTCCCTTGGTGACGAGCATTTCTGGGGCACGAGATCACGGAGGTGTGCACCATGGCCGACGCCGCGTCGCGGCTGACGACTCTCGCAGAGGAGCTGCTGGGCGGACCGCTCCCGGTCCGACTGCGAGCCTGGGACGGCAGTGAAGCCGGACCAGTGGGCGGCCCCGTCCTGATCGTCCGCGATCGCCGCGCCCTGCGGAGGATGATCTGGAAGCCCGGCGAACTGGGCCTGGCCCGCGCCTGGGTGGCCGGGGAGCTGGACGTCGAGGGAGACCTGTACGAGCTTCTGGACGGGCTCTCGGGCCTGCTCTGGGAGCGGACCGAGGACACCAGGGGGCTGCTCGCGTCCGCGCGCGACCCGCGGCTGCGCGCCGCCGCCGGCGCCCTGCTCAGACTGGCCGGTCCGCCGCTGCCGCCGCAGCCGCCGGCCGAGGAGATGCGCGGCCGCAGCGGCGGCCGGCACACCCGGCGCCGCGACAAGCAGGCGATCAGTCACCACTACGACGTGGGCAACGACTTCTACGAGCTGGTCCTCGGCCCGTCGATGGTCTACTCGTGCGCGTACTGGGCCTCCGACGGCCCCGACGCGACCCTGGAGGACGCCCAGCGCGACAAGCTGGACCTGATCGCCCGCAAGCTGAACCTGAAGGAGGGCGACCGGCTCCTCGACGTGGGCTGCGGATGGGGCTCCATGGCCCTCCACGCCGCCCGGGAGTACGGGGCCAGGGTCGTCGGCATCACCCTCTCCCGGGAACAGGCCGCGTACGCCCGCAAGCGGATCGCCGACGAGGGCCTGACCGAGCTGATCGAGATCCGCGTCCAGGACTACCGGGACGTCCCGGACGGCCCGTACGACGCGATCTCCTCGATCGGCATGGCCGAGCACGTCGGCGCCGTCCGGTACCGGGAGTACGCCGACATCCTGTACGGGCTCCTCAAGCCCGGCGGACGGCTCCTCAACCACCAGATCTCGCGGCGCCCCGAGCCCGACGAGGAGACGTACGAGGTCGACGCCTTCATCGACGCGTACGTCTTCCCCGACGGCGAACTCGCCCCCATGGGCCGCACGCTGAGCACCCTGGAGGACGCCGGCTTCGAGGTCAGGGACGTGGAGGCGATCCGCGAGCACTACGCCCTCACCCTGCGCCGCTGGGTGGCCAACCTGGAGCGCGGGTGGGACCGGGCGGTCCGGCTCACCTCGCCGGGCCGGGCGAGGATCTGGCGGCTCTACATGGCGGCCTCGGCGGTCTCCTTCGAGCGCAACCGGATCGGCGTGAACCAGTTCCTCGCCGTGAAGACCCCGGTGTCGGGGGAGAGCGGCACGGCGCTGCGGCCGCGGGTCTGGAACGAGAAGGCCTGACGTACGCCGAAGGGCCGGCCCCCGGGTGGGGGACCGGCCCTTCGGCGTACGGCCGCGGCCGTCGTGCTACTCGGCCTTGATGGCGGCGAGCATGTTCAGCCTGGCCGCGCTCCGGGCCGGCCACAGGGAGGCGAGGACACCGACCAGGGCGGCCAGGACCAGGAAGATCCCGATCCGGTCCCAGGGCAGGACCAGGGAGTAGCCCGGCAGGCTGTTCTTGAAGGTCTCGCCGATCGCCCAGCCGAGGAAGGAGCCGAGGCCGATGCCGACGACCGCGCCGAACACCGAGATGACCACGGCCTCCAGACGGACCATCCGCTTCACCCGGCGCCGGTCGAGGCCGATCGCCCGCAGCATGCCGATCTCCTGCTGACGCTCGAAGACCGACATGGCCAGGGTGTTGACGACACCGAGGACCGCGATCACCAGGGCCATCGCGAGCAGACCGTAGACGATGTTCAGGAGCATGTTGATCTGGCCGCCGAAGAGGTCACGGATGTCCTTCTGGTCCATCACCGTGATCGCCGGGTTGTCGCCCATGGCCTTCGACAGGGCCTTCTCGTGGGCAGCGCTCGGGCCGCCCTCCGTCGAGACGAAGATCTGCTGGATGCCCGCCTCGTGGTCGTGCGCGCTGACCAGCTTGGTGTCGATCAGGACCGGCGAGACGAACTCGCTGCCCTTGTAGACCGCTCCGACGGTCAGCTTGCCCTTCTGCTTGTCGAGCCACTCGACGGGGACGGTGTCGCCGACCTTCAGGCCGCGCGTGGCGGCGGTCTTGTCGTCGACGGCGATCCTGCCCTGGCCGAGGGAGGCCATCGAGCCGTTCACCACGTCGAGCTTGAGGACCTTCTCGATGTCGCCGGGGGTGACGCCGGAGGCCGAGACGAACGAGCCCTTGAGCTCGAAGGCGCCGTTCTGCTGCGGGGAGACCGCGGTGACGCCCGGGGCCTTCTCCAGGGCCGTCAGGGCCTCCTGGCTGAGGCTGGTGCCGCTGGCCATCGAGACCATGTAGTCGGCCTTGATCTGGTCGGTCGTCATCTTGTCCAGGGCCGAGCCGACCGTGGCGCCGAGCACCGAGAGACCGGTGACCAGGGTCAGACCGATGGCGAGCGCGGAGGCGGTGGCGCCGGTGCGGCGCGGGTTGCGGACCGCGTTGAGGCCGGCGAGCTTGCCGGAGACCCCGAAGAGGTTCACGAAGACCGGGCGGATCACGGCGATCACGGGCCGGGACAGGAACGGGATCAGCACGATCACACCGATGAGGGTGAGGAACGCGCCGCCCGCGATCAGCATGCGGCCGTCGTCGCCGCCCTGGCCGGCGCCGAGCACGATGAGCACGGCACCGAGGGCGGTGAACGCCGCGCCGATGGAGTTCCGGACGACGAGCGACTTGGTGCTCGCGGTGGCGTGGACGCTGCTCATGGCGGCGACCGGCGGGATCTTCGCGGCGCGGCGGCCGGGCAGCCAGGCGGCGAACATCGTGATCAGGACACCGACGAGGAAGGCGGTGAGGACCGGGGTGGTGCCGAGGACGAGGTCACCGGCCGGGATCTTCATGTCGAAGGCGCTCATGGCCGAGCGGAGCGAGACGGCCAGACCGATGCCGAGCACGTAACCGACGGCCGAGGCGACCAGGCCGACCAGACCGGCCTCGGCGAGGACGGAACGGGTGATCTGCTTGCGCGAGGCGCCGACGGCGCGCATCAGCGCCAGTTCCTTGGTGCGCTGGGCGACCAGCATGGTGAAGGTGTTGGAGATCAGGAAGATCCCGACGAAGAGCGCGATGCCCGCGAAGCCGAGCAGGACCTGGTTGAGCGCGCCGAGGCCGGACTCGATGTCCTTGGCCTGCTGGTCGGCGAGGGCCTTGCCGGTCTGCGCGGTGGCGGCCTTCGGGACGACCTTCAGGACCTCGTCGCGGAGCTTCTCCGCGTCGGCGCCGGGGGTGGCGGTGACGGTCAGGTTCTGGAAGTAGCCGGGCTTCAGGTAGAGCTTCTGGGCGACGGCGCTGTCGAAGACGACCAGGCTGCCGCCGGCGTTGACGGCGCCGTCCTCGGTGGTGAAGACACCGGAGAGCTCGTACTCCTTCACCGGCCCGTTGGTGGCGACGCGGACGGTGTCACCGACCTTGTAGCCGCCCTTGTCGGCGGTGTCCTTGTCGAGCGCGATCTGCCCGGCCGAGGCCGGGCCGTTCCCGGAGGTGAAGGCGTACGAGCGGTCCTTGCCGTCCTTGCCGGGGGCGAAGTTGGTGCCCTTGTTGGACCAGCCGACGCCGATCAGCTTGCCGTCCTTGTCGGGGACACCGGCGAAGCCGTCGACGCGGGGGGAGACGGAGGCGACCCCGTCGAGCTTCGCGACGTCGTCGACGACCTGCTGGGAGAGCCCGGGGGTCTTCCGGGCCTCCTCGGCGGACGGGTACATCTCGACGGCGACGGCGACGTCGTCGTAGCTCTTCGCCGACTGGTTGCGGAAGGCGTTGGAGAGGGTGTCGGTGAAGACGAGGGTGCCGGAGACGAAGGCCACGCCGAGCATCACGGCGAGGACGGTCATCAGCAGTCTCGCCTTGTGCGCGAGGACGTTGCGCAGGGCGGTACGGAACATGGGTGTGTCCTGGAGGAAGGGAGGGGCGGCGGGCGGGAGCGCGAGGCGCGGGCCGTACCGGTGCGGGTCCGGTTCCGGCGCTACGGCGTCAGCTCGTGCGGCCCTTGGCGTCGAAGGCCTTCATGCGGTCGAGCACGCCGTCCGCCGTCGGGTGCAGCATCTCGTCGACGATCCGGCCGTCGGCGAGGAAGATCACCCGGTCCGCGTAGGAGGCGGCGACCGGGTCGTGGGTGACCATGACGACGGTCTGGCCGAGCTCGCGGACCGAGTTGCGCAGGAAGCCGAGGACCTCGGCGCCCGAGCGGGAGTCCAGGTTTCCGGTGGGCTCGTCACCGAAGATGATCTCGGGGCGGGAGGCGAGGGCGCGGGCCACGGCCACGCGCTGCTGCTGGCCGCCGGAGAGCTCGGTGGGACGGTGGCTGAGCCGGGCGGAGAGCCCGAGCATGTCGATGACCTGCTGGACCCACTGCTTGTCGGGCTTCCGGCCGGCGATGTCCATCGGCAGCGTGATGTTCTCCAGGGCCGTCAGCGTCGGCAGCAGGTTGAAGGCCTGGAAGATGAAGCCGATCTTGTCCCGGCGCAGCTGGGTGAGCTGCTTGTCCTTCAGGGTGGAGAGCTCCGTCTCGCCGATCCGGACCGAGCCGGAGGAGAAGGAGTCGAGGCCGGCGACGCAGTGCATGAGCGTCGACTTGCCGGAGCCGGAGGGGCCCATGATCGCGGTGAACTCGCCCTGGCGGAAGTCCACGGTGACGTGATCGAGCGCGACCACCTGGGTCTCGCCGTGTCCGTAGACCTTCGAGAGATCCGTGGCGCGGGCGGCCACCGCGGTGGCGCGGGACACGGTGGGGGTGGTGGTCACGAGGGACTCCTGTCACTGCGGGGCTTCTGTGGGAACCCCTCCATCGTGTCGGGCGTTCGCGCTCGGATCGTCCGCCCACATGCCCGTTCCCGAGGCAGTCTCGAGTCGGACCGGGGCTCCCGACCCTCCTCCTGAGGTATGACGGCGTCCCTGAGAGAGGGCTTCACGCCGAGGTGACACACGTGCGACGACTTTTCGTCATTCCAGGGGGTGCGGCTTTGCGCCTGCGACCCCTGTCACAGTTCGGCGAAACGGCTCTCACCTGCACTGACGCACCCTCAGACGTCAATAAAGTAAGACAACATCGGGAGGATGTTCCGCTGAACGAGGGAAGCGCCCCGATAGGCTCATGTGCCAACGCGGAGCTTCGCGACGCCCGGATGGTGGAATGCAGACACGGCGAGCTTAAACCTCGCTGGCCTTCGGGCCGTACCGGTTCGAGTCCGGTTCCGGGCACCACCCGGGCCCCAGGTGTCACACCTGTGGCCCGGCGAAGCCCCTCACTTCACGCGCGAGCCCTCGCGAGCCGCCTCGCCGGCCCGCGCGAAGATCAAAAACGTACGGGAAAAGATCCTCCCCGAGCACTAGAGAGTTTCTTTTGCCTACGCATTACTCTTGACGCGAGGCCGCGCGCATGCGGCACGCCATGGAGGAGTGAGATGAGGAGCAGCAACCCGGTCTTCTCGCGACGGGGGTTCAGCCGCGACAACGGCACCGCGGGCTTCAACGGCCAGCAGCCGCAGGCCGGGGGCCCCGCCGTCGGAACCAACCCGTACGCCACCGGCAACCCGTATGCCGAGGGTGCGACCAACCCGTACGCCACCAACCCGTACGCCCCGCAGGACACGCAGCTCGGCGCCCCGCAGCAGGCCCGCGGCAACGTGATGACGATCGACGACGTCGTGAGCCGTACGGCCATGACGCTCGGCACGGTCGTGCTCACCGCCGTGCTGTCCTGGCTGCTCCTGCCGGTCGACCCCGCCAACCTGGGCAAGTCCTACGGCATCGCCATCGGCGCCGCCCTGGTCGCCCTGGTGCTGTCGCTCGTGCAGTCCTTCAAGCGCAAGCCGTCGCCGGCGCTCATCCTGGGCTACGCGGCCTTCGAGGGCGTCTTCCTCGGAGTGATCTCGGCCGCCGTCTCGACGTACATCGCCGACGGCGTGGTCATCCAGGCGGTCCTCGGCACGATGGCGGTCTTCGCCGGCGTGCTGATCGCCTACAAGATGGGCTGGATCCGGGTCAACCGGCGCTTCTACGGCTTCGTGATGGCCGCCGCGATGGGCTTCATGCTCCTCATGGTGACCAACCTGCTGTTCGCCGTCTTCGCCGGCGGTGACGGCCTCGGCTTCCGCAGCGGTGGCCTCGGCATCCTCTTCGGTGTCATCGGCATCATCCTCGGTGCCTGCTTCCTCGCCCTCGACTTCAAGCAGGTCGAGGACGGCGTGACCTACGGCGCGCCGCGCGAGGAGGCCTGGCTGGCCGCCTTCGGTCTCACCATGACCCTGGTGTGGATCTACCTGGAGATGCTGCGTCTGCTGTCGATCCTGCAGGGCGACGACTGACGCGTCCCGACTCGGGGGGAAGGGCCCGTCCGGCTTCGCGCCGGGCGGGCCCTTCCGCGTTCCCGTGTCGGGACGGGGGACGGTGCTCCGGCCCTTCCCCGTCGGACGAGGTGGTTCCCGGACCTCAGAGCAGTCTCCGGGCCGCCCGCCGCAGGTCGTACTCGTGCAGGATCGCCTTCGCGTGGCCGTACGCCAGCTCGTGGGCCCCGCGGAGCCAGCTCACCCGCTCCTCGAAGCGGAGGAGGGAGGGGCCCTCCTCGACGGTGCGCATCCAGTCGGCGATCTCACGACCGGTGCGGCCCGGGATGCGGGCCAGCATGTTGCGGTGGGTCTCTTCGGAGAATGTGTGGGACATCGGCGCCTCCGGACGCGTCGTACCGTGTGCTCCTCGTACTCCTGGCACTTCTTCACGTCACCGTGCCCAAGTGTTCGCCCGTTGGCAAGAGGCCCGGGACGGCGCGTAGGGTCGCGGGGTGCGCGATACGAGTGAACTGACCGCCGCCGTCGAACGCTTCGCCGACCGGCTGCGGGCCGCCCCGCAGAGCCGCCTCCAGCGCGGTGCGGCGGCGGAGGGACTTGCCCTCGCCCGCGAGCTCGCGGTGCGCGCCCAGCGCGCGGAGGACCCGGAGCGGGAGCCGAGGGCGATGCCGGACGCGGGGGTCTTCACCGTGGCCGACCAGCTGGTCGTCGCCGGGAACGATCTGGCCGAAATCCTGCGAACGGCCCCGGCCGACTCCCGCGAGGGGGAACTGGCGGAGGCCGTGGGGCTGGTCCGTGAGGCTGCGGAGAGCTCGGGCCTGTAGGAGGGCCGGGCACGGGGCGGGCCCTCGGAAAGGCCCTCCAGGGGTCGCGAGCGGCCCGGAGGGGCGTGGAGGGGCCTGGAAGAGGCCCTTACAGGGACGCGATGACGCGGTCCGCCAGGATGTAGACGTTCTCGTCGTCCGCCTCGCCGTACGAGAAGGTGAGAGCGAAGGCGCCCGAGACGCCCGAGCCGCCGAGCAGCACCGGCGTGCGGCCGGAGCGCAGGGCGTCCGCGAGGCGCTCCGCGGTCTCGCGGTGCCCCGGGGTCATGCAGAGCGTCGTGCCGTCCGCGAAGACGTACACGTCGAGCGTGCCGAGCGGACCCGGACGCACGTCGGTCAGCGCGGTGGCGGTGTCGGCCAGCTCCTCCAGGCGCGCCACCGTCCGCTCGTGGTCGGTGACGACGGGGGTCTGCACCGGCACGAAGTCCGGGTGCGAGGGGTGCCGGCGGCGGGCCGCGGCCAGCTCGGCCGAGTCCTCCGGGTACTCCTCCAGGGCGTCGATCGATTCGAGCGGGTCCAGCGCGTCGGGGCCGTCGAGCGCGGCCGCCTCCGCCTCCATGGCCTCCAGGGCCATCGCCTCGAGGCCCACGAAGTCGGCCTGGCGCGGGACGAAGAAGGTGCCGTCGTCGACCGGGCCGCCGAGACCGCCCAGCAGGGACGGGGCGTCGGCCGCGTCCCGGGCCTCCTGCGCGGCCCAGAAGGCCCGCGCCTCGGCGAGCTCGCGCTCACGCTCCTCGGCCAGCGCCTCCGCGACCGCGGCCCGTATCTCGGCGGCGGGCGTGGCACGGGCCGCGGGAACGGTGACGCCGCGCCCGGCCGCCAGTTCGCTCCGCAGGTCGGTGACCTGCTTGCGGAGACCATGGACGGCGTGCAGGGCGGCAGCGCCCACGGCCGTGGCAGCGGCCGTGGTCAGCAGCAGGGCAAGAGGCATGGCGCTCACTGACGTACTCCCGATTCCGAGTCGATCCCCCGACTTCTACATCAGCTTGTCCTGGGGTGGGGCTCGCTGTCAGTGCATTACGTCACGAATTGGACAGGTATTTCTGCCAGGTGTTTAGTCCCGAAACGGTTCTGACCTGGGAAAACGAACTCCCCCGGGACGTAGGTCACATCCTGGGGGAGATTCGGTCACGGCTCGGACGCGGTGCGGTTGGAGCCCTCGGTACGAGGAGACGCGCCCCGGCGCACTCCCCGTCCGGCGACAGCCGCGCGGCCCCGGGGCTCGGCCCTGCGGCACGCGCCCGCTCTGTCGGTCAGCTCAGCCGCTCGATCACCATCGCCATGCCCTGGCCGCCGCCGACGCACATGGTCTCCAGGCCGAACTGCTTGTCGTGGAACTGGAGGCTGTTGATCAGCGTGCCGGTGATCCGGGCGCCGGTCATGCCGAAGGGGTGGCCGACGGCGATGGCGCCACCGTTGACGTTCACCTTGTCCAGGTCCAGGCCCAGGTCCTGGTAGGACGGGATCACCTGGGCCGCGAAGGCCTCGTTGATCTCGGCCAGGTCGATGTCGCCGATGGTCAGGCCGGCGCGCTTGAGGGCCTGCTTCGACGCCTCGACCGGGCCGAGGCCCATGATCTCGGGGGAGAGGCCGGAGACGCCGGTGGAGACGATGCGGGCGAGCGGGGTCAGGCCGAGCTCGCGGGCCTTCGTGTCCGACATGATGACGAGCGCGGCGGCGCCGTCGTTCAGCGGGCAGCAGTTGGCGGCGGTGACCAGGCCGTCGGGGCGGAAGACCGGCTTGAGGCCCTGCACGCCCTCCAGGGTGACACCGGCGCGCGGGCCGTCGTCCGCGGAGACGACGGTGCCGTCCGGGAGCGTCACCGGGGTGATCTCGCGCTCCCAGAAGCCGTTCTTGATGGCCTGCTCGGCGAGGTTCTGCGAGCGGACGCCGAACTCGTCCATCTCCTGGCGGCTGATGCCCTTGAGGCGGGCCAGGTTCTCCGCGGTCTGGCCCATGGCGATGTACGCGTCCGGGACGACGCCGTCCTCGCGCGGGTCGTGCCACGTGGAGCCCTCGGAGGCGGCGACCTCGGCGGTACGGGCCTCGGCCTCGGCGAAGAAGGGGTTGTGCGTGTCGGGCAGGGAGTCCGAGTTGCCCTTCACGAAGCGGGACACCATCTCGACACCGGCCGAGATGAAGACGTCGCCCTCGCCGGCCTTGATCGCGTGCAGCGCCATGCGGGAGGTCTGCAGCGAGGAGGAGCAGTAGCGGGTGATGGTGCAGCCCGGCAGGTGGTCCATGCCCATCTGCACGGCCACGATGCGGCCCAGGTTGTTGCCCTGCTCGCCGCCGGGCAGACCGCAGCCCAGCATCAGGTCGTCGATGTCGCGCGGGTCGAGCTCCGGCACCTTGGCCAGGGCGGCCTTGACGATGGTCGCGGTGAGGTCGTCCGGCCGCAGGTCCTTGAGGGAGCCCTTGAAGGCCCGGCCGATGGGCGAGCGGGCGGTCGAGACGATCACGGCTTCGGGCATCACGGCTCCATGAGGGTGCGGAGTGGGCGGACTGAAAGGGAAGTTACCCGTACGTACCGCATGGGGTCACCGGCCTGGGCATGTGATGCGGACCTCTTTTCTAAGCGAGCGCTCAGTTGGTGGAGGCGGGGGTCTCCGTGGCGCCCTCCCCCTGCGCCTCCGGCGACGCGTCCGCCGCGACCGGCAGACGCCGCCTGCGGCGGTGCTTCAGGAGGGCCCAGGGCGCGCGGGCGCCCGTGACCTCCGTGCCCGCCTCCTTCGCCGCCTCCGCGGCCGCCTTCGCGACCGGCAGCATGTTCTCCCGACGCGCCGGTTCCAGGCGGTCCGTCTCCGGCCACACCCCCAGCACCGCGCACATCGTCGGCAGCACGGCCATCGCCGCCGTCGCGTACCCCTCCGCCGAGGGGTGGAAGTTGTCCACCCCGAACATCTCGCGAGGGTTCGCCGCGAACTCGGGCCCCAGCAGGTCGCCCAGCGACACCGTCCGCCCGCCCTGCTCGATCACCACGATCGTCTGCGCCGCCGCCAGCTGCCGGGAGGCCCGCCGGGCCAGCCAGCGCAGCGGCTGGTAGACCGGCTCGATCGTCCCGAGGTCCGGGCAGGTCCCGACCACCACCTCCGCGCCGGCCGTCCGCAGCCGCCGGACCGCCGAGGCCAGGAGCCGTACCGACTCCGTCGGCGGCATCCGGTGCGTCACGTCGTTCGCGCCGATCATGATCACGCAGACGTCCGGCGGACCGAGCGGCTGGGCCAGCAGCAGCGACACCTGGCGCTCCAGGTCGTCCGAGCGGGCACCGGAGAGCGCCACGTTCCGCAGCACCACCGGCCGCTCCGCCACCGCCGCGAGCCCCGAGGCGAGCAGCGCGCCCGGCGTCTGGCCCGAGCGGCGGACCCCCTGGCCCGCCGCCGTGGAATCACCCAGAAGGGCCAGCCGCAGCGGGTCGTCCGTGCCGAACGCGCGGCCGTAGAGACCGTCCGCTCCCGGCGGGAGGGGGGCCGCGCCGCCGCCCACCGTCCGCTTCGCGATCTGCATCTCGGCCAGCAGGACGCCCACCGCCGCCACACCCAGCAGCCCGATGCTCCCGCCGCCGTACGCCGCACCCGCCGCGATCCGCCGCGCCACCCTCGCCCTCGACATGGGGCCGTCACCTCCTTCAAGCCGTTCAGGGACTAACTGCCCCGTAACCCGCTCCGACTACGCATACGCTGGCCACACCATTACGGAGACCCCGGAGATTACGGTGCAATTCCACGACTCGATGATCAGCCTCGTCGGCAACACCCCGCTGGTGAAGCTCAACAGCGTCACAGCGGGCATTCAGGCGACCGTTCTGGCCAAGGTCGAGTACTTCAACCCCGGAGGCTCGGTCAAGGACCGGATCGCCCTGCGGATGATCGAGGCGGCCGAGCAGAGCGGTGAGCTCAAGCCCGGCGGAACCATCGTCGAGCCCACGTCCGGCAACACCGGCGTCGGCCTGGCGATCGTGGCGCAGACGAAGGGCTACAAGTGCATCTTCGTCTGCCCCGACAAGGTGTCCCTCGACAAGATCAACGTACTGCGGGCGTACGGCGCCGAGGTCGTCGTCTGCCCCACCGCGGTCGACCCGGAGCACCCGGACTCGTACTACAACGTCTCGGACCGCCTCGTCCGTGAGACGCCCGGTGCCTGGAAGCCCGACCAGTACTCCAACCCGAACAACCCGCGCTCCCACTACGAGACCACCGGCCCCGAGCTCTGGGAGCAGACGGACGGGAAGATCACCCACTTCGTCGCGGGCGTCGGCACCGGCGGCACCATTTCCGGCACCGGCAACTACCTCAAGGAGGCCAGCGGCGGCTCCGTGCAGGTCATCGGCGCCGACCCGGAGGGCTCGGTCTACTCGGGCGGCTCAGGTCGCCCGTACCTCGTCGAGGGCGTCGGCGAGGACTTCTGGCCGACCGCGTACGACCGGAACGTCACGGACCGGATCGTCGCCGTGTCCGACAAGGACTCGTTCCAGATGACCCGCCGCCTCGCCAAGGAGGAGGGCCTCCTCGTCGGCGGCTCCTGCGGCATGGCCGTCGTGGCCGCGCTGGAGGTCGCCAGGGAGCTCGGCCCGGACGACGTCGTCGTCGTCCTGCTGCCGGACTCCGGCCGCGGCTACATGTCGAAGATCTTCAGTGACGAGTGGATGGCCGACTACGGCTTCCTGGAGGACACCTCCACGGCCACCGTCGCCGACGTCCTGCGCCACAAGGAGGGCGGCACCATGCCCTCCCTCGTCCACATGCACCCGGACGAGACCGTCGGCCAGGCCATCGAGGTGCTCCGCGAGTACGGCGTCTCCCAGATGCCCATCGTGAAGCCCGGCGCCGGCCACCCCGACGTGATGGCCGCGGAGGTCGTCGGTTCGGTCGTCGAGCGCGAGCTGCTCGACGCGCTCTTCGCCCAGCGCGCCTCCCTGGAGGACCCGCTGGAGCGCCACATGAGCGCGCCGCTGCCGCAGGTCGGCTCCGGCGAGCCGGTCGCCGACCTGATGTCCGTCCTCGGCGAGGCCGCCGACGCGGCGATCGTCCTGGTCGAGGGCAAGCCGACCGGCGTCGTCAGCCGTCAGGACCTGCTGGCCTTCCTGGCCAACGGCGGCGCGAA
This sequence comes from Streptomyces aureus, assembly GCF_001418135.1. GTDB lineage: Bacteria > Actinomycetota > Actinomycetes > Streptomycetales > Streptomycetaceae > Streptomyces > Streptomyces aureus_A. The sequence goes on from NZ_LIPQ01000061.1 coordinate 32,366, forward strand.
GTAGTTACCCGGACGGGCGTGGTGGGTGCGGCGGGCGCGTTCGCGCAATCGGTACGAGCGCGACACGTACGCGCAGCACCCGCTTAACACGCGTCCGGCACATTGGTTGTCGTCGGCGTCACGGACTTCCGGAGCGGCTCCCGGACTCCTGACGACGCCGCGGACGCGGAGGCCGGCCCTGACCCGGGCCCGTGTCCTCGCGGGGACCGCCGTCGTCCCGCCCCCCGTTCCGGGGGTGCGGCGGTCCCCGCGCCGACTTCTTCCGGCTCTGCCGCGCTCCCGGTCGTGATGCCCGTCGGGCTCCCGGTCGTGATGCCTGTTGGGCCCTGCCGGGCTCCCTGTCGTCGTCTGCCGGGCTCCGTGTCGTGATGCCTGCCGGGCTCCGTGTCGTGATGCCTGCCGGGCTCCGTGTCGTGATGCCTGCCGGGCTCCGTGTCGTGATTCCCGGGCGGGCTTCCCTCTCGCACTTCTCTCCGGAGCAGCCCCTGCATATCCTTATGCAGGGCCCTTCGCGGGTGAATAGGCGAGAGAGAGGGGGCGGCGGCATGAGCGACAGCCCGGCCGGTCGGCTGCAGGCGCTCTTCGAGGGGCACCGGCTGACGCCGACACAGCGGCGGATCGCCCACTGCATGGTGCGGCGCGCCGGTGACGTGCCCTTCCTGTCCAGCGTCGAGCTCGCCGAGCTCGCCGGGGTCAGCCAGCCCTCCGTCACCCGCTTCGCCGTCGCCCTGGGCTTCGACGGGTACCCGGCGCTCCGCCGCCATCTGCGCGAGGTCGCGCCCCCCGAGCCCGGCGCGGCAGAGGGGGAGGACGAGGAGCTCAACGAGTACCAGCAGGCCGTCCTCGCCGAGATCGAGAACCTCAAGCACCTCGCCGGCCTCCTCGCCGACCCCGCGCCCGTCGAGCGGGCCGGCCGGCTGCTCGCCCGCTCCCGCCCGCTGCCCGTGCTCGGCCTGCGGGCCGCCTCCTCACAGGCGCGTGGCTTCGCCTACTTCGCCGCCAAGGTGCACCCGGACGTCCGGCTCCTCGACGAGGCCGGCTCCATGCTCACGGACCGCGTCGACGCCGCCGTACGCGCCGGGGCCACGGCCCTGCTGTGCTTCGCGCTGCCCCGGCACCCGCGCGAGGTCGTCGAGGCCCTGGAGTACGCGCGTGCGGCCGGGCTCACGGTCGTCACCGTCGCCGAGTCGGCGTTCGCGCCCGTCGCCGCCCACAGCGACCTGCTCATCCCGGCCGCCGTCGGCACCGGGCTCGCCTTCGACACCGCCTGTGCGCCGATGATGCTCGGCCGGGTCCTCCTGGAGGCCATGGCCGACGAACTCCCGGACGCGCAGGCGCGCCTGGAGGAGTTCGACACGAAGGCGGCGGCGCGGGGCCTGTTCGTCGAATAGGCTCCCGCGCCCGCGAAGGCCGGGTCAGACGTCCAGCTCGGCCTCGATCTTCTTCAGCTGGTGGCGGGCCATCGCCAGGTTCGCCCGGTCCTTGTCCAGGGCGAGGTACAGGAACAGGCCGTTCTTGCCCTGTCCCTTGAGCAGCCGGATCATGTGGTACTGCCGGCCGAGGGTGATGAGGATGTCCTCGATCTCGTCGCCGAGGCCGAGCATCTCCATCGTCCGGACCTTGGCCCGGACGACGTCGGTGTTGCCGGCCGCGGCCATGTTGAGGTCGAGGTCCTTGCCGCCGCCGATCGTGCCGAGTGCCATGCCGCTCGTGTAGTCGACGAGGGCCGCGCCGATGGCGCCTTCGATGGAGGCAGCTTCCTTGAGGGAGGTCTCGGTGTTCGTCATGGGTGTGCACTTCCTTCTCGTGTACGTGTCTTCTACGTGGTGCGTGGTGCTCGTTCTGTGGTGCTCGTGGTGCGTGGTGCGTGGTGCTCGTGGTGCGTGGTGCGGTGCGTCAGTTCAGGTCTCTGCGCTCCAGCGCTCCGTCGACGAGTTCGCCTATCCGGACGCTGGACCTGCGGGCCTCCAGGTGGAGCCGCCCGACGTTGATCCGGGGCTCGGCGAGCAGCGTCAGGACGGCCGAGCCGCCCGCCGCGTACGTCGCCACGTAGCCGTTCTCGCCGCGTACCAGCAGCTCCCGGAACCGGCCCTGGCCGGTGCTGTCGGTCAGCCGCTGGCCGACGCCGAGCGCCGCCGCGGTCAGCGCGGCCACGCTCTCCGCCTCGCCGTCCACGGTGTCGTGGGCCAGGACGAGCCCGTCGGCACTGGCCGCGAGCGCGCCGGTCAGCTGGGGCAGCCGGGCCCGCAGCCGTCTGAGCTCGCCGAGGACCTCGGCTTCTGCGGTCATGAGCTGTTTCCTTTCGGCGCGCAGGCGCAGGGCACGCCTCATCACAGGTGTGCCTCCAGGGCGTCACGGAGCCGGCGCAGCAGGGCGATGTCGGGATCGGCCACCGGCAGGGCCGGTAACAGGGCAGGCAAGGGCGGTGGCAGCGGTGCGGGGGTGGGGTCGAGCGGCGTCTCGACGAGCCCGGCGGCCGCGAGCCGCCGGACGTCGAGGAGGGTGTGGAAGGCGGGGCGGCCGAGTATCAGGGCCAGCTCCGCCGGGGTCCGGTGTCCGTCCGCGGCGGCGAGCAGGGCCCGCTGGCGCGCCCCCACGGTCTGTCCAGGGGCGGCGCGGCGCGGCACGACCGGGGAGCTGTCCACGGCGGCGTACGGCCAGACGGCGTCGAGGAGTTCGCGGCGGCGTACCGTCTCGCGCTCCACGGCCTCGGCCGACACCGGCCGCACCGTCCCGAACCAGTGCCCGACCCCGTACCGGAAGCGGGTCGGTCCGCTGGTGGGGGAGAGGGCGAAGAAGGCCGCGTCGAAGACGGCGCCGAGGTGGCAGATCTCCAGCTCGCCGTCGTGGAGCCGGCCGCTGTCGACGAGGAAGCGGCCGACGGCGCGGTGGGCCCCGGCCCGGTCGACGGCCTCGTCCCAGCCCTCGCGGGGCAGCCGTCCGCCGGTGGTGAGGAGGACGTCGACGCCGGGGGCTGCGGGGCTCTCGGCGTGCACGACGCGGCCGTCGACGAGGTAGAGGGTGCCGTGGTCGCGGAGCAGGGCACCGGTGGCCTTCTCGGCGGCGAGCCGGACCAGCATCGGGGAGACGGGGGTGGCGACCGCGGTCGCTGCGGGGCCGCTCATCCCAGGACCAGCCGTTCGGCGAGGTCGCGGAGGCGGATCCGGGCGAGGGCGAGGTTGCCGGTGTCGCGGTCGAGCCAGAGGTGGAGGAAGACGCTGCTGTCGAAGGACGTCTCGACGAAGCGCAGGACGTGGTAGCCGGCGCGGGTGGTGACGATCAGGTCCTCGACGGGCGGTTCGTCGCCGGGGTCCTCCCCGGCGGCCGCGAACGAGTCGAACTCGGCGGCGGCGCGGGCGAGTTCGGCGGTCTCGGCGGCCGTGGTCTCATGGTCGCCGACCGGTGAGTCACCTGCCGTCCCGAGGGCGAGCCCGCTGGTCCAGTCGACCAGGGAGGCCCCGCGAGCGCCCGGCAGGGCCATGGCCTCGATAAGGCACTCGTCGATTCCGGGCACGCGGATTCCCCTCCCGATGCGGCGTGCGAACGTGCGGCAGTGACGGTGACGTTACTGAACGCAGCGCTCCGGGGGAGGGGTTCTGGCATTTTCCATCGGAACATGCCAGTACCCGACCGCAATAGGCCCGGGATTGTGTGTCAGGTCGACTGTCAGGTCCTGGATTCCACCGCGTTCGCGATCTCGGACAGGTCCTTCGTGAGCGCCTTGGCGACCGCCTTCGCGCCGAAGCGGGCGATCAGCCGCCCCAGGAATCCCTGTCGGCGGCCGCGGGAGGGCCGGGCGGAGAACGTCATCCGCAGGGTGGTCGCCCCCGCCCCGTCGGGCGTGAGGGTGATCTCGGAGACGTAGTGCATGCCGTGCGAATCGGCGACCGTGACGTACCGGTCGGGCGGCTCGCACTCCGTCACCAGCATCTCCTCGGTGGCTTCCTTGCCCAGCATCCGCCGGGTCTCGCGCCAGCGGGTGCCCACGGCGAAGCCGCCTTCGGTGAGCACCTCGACCCGCTCGACGCCCGAGAGGACGCGGGGCATGTCCGGCAGGTCGGTGATCGACTCCCAGACCCGCCCGGGGGAGGCGTCCACCCGCCGCTCGACGACGACGGTCGTGGTGTTCGAGCCGGTTCCCGTTCCAGTCATGGCTTCATCGAAACCGCGACGCACGGCCCGCGCTACCCGACGAGGGCGTCCGCGTGCGCCCCGCCCGACTCGGCGACGATCTCCGCGAGCGTCTGGGGCTTTCGTACGGTCGTGAAGGTGACCACCCCGTCGCCGCCCTCGCCCCCGTCCCCGTCGCCGTTCTCCGTCACCGTGAAGCCGTGGACGCCCGGCCGGGGCAGGCTGTTGTACGCGTAGTGGTGGGCGAAGCAGTAGGCGCCGGTGTCCGGGACGGCCACCACGTCACCGGGGTGCAGCAGCGGCAGCGACCGGCCGGCGGCGAGCAGGTCCCCGGTGAAGCAGGCGGGGCCCGCCACGTCCTGGACGGTGACCTCCCCGGTGCGGGGGCGGCCCTCGGAGTCGTAGGCGAGGACGCGCAGCGGCCAGGCGTCCGGGGCGTAGACCGTCCGGGTGGCCAGCTGTACGCCCGCGTGGGTGACGGCGATGGGGCGGCCGCCGGAGGTCTTCGTGTACTCCACCCGGGTGAGGACCGTGCCGTGCTTGGCGAGCAGCGAGCGCCCGAACTCGGTGACCAGGCCGTAGCGGCCGTCGAAGAGCCCGGGGACGGTGTCGGCGAGCAGCCGGGCGTACTCCGCGTACGTCGGCGTCTCCTCGTCGGAGTGGAAGTTGACCGGCAGGCCGCCACCGATGTCCAGGGTGTCGATCTGCTGCCGGCCGACCGTGCGGTTGATCTCCTCGGCGAGCGCGTACGCCTCCCCGACGCCTTCGGCCATCAGGGCGAGCGGGACGCCCTGGGAGCCGGTGTGGGTGTGCAGCCGGGTCAGCCAGGGCCGCTCCAGGTACGCCTGGACGACGGCCTTGCGGGCGCCTTCGTCGCGGAGTGCCACGCCGAACTTGGAGGTGGCGGTCGCGGTCGAGAGCGCGCCGATGGAACCGGCTCCGACCTGCGGGTTCACCCGGATCCCGAGGGGTGAGGCGGTGGGCGCGGAGGCGACGAGCGCGTCGATCCTGGCCAGTTCCTGGAGGTTGTCGGCGTTGACGGCGATGCCGAGCGCGAGGGCCTGGCGCAGCTCGGCGGGGGTCTTGGCGGGGGAGTCGAGCACCGTGTCGGTGGGTGGGACTCCGGCGGCGCGCGCGAGCGCCAGCTCGCCGGGGCTCGCGACCTCGACGCCGAGTCCGGCCTCGCGCAGGAGGCGGAGCACGGGGACGAGCGGCGCGGCCTTGACCGCGAAGGCGTGCAGCACGGGCGCGTCGGTGACGGCGGCGAACGCGCTGGTCAGGGCGGCTGCGGAGGCGCGGATGCCGGCGGTGTCGAGGAGGGCGACGACCGGTTCGGCGGGGGAGAGGAGTCCCTGGTCGACGGAGGCTCGGACGGCGAGATCGCGGCGGGAGGAGGCCATGTGTCCATCCCATCACCGGGACGTGCGGCCCCGCAGCTGTTGACTACAACTATTCAAGCCGCCAGGATGTGAATATCTGAACGACATTCGAGGAGGCACCGCCATGTCAGGACCCCGCCCCGTACGGGCCCCGCGCGGTACGGAACTGAGCGCCCTGGGATGGCAGCAGGAGGCCGCCCTCCGGATGCTCCAGAACAACCTCGACCCCGAGGTCGCCGAGCACCCCGACAAGCTCGTCGTCTACGGCGGCACCGGCAAGGCCGCCCGCGACTGGCGCTCCTTCGACGCCATGGTCCGCACCCTCCGGACGCTGAAGCAGGACGAGACGATGCTCGTCCAGTCCGGCCGCCCCGTCGGCGTCATGCAGACCCACGAGTGGGCCCCCCGCGTCCTCATCGCCAACTCCAACCTGGTCGGCGACTGGGCCAACTGGGAGGAGTTCCGGCGCCTGGAGCAGCTCGGCCTCACCATGTACGGCCAGATGACCGCCGGGTCCTGGATCTACATCGGCACCCAGGGCATCCTCCAGGGCACGTACGAGACCTTCGCCGCCGTCGCGGCCAAGAAGTTCAACGGCACCCTGGCCGGCACGATCACCCTCACCGCCGGCCTCGGCGGCATGGGCGGCGCCCAGCCCCTCGCCGTGACGATGAACGACGGCGTCGCGATCTGCGTCGACGTCGACCCGCGCGCCATCGAGCGCCGCATCGAGCACCGCTACCTGGACGTGAGGGCCGACAACCTCGCCCACGCCCTCCAGCTGGCCACCGAGGCCCGCGACGCCCGCCGCCCGCTCTCCATCGGCCTCCTCGGCAACGCCGCCGAGCTGCTCCCGCAGATGCTCGCCGAAGGCGCCCCGATCGACATCGTGACGGACCAGACCTCCGCCCACGACCCGCTGTCCTACCTGCCGGTCGGCGTGGCCTTCGACGACATGGCCGACGCCGCCGCGAAGGACCCGGCCGGGTTCACGGTGCGGGCCCGCGAGTCGATGGCCAAGCACGTCGAGGCCATGGTCGGCTTCATGGACGCCGGCGCCGAGGTCTTCGACTACGGCAACTCGATCCGCGGCGAGGCCCAGCTGGCCGGCTACGACCGCGCGTTCGCCTTCCCCGGCTTCGTCCCGGCCTACATCCGCCCGCTGTTCTGCGAGGGCAAGGGCCCGTTCCGCTGGGCGGCCCTGTCCGGCGAGGCCTCGGACATCCACAAGACGGACAAGGCGATCCTCGACCTCTTCCCGGAGAACGAGTCCCTGCACCGCTGGATCAAGATGGCCGGCGAGCGCGTCCACTTCCAGGGCCTGCCCGCCCGCATCTGCTGGCTCGGCCAGGGCGAGCGCGACAAGGCCGGCGACATGTTCAACGACATGGTCGGCAACGGCACCCTCGCCGCGCCCCTCGCGATCGGCCGCGACCACCTCGACTGCGGCTCGGTGGCCTCCCCGTACCGCGAGACCGAGGCCATGCTCGACGGCTCCGACGCCATCGCCGACTGGCCGCTCCTCAACGCCATGGTGAACGTCGCCTCCGGCGCGTCCTGGGTCTCCATCCACCACGGCGGCGGCGTCGGCATGGGCCGCTCCATCCACGCCGGCCAGGTCTCGGTGGCCGACGGCACGAAGCTCGCGGGCGAGAAGATCCGCCGCGTCCTGACGAACGACCCCGGCATGGGCGTCATCCGTCACGTCGACGCGGGCTACGACATCGCGGAGCGGGTCGCCGACGAGCGCGGCGTCCGCGTCCCGATGCGCGAGGGCGACGACGCGTGAGCGCGAGCTTCGACGCCATGTGGCGGTCGCTGCGGCCCATCGGCCGCAGCGCCGCCTCCGGTGGCTACCGGCGCTACGCCTGGACCGGGGCCGACGCCGACTGCCGCCTCTGGTTCCGCATGCAGGCCGAGGCCCGCCGCATGGACGTCGAGACCGACCGCAACGGCAACCAGTGGGCCTGGCTCGGCGACCCGACGGCAGGGGACGCCGTCGTCACCGGCTCCCACCTGGACTCCGTCCCGGACGGCGGCGCCTTCGACGGCCCCCTGGGGGTCGTCTCCGCCTTCGCCGCCCTCGACGAACTCCGGTCGCGCGGAGTCTCGTTCAAGCGCCCGCTCGCCATCACCAACTTCGGCGACGAGGAGGGTGCCCGCTTCGGCCTCGCCTGCGTCGGCTCCCGGCTCACCGCCGGCAGGCTGACGAAGGAGCAGGCGTACGAGCTCCGCGACGCCTCCGGCATCAGCCTCCCGCAGGCCATGGAGGCGGCCGGGTACGACCCCTCGGCCATCGGCCCCGACCCGGAACGGCTCGCCCGTATCGGCGCGTTCGTCGAACTCCACGTCGAGCAGGGCCGCGCCCTCGACCTGTCCGGGGACTCCGTCGGCATCGCCTCCTCCATCTGGCCGCACGGCCGCTGGCGGTACGACTTCGCGGGCGAGGCCAACCACGCGGGCACCACCCGCCTGGTCGACCGCCGCGACCCGATGCTCACCTACGCGGAGACGGTCCTCGCCGCCCGCCGCGAGGCGGAGCTCGCGGGCGCCGTCGCCACCTTCGGCAAGATCGCCGTCGAGCCGAACGGCGTCAACGCCATCCCGTCCCTGGTCCGCGGCTGGCTCGACGCCCGCGCCGCCGACCAGGACTCGCTCGACACGGTCGTGGCGGGCGTCGAGACGGCGGCCCGCGACTACGCCCGGCGGCACGGCATCGACCTCACGGTCGTCCGGGAGTCCTTCACCCCGGTCGTGGACTTCTCGCACGCCCTGCGCGACGAGCTGTCCCGGATCCTGGGTCACTCCGGAAAGGTGCCGGTCCTCGGCACCGGTGCCGGACACGACGCCGGAATCCTCTCCGAATCGATTCCGACCGCCATGCTGTTCGTACGGAACCCCACCGGCGTCTCGCACTCCCCGGCCGAGTTCGCGGCCGAGGACGACTGCGTGGCCGGGGTCCTCGCACTCGCCGACGTACTGGAGGAGCTGGCGTGCCGCTGACGACGTACTGGCTGGAGCACGCCTGGCTCGACACGAACGTCGAGCCGGGCGTGGCCCTGGACGTGGACTCCGACGGCCGGATCGCGGCCGTCCGCACAGGGGTGGACGCCCCGCCCCCGGGCGCCGTCACCCTCCGCGGCCTCACGCTCCCCGGCCTCGCCAACGCCCACTCGCACGCCTTCCACCGTGCCCTGCGCGGCACGGTCCAGGTCGGTTCCGGCACGTTCTGGACCTGGCGCGAGGTCATGTACAACGTGGCCCAACGCCTCACCCCCGACAGCTACTTCGCCCTCGCCCGCGCCGTGTACGCGGAGATGGCGCTGGCGGGCATCACGGCCGTCGGCGAGTTCCACTACCTCCACCACGCGCCCGGCGGCACCCCGTACGCCGACCCCAACGCCATGGGCGAGGCACTGATCGCCGCCGCCGGCGAGGCGGGCATCCGCATCACCCTCCTCGACACGGCGTACCTCTCCGCCGGCTTCGGCGCGGCACCCGACCCGCACCAGCTCCGCTTCTCCGACGGCACGGCCGAGGCCTGGGCCGAGCGGGTGAGCGGCCTGAAGGAGCGCGACGGCGTACGGATCGGGGCGGCGATCCACTCGGTACGCGCGGTCCCGGCGGACCAGCTGTCGACGGTGGCCCGCTGGGCCCAGGAACGGCAGGCCCCCCTCCACGTCCACCTCTCGGAACAGACCGCGGAGAACGACGCCTGTCTGGCGGCCCACGGCCGGACGCCCACCCAGCTCCTTGCCGACCACGGAGTGCTCGGCGCCCGGACGACGGGCGTCCACAACACCCACATGACGGACGCCGACATCGCCCTGATCGGCTCGACGTCCACCGGCACGTGCATGTGCCCCACGACGGAACGGGACCTGGCCGACGGCATCGGCCCGGCCGTCGCCCTCCAGCGGGCCGGCTCCCCGCTCTCCCTGGGCAGCGACAGCCACGCGGTGGTCGACCTCCTGGAGGAGGCGCGCGCGATGGAACTGAACGAACGCCTCCGCACCCGCACCCGGGGCCACTGGACGGCGGCGGCGCTGCTCCGCGCGGCCACGGCGGACGGCCACGCGGCCCTCGGCCTGCCGGACGCGGGCACCCTGGAGGCCGGCGCCCTCGCCGACTTCACGACGATCGCGCTGGACTCGGTCAGGACAGCGGGACCGGTACCGCGTCTGGGAGCCGAGACGGCGGTATTCGCAGCGTCCGCAGCGGACGTCCGGCACACGGTCGTGGGCGGGCGTCACGTCGTCCGGGACGGGGTCCACCAGACCGTGCCGGACGTGCCCCGTGCCCTCGCGGACTCGATCGCCGCACTGCGCGGCTGAAGCGCCTGAAGGAGACACCCCTCACCATGAACACGGGCCCCGCGGCGACGAACAACCCGGTGGCGAGCTCCGCCCCCACGAGCGCGAACAGCGCCGTGGCGACGACCGCCACCGCCATCGTCAACATCGCCAGCCTCGTCACGAACGATCCCTCCCTCGGTGACAGCAGTGCCCTGGGCCTGATCCAGGACGCGGCCGTCGTCATCGACGGCGACCGAGTCGTCTGGGTCGGTGAATCCAGCAAAGCACCGGCCACTGACAACCGGGTCGACGCCGGTGGACGGGCGGTGATCCCCGGCTTCGTGGACTCCCACTCGCACCTCGTCTTCGCCGGCGACCGCACCGCCGAGTTCAACGCCCGCATGTCCGGCCGGCCCTACGAGGCCGGCGGCATCCGCACCACGGTCGCGGCGACCCGCGCGGCGACCGACGCCGAGCTCTCGGCGAACGTCGCCCGCCATCTCCGCGAGGCCCTCCGCCAGGGCACGACGACCTTCGAGACCAAGTCCGGCTACGGCCTCACCGTCGAGGACGAGGCACGTGCGCTGCGCATCGCGGCCGAGCACACGGACGAGGTCACGTACCTCGGCGCGCACATCGTCTCCCCGGACTACGCCGACGACCCGGCCGCGTACGTGGCCCTGGTGACGGGCGAGATGCTGGACGCGTGTGCCCCGTACGCCCGTTGGGTGGACGTCTTCTGCGAGAAGGGCGCCTTCGACGGCGACCAGGCGCGCGCGATCCTGACCGCCGGCAAGGCGAAGGGCCTGCACCCACGGGTGCACGCGAACCAGCTCACGTACGGCCCCGGTGTCCAGCTCGCGGTGGAGCTGGACGCGGCGAGCGCGGACCACTGCACGCACCTGACGGACGCCGACGTGGACGCGCTGGCGAACGGATCGACGGTCGCGACCCTCCTCCCGGGCGCGGAGTTCTCCACGCGCGCGCAGTGGCCGGACGCCCGCCGTCTCCTGGACGCGGGCGTGACGGTCGCCCTCTCCACGGACTGCAACCCGGGCTCGTCCTTCACCTCCTCGGTCCCCTTCTGCATCGCCCTCGCGGTACGGGACATGCGCATGACCCCGGACGAGGCGGTCTGGTCGGCCACGGCGGGCGGCGCGGCGGCCCTGCGCCGCACGGACGTCGGCCGGCTGACGCCCGGCACGCGCGCGGACCTCGTGTTCCTCGACGCCCCGTCCCACGTGCACCTGGCGTACCGCCCGGGCGTCCCGCTGGTCACGGAGGTCTGGCGGGCGGGCGTACGGGTGGTCTGAGCGCGAGGCGCCGGGCGGTTGAGTAGCCGTACTCATGTGGGGCACGGCCGCCCGCGCACAGACTGCGAGCATGACTTCGAAGCGCGTAACCCCCTTGAAGAGCAGGCGAGTCGGCGGAGGCCTTGCGGCGGTGCTGTGCGCCGCCCTGGCCCTCACCGCCTGTGGCACCGAGGGGGCGAGGAACGGAGCGGCGGTGGGAGCGGCCACGGTCGCGCCCCCGACGTCGCCTGCGAAGCCCACCCCCACCCCCACCCCTACGCCGACGCCCACCGCGCCGAGGCCGGACCCCTTGGACGACCCCGGCCTCACGGCCGAGGACCAGAAGGCCGGGCCCGCGTTCATGCGGCCCCCCGT
>NZ_LIPQ01000610.1:0-292 GCF_001418135.1 Streptomyces aureus
CAGAGCCGTTTCGACGGCTCCGTCCGGACGTTCCTGCGCCGACCGTCCGAGCGGCGCGCGTCGGCCCGGGCCCGGGTCGACGCGGCCGTGGCGGCCGCGGGGCTCGACGTGGCCGCCCTGCCGAAGGGCGAGCGGACCTCCGTACGGGATCTGGAGCGGCTCGAGGCACTGCGGCTCTCGATCGCCCTGGCCCTGATCGGCAGGCCCCGGCTGCTCGCCGTGGACGACACGGACCTGAAACTCTCGGACGCCGACCGCGCCGAGGCCTGGGCGCTGCTGCGCTCGGTGGCCG
>NZ_LIPQ01000610.1:306-11565 GCF_001418135.1 Streptomyces aureus
CACCCTCGACGCGGCCACCGACGCCGACGCCACCGACAGGGCGGCGGCCGACACCGCGCCCGGCACCGAGGCCCGTACCGACGCCACCGAGGCCGACGCCGACACCGCCGCCACCGAGGCCGACACCGCCGCCGACGCCGACGCCAGGGCGAACGAGACCCCAGTGCCCGACAAGGCCGACAAGGCCGACAAGGCCGACAAGGCCGGCAAGGCGAACGAGACCGACGACGCCGACGGCGATCTCACCGAAGACACGACCGAGGAGGGGGCGGCCGATGCGCTCGCCGAAACTGGCCGCGCTTGAGCTGAAGCGCTTCGGCAGGGGAAAGCTGCCGCGCGCCGCGCTCGTCGCGATCCTGCTGCTGCCGCTGCTGTACGGCGCCCTGTACCTGTACTCGTTCTGGGACCCGTACAGCAGGCTCGACAAGATCCCCGTCGCCCTCGTCAACGAGGACCGGGGCGCCACCACCGATGGCAAGAAGATCAACGCCGGTGACGACATCACCAAGGGGCTGCTCGACAGCAAGACCTTCGCCTGGCACCAGGTGAGCGACGCCGAGGCGCGCGAGGGCGTCGAGGACGGCACCTACTACCTGTCCCTGACCATGCCCGGCGACTTCAGCTCGCGCATCGCCTCCAGCTCGGGCGACTCCCCCGAGACCGGCGCCCTGCGGGTGCGGACGAACGACGCCAACAACTACATCGTCGGCCAGATCTCCCGGACGGTGTTCTCCGAGGTCCGCACCGCGGCCTCCACCAAGTCCTCCCGCACCTTCCTCGACAAGATCTTCATCTCCTTCTCCGACATCCACGACGCCACCGCGAAGGCCGCCAAGGGCGCGGGCGACCTCAAGCAGGGCGTGGACAAGGCGAAGAAGGGCTCGAAGGACCTGGCGAACGGCCTCAAGGACGCCAAGACCGGCAGCGGCGACCTGGCCGCCGGCATGAAGAAGCTCGACAAGGGCGCCAAGGACCTGGAGAGCGGCTCCCGCAAGGTCGCCGACGGCACGCAGTCGCTCGCCGACAAGGTGAACGGCAACGCCGACAAGGTCCGCCCCTATCTGGCGAACAACGGCAGGTCGATCCGCGACACCGCCCGGCTCGTCTCGGACTCCGCCACCGCCGCCCGCAACAACCTCGACGACCTGGTGAGGCGTGCCCCGCTGGTCCGCAGCGCGGCCCATGCGGCCGACGACGAGCTGGCCCGGATCCACCAGGAGGAGTGCGTGGCGAAGCCGGGGGGCGCCACCGAGTTCCCCACCATCTGCGCCGGCCTCAAGAAGGCCTCGGTCTCGGCCGACGACGTCGCCACGATCGCGGACGACGTGCACGAACTGACCAAGAACAGCACGGGCGACCTCAAGACCCTCGACGCGCGGCTCGCGAAGCTCACGAAGCAGGCCGACGAGCTGGCCCGCCGCGCCCCGCACCTCGACGAGGACGTCGAGGACGCCATCCGGAAGATCAACGAGCTCAACGCGGGCGCGAAGAAGGTCGCCGCCGGGGCGGCGAAGCTGCACACCGGCATCAGCGGCGCCAAGACCGGCTCCGTGAACCTCGACACCGGCGTCGGCAAGCTCAAGAAGGGCGCGGGCGACCTCGACGGCGGTCTGTTCAAGCTGGCCGACGGCTCGGGCACCCTCGCCTCCGGCCTGAAGGACGGGGTCGGCCGGATCCCCGACTACGACGAGCAGGACCGCGACCGGCGTACGGAGGTCATGGCCGATCCCGTGCAGCTGGCCTCCCAGTCGCTGCACAAGGCACCGAACTACGGCACCGGTTTCGCCCCGTACTTCATCCCGCTCTCCCTCTGGGTCGGCGCCATGGTCGCGTACATGATCATCCAGCCGCTGAACCGGCGCGCGCTGGCCGCCGGCGCCTCCGCCTGGCGGATCGCCCTCGCGGGCTGGCTCCCGGTGGCGGCGATCGGCATCCTCCAGGTCGCGGCCCTCATGTCGGTCCTGCACTGGGGCCTCGGCCTCCAGATGGACCGCGCCGCCGGAACCGTCGGCTTCCTCGCCCTGGTCACCTGCTGCTTCTCCGCGATCATCCAGTGGCTCAACGCCCGCTTCGGCGCGGCCGGCCGGATCCTGGTCCTGGCGGTCCTGATGCTCCAGCTGACCTCGGCGGGCGGCACGTACCCCGTCCAGACCAGTCCGGGCTTCTTCAACGCCGTCCACCCCTTCCTGCCGATGAGCTACGTGGTCGAGGCCCTGCGCCGGCTGATCTCGGGCGGCGGGATCGGGCCCGTCTGGCAGGCCTGCGCGGTGCTCGCCGCGTTCACCCTGGGCGCCCTGGCACTGACCGCCGTGTCCGCCCGCAGGAAGCAGGTCTGGACGCTCGACCGGCTCCATCCCGAACTGACCCTGTGAGACGGGGCCGGTGACACCCGCGACACCTGTGAGAATCGACCCCATGGACAGCAGCAGCACCCGACGCCAGGCCACGCGCGCGAAGCTCTACGAGGCGGCCGTCACCCTCATCGCGGAGCAGGGCTTCTCCGCGACGACGGTGGACGAGATCGCCGAGCGGGCCGGCGTGGCCAAGGGCACGGTCTACTACAACTTCAAGAGCAAGACCGAGCTCTTCGAGGAGCTGCTGCGCCACGGGGTGTCGCTGCTCACGGCCTCGCTGCGGACGGCGGCCGAGGAGACCGCCGGACGCGGCGGGAGCCGGGTCGACGCGCTGGACGCGATGATCCGGGCGGGTCTCGTCTTCATCGACCGCTACCCGGCCTTCACCCAGCTGTACGTGGCCGAGCTCTGGCGCACCAACCGGGCCTGGAACTCCACGCTCCTGGTGGTCCGCCAGGAGGCGGTGGCGGTGGTCGAGGGGGTGCTTCGGGAGGCGGTCGCGGCCGGTGAGCTGAGCGACGAGATCGACGTGCAGCTGACGGCGGCGGCGCTGGTCGGGATGGTGCTCGTGGCGGCGCTCGACTGGCAGGCCTTCCAGAGCGAGCGTTCGCTCGACGACGTGCACGCGGCGCTCTCACGGCTGCTGCACGGCCGGGTGGGCGGCCGTTAGGCCCTGTCCCCCGGGACGGAAAAGGCCGGTCCGTCGAGGCTCGATCCCCCCGAGCCCCGCCGAACCGGCCTTCGCCGTACATCCCCCGTGACACCCCCGTGCCCCGTTGCGGCAGGCACGCGGCCCCGGTTCCGCCGCCCCGTGCCGGCGGTTCCCGGGGCCGCGCCCCTTCCGTGGACTCCACTCTTCCGTCTCGGCGTCCGGGACTCATCCGCGTACCTACTCATCTCGCCCCCTAGGTACGGGTACTCAGACTGGTTACGATCGCGGGCGTGTCCGTACTCCCCCTGGTGTTCACCAGCGGCTGGGCGAGCGGGATCAACGCGTACGCGGTGGTCCTGCTGTTCGGCGTCTTCGGCGCGACCGGGCTCACCGACGAGGTGCCCGAGTCGCTGCAGCGCACCGATGTCCTCGTCGCGGCCGGTGTGCTCTTCCTGTGCGAGGCGGTGGCGGACAAGATCCCGTACGTCGACTCCATATGGGATTCGGTCCACACGGTGATCCGGCCGATCGCGGGGGCCGTGGTCGGCGCCCTGCTCGCCGGACAGAACGGTTCGCTGCCGGAGCTGGCGGCGGGCGCGGTCGGCGGTTCCACGGCCCTGCTGAGCCACTTCGTCAAGGCCGGGACGCGGATGGCGGTCAACACCACGCCCGAGCCGTTCTCCAACGTCGTGCTGAGCCTGGCGGAGGACCTCGGGGTGGCGGCCGTCGTCACCTTCGCGCTCTTCCACCCGGTGGCGGCGGCGAGCATCGCGGGCGTGCTGCTCATCGGCGGCCTGGTGATACTGGTCTTCCTCGCCCGACGGATCCGCCGCTTCCTGCGCCGCAGGTCTCAGCGGCGGGAGGAGAGACGGCTCGCCGACGCGGAGACCCGCGTCCGTGCCCGGCCGCCGTCCGGCGACGGTTCGGAACACTTCTGAGCCCGTTCGGGACGGTCCGAGGCGCCGGATAAAGTCGCTGGCATGGCACGGATTGTGGTGATCGGCGCGGGACTCGGCGCCATGGCGGCGGCGGCCCGGCTGGCCGTGGCGGGCCACCGGGTGACGGTGTACGAGCGGGGGGCGACGTACGGCGGGGCGGTCGGCCGCTTCGCGCGCGACGGGTTCGCGTTCGACACGGGCCCGGGGCTGCTGCATCTGCCCGCCGTGTACCGGGACCTGTTCGTGAAGACCGGCAAGGAACCGCTGGAGGAGTGCGTCACGCTGACGCAGGTCGACCCGGCGAGCCGTCATGTCTTCGCCGACGACACCCGCGTGGACCTGCCGAACGCCTCCCGGGCCGGCACGGTCGCCGCCCTGGACGCCGCGCTCGGCGCCGGAGCGGGCGAGCGCTGGGGCGAGTTCCTGGTCCGGGCCCGCGAGGCCTGGGACCGCACCCGCCGCCCGCTCCTGGAGGAGCCGCTGCCGGCCGACCGGGCGCCGCTGGCCCGTGAGCCGTACCCGGCCCTGAAGGCGGGCCTGCTGCGCCGCCCGACGACGACGCTCGCGCAGGTCGGGGCGCGGGAGCTGCGCGACCCCCGGCTCGCCGCCCTGCTCGACGCGTACGCGTGGTCGTACGGCTTCGACCCCGCGACGGCCCCGGCGTCGGCCGCGGTCCTGCCGTACATGGAGCAGACCTTCGGCAGCTGGTACGTGGGCGGGGGCCTGCGGGCGCTCGCCGACGCGGTGTACGAGCGCTGCCGGAAGCGGCGGGTCGAGTTCGTCTTCGACACGCCCGTGGAGGACGTCCTGGAGAAGGGCGGCCGGGCGGTCGGGGTGCGCCTGGCGGGCGGCGAGACCGTCGAGGCCGACCATGTCGTCTCGGGTGCCCCGGTGCCCGCGCTCCACCGCGATCACGTCGTCGAGTGGGGCCACAGCGACGAATGGCCACACCATCAGGTCACCGGGACCGGCCGGGTGACGGTCTGTCTGGCGCTGCGCGGTCCCCGGGAGGCGGACGCCGTGCACCGCACCGTCGTCCACGCGGCGGGCGAGCGGCCGACGGTGACGGTGCTGCGCCCGGACGACCCGGCGCTGCGTCCGGACGCGGACCACGAGTCGGTGACGGTCACGGCGACCGTCCGTACGTCTCCGGAGCGGGACGCGGCCGCGTGGGAGGAGTTCGCCGGGCGGATGGTCGAGGCGGCCGGACACGCGGTCCCGGGGCTGCCGGAGCGGCTGTTGTGGCGGCACGTCCGCACACCGGAGGACGTACGGCGGGACACGGGTGTCGCCGAGGTGCCGGGGCCCGCGCTCGCCGGGGCCGGTGGACAGCTGCTCCCGGCCGGCAACCGCTCGCCGCTGCCGGGCCTCTGGTTCGCGGGCGGCTGGTCCCACCCGGGCGGCGGGCTCGCCCACGCCGGCATGTCGGGCGCGCTGGTGGCGGGGTTCATCGTGGAGGGCGCGGACTTCCGCGGCTCGCAGTAGACGGACGTGGGGCCCGGCGGATGCGCCGGGCCCCACGGTCGGTCAGTACCGGTACTGCTGCTGGTCGTCCGGGTGCGGCTCGTAGCCGTACTGGCCCGGCCCCTGCTGCTGGGGTGGCTGATCGGTGTCCCGCTGCTGCGGGACCCAGACCCCGCCGGGCGGGGTGTCGTAGCTGTACGAGGCGGCGTACGGGTCGCCGTAGTACGAGCCGTACTGCTGGCCGTCCGTGCCGGGGCCGATGTACGGGTCGGAGTAGGCGGCGTACTGCTGCTGCCCGGCGGCCTGGCCGTAGTCGTAGGCGGGCTGCTGCTCGTACGGGGGCGCGTAGGGGTCGTACCCGGTCTGGTAGCCCGTCTCGTAGCCGGTGCCGGGGGTCTGGGAGGCACCGTGGGCCGGGTCCTGGCCCATGTTGTAGACCCCGTACTGGCCGGTGTCCTCGGGCATCGGCAGGGGCTCGTAGACCGCGGTGCTCTCGGCGGCGGACGGAGCCTCGGCCCCCTCCGGTCCGGCGTACGGGGTGTCCTCGGCCTCGTAGGAGAGCTCGGTGACCTCAAGGGTGGGCCCGGCCTGCGCCGGAGGGGCGGACCTGCGGCGACGGCTCGCGCCGGGGTTCCCGCCGAGCGCCCAGCCGGTGGAGAAGCCGCGGCGGAAGGAGAGCGTCACATAGGTCTGGCCGACGGCGAAGGCGACCGCCCCGGCGATGATGACCGCCACCAGGGACGTCAGGACGCCGAGGACCACGCCGAGGAAGCCGCAGAAGGCGAGCACCCGCCAGCGCAGTCGCGCCTTGTACTGGAGGAGCACCTCCCCCAGCAGCCACAGCGCGACCACGCCGAATGCGATGTAGAGGACCGTCCACCCCATGCCCCGCCGCCCCTCTCCACGGTCACCGCCGCGGGTCGGGGCGGGTACGACCGGTCACGACTGCTGGTGCAGTCCGAGATTCTCGTAGATCTCGATCGCGGTGGAGCTGTTCAGCGTGATGAAGTGCAGTCCGGGGACACCCTCGGAGAGCAGCCGCGCGCAGAACTCCGTCGCGAACTCGATACCGATGGAGCGTACAGCGACGGGATCGTCCTTGACGGCGAGGATGCGCTCTTTCACATCCGCGGGGAAGTGGGCGTTGCTCAGCTGGGGCAGTCGACCGAGGGTCTTCACGTTCACAACGGGCATGACTTCGGGGATGATCGGGGTCTCGCAGCCCGTCTTGGCGACGCTGTCCCGCAGCCGCAGATAGTTCTCGGGGTCGAAGAACATCTGGGTGATCGCGTAGTCGGCACCGGCGCGGCACTTGTCCACGAAGTGCCGGATGTCCGTGTCCCAGTCGAGGGAGCGGGGGTGCATCTCCGGGAAGGCGGCGACGCCGACGCAGAAGTCGCCCGATTCCTTGATCAGCCGGACGAGGTCGGCGGCGTACTTGACGCCCTCGGGGTGCTCGACCCACTCCCCCAGCGGGTCGCCCGGCGGGTCGCCGCGGACGGCGAGCATGTTGCGGATGCCGGCGTCGGCGTACTGGCCCAGGATGTTGCGCAGCTCGGCGACCGAGTGGTCGACGGCCGTGAGGTGGGCGACCGGGGTCAGCGTGCTGTCGGAGGCGATCTTCTGGGTGGCCTTCACGGTGCCGCCGCGGGTGGAGCCGCCGGCGCCGTAGGTCACGGAGACGAAGCTGGGGCCGACCGCCTCGACGCGGCGCATCG
The DNA here is from genome assembly GCF_001418135.1 of Streptomyces aureus. Lineage (GTDB taxonomy): Bacteria > Actinomycetota > Actinomycetes > Streptomycetales > Streptomycetaceae > Streptomyces > Streptomyces aureus_A. The sequence goes on from NZ_LIPQ01000610.1 coordinate 7,433, forward strand.
CGTTCCAGAGGACCTGCTCGCCCTTCTCGGTCCGGGGCGCGAAGAACTCGAAGGAGTACGACGTGCCGCCGGAGGCGAGGATCTCGCGGACCGTGCGGGCGCGGTCCGAACGGACGGAAGCGGTACCAAGGGCCATACGGGCAGGTTAGACGGGCTGTGCGGAGGTGCGTGAACGGCGTCCGAGTGGTGGACACCGTTTTGGACAGGCGACGGGGCGGATCGCTGGACGAATCTCCGAGGGGCCCGGGCCGCCCCACGGGCCCGAGCAGCCGGACGGAGGGTCGGGCCCCGGGCCGCCCCACGGGCCCCGCACAGCCGGACGGAGGCCCTACTCCGCCGCGCGCTCCCGGACCCGCTTGGCGAGGGCGGCCGTCGCGGCGGCCGGGTCGTCGGCCTCGGTGATCGCCCGGACGACGACGATCCGGCGCGCGCCCGCGTCCAGGACTTCGTCCAGATTCGTCTCGTCGATGCCGCCGATGGCGAACCAGGGGCGGTCCTGGGCCAGCCCCGCCGCGTACCGCACGAGGCCGAGGCCCGGCGCGTACCGGCCGGGCTTGGTGGGGGTGGGCCAGCAGGGTCCGGTGCAGAAGTAGTCGACGCCGGGCTCTACGGCGGCCGCGGCCGCCTCGGTCTCGGCGTGGCAGGAGCGGCCGATCAGTACGTCGTCACCGAGGATCGCCCGGGCGGCGGGCACGGGCAGGTCACCCTGGCCCAGGTGCAGCACGTCGGAGCCGATGGCGTGGGCGACGTCGGCCCGGTCGTTCACGGCGAGGAGCCTGCCGTGCCGGCGGGCGGCCTCGGCGAAGACGGCGAGGTGCTCCAGCTCCTCACCGGCCTCCATGCCCTTGTCGCGGAGCTGCACGATGTCCACGCCGGAGGAGAGCACGGCGTCGAGGAAGGCGGGCAGGTCGCCCTGGCGCTTCCGGGCGTCGGTGCACAGGTAGAGCCGGGCGTCGGCGAGCAGCTCACGAGGCGTGGGCATGGGTGGTTCCCCCCGTCGGTGTCACGGGGGCGCTCCCCGTGGGTGTCGCGGGGCGGTACCCCGGCGGCGCGGCGCGGGGTTCCCCGCGTCGGTGGCGCGGGGCCGCGGCGGCCCGGCCGTGGGGCCGGTCGCCGCGACACCCGCTCATGGTGTCCTTCGGTGGCGCGTCAGATGGCGAGCGCCTGGGCGCGGCGCTTCACCTCCGTGCCACGGTTCTCGTTGAGCGCCTGCGCGGGCGTGCCCGGCAGGCTCTCGTCCGGAGTGAAGAGCCACTCCAGCATCTCCTCGTCGGTGAAGCCGTCGTCCCGCAGCACGGTCAGGAGCCCGACGAGACCCTTGACGATCTTGTCGCCCTGGATGAAGGCGGCGGGGACCTGCAGGGCGTTGTTCTCTCCACGGCGCACGGCGATGAGCTGACCGTCCTTGATCAGCTGCCGCACGCGCGTCACCTCGACATCGAGCATCTCCGCGATGTCGGGCACGTAGAGCCAGGCGGGGACGAGCGCATCGATCTTTACGTCAATCTCGGTCACAGGACAAGCCTGCCATCCCGGACTGACAGTCGGTAGTCGGGCCCTATGCGACTGCCGCCTTCAGGGGGACGGAGGGGTCCGCCGCGCGCGTGGGGTCGACGGCGGTGGCCGTCTCGATGAGCCTGCGGCCCTGGGCCAGGTCGCGGGGGCGGCCGACCGCGAGGAGCGCCACCGGGACCCCGGCGCGCAGCCACAGCACGGACCAGGTCTTCTCCGCCGGGTCGCCGCGCCAGAGCAGCTCGTCCGCGTCCGCGTGGTGCCCGGCGTACTGGACGAAGCGGCCGAACTGCTCGGACCAGAAGTACGGGACGGGGTCGTACGGCCCGGAGTCCGTCCCCGTACCGGCCCCGGTGATCGCCGCGGCGACCGTGCGGGGGCCCTGGAGCGCGTTGTCCCAGTGGTGGACGAGGAGGCGTCGCCCGTAGCGGGCGGAGGGGAAGGAGGCGCAGTCCCCGACGGCGTACACGTCGGGCAGGCTGGTGCGCAGCCGCTCGTCGGCGGTGACGGCGCCGCTCGGGTCGAGGGCGATCCCGGAGCCGGTGAGCCATCCGGTGGCGGGGAGGGCGCCGATGCCGACGACGACGGCGTCGGCGGGCAGCTCACGGCCGTCGGCGAGGACGACCCTGCCCGGCTCGACGATGTCCACGCGCGCGTGGGTGAGGAGCTCGGCGCCGTTCTCGCCGTACCACTCGGCCATGGGGGCGGTGACCTCGGCGGGCAGGGCTCCGGCGAGGGGGCGGTCGGCGGCCTCGACGACGGTGACGGCGCAGCCGGCCTCGCGGGCGGCGGTGGCGAACTCCGCGCCGATCCATCCGGCGCCGACGACCACGACGCTGTGCCGGCGCTCCAGGACGGGCCCGAGGCGGACGGCGTCGTCGAGGGTCCGCAGCAGATGGACCCCGGGGACACCTTCGGTGCCGGGCAGGGTGATCGGCTGGGCGCCGGTGGCGACGACCAGGGTGTCGTACGCGACGGGCCCGGCCTCGGTGTCGATCTCGTGGTCGGCGGCGCGGAGCCCGGTGACGTCGAGGCCGAGGCGGAGCTCGACACCGAGCTCCTCGAAGTCGACGTCGAAGGCCGAGCCCTCGGCGTTGCCGAGGAGGACGGCCTTGGAGAGCGGGGGCCGGTCGTAGGGCTGGTGGGGCTCGGCCCCGATGAGGGTCACGGGGCCGGTGAAACCCTGTTCGCGCAGGGCGACGGCGGTCTGGACGCCCGCCATCCCGGCGCCGACGATCACGACGTGCTGCTGTGCATGCTTCTGCTCGCTCACCCGACCACCTTACGCATCTGACGAACCGTCAGGAAGGGAGGGGTCTGCGGCCCACCGGAGGCGGAAGCTAGTGTGTCGGGCGTAAAGCACTCGCGGGAGCCCGGACGCACCGGGCTGAGAGGGAGGCTGGGACGGCCTCCGACCGTACGAACCTGATCCGGGTCATGCCGGCGAAGGGAGGGGCTGGACGCCCATGCGTTCTTCCGAAGTCCATGTGTCCGAGGACCGCGCGCCCGGGGCGGACGGGCCGGATGCCGACGCGTCCGCCGCGAACGCGCCGGATGCCGTTGTGCCCGATGCGGGTCCGTCCGACGTCCGCCGGGCCGGTGCCCACGGCACCGACGGCACCGACGTCCTCGTCGTCGGTGGCGGCATCATCGGCCTGGTCACGGCCTGGCGAGCCGCGCGACGCGGCCTGCGCACCGCCGTGATCGATCCGGCCCCGGGCGGCGGCGCCGCCCACGTCGCGGCCGGGATGCTCGCCGCCGTCACCGAACTCCACTACGGCGAGGAGACCCTCCTCGGGCTCAACCTCGCCTCCGCCGCGCGCTACCCCGCGTTCGTCGCCGAGCTGGAGGAGGCCACCGGCCACGACGTCGGCTACCGCGCCTGCGGCACCCTCGCCGTCGCCCTCGACGCCGACGACCGGGCCCACCTGCGCGAACTGCACGCCCTGCAGACCCGCTGCGGGCTCGCCTCGGAGTGGCTCAGCGGCCGCGAGTGCCGCCGCCTCGAACCGATGCTGGCCCCGGGAGTGCGCGGCGGGCTCCGGGTGGACGGCGACCACCAGGTCGATCCGCGCCGGCTCGCCGCCGCGCTCCTCGTCGCCNNCCGACCAGGTCGTCCTCGCCGCCGGGAGCCTGAGCGGCCGTCTCTCGGGCGTGCCGGACGAGGTGCTTCCGCCGGTGCGCCCGGTGAAGGGCCAGGTGCTGCGGCTGCGCGTACCGGCCCCGTACGCCCCCTTCCTCTCCCGGACGGTCCGGGCCGTCGTCCGCGGCAGCCACGTCTACCTGGTCCCCCGCGAGAACGGCGAGCTCGTCGTCGGCGCCACCAGCGAGGAGCTCGGCTGGGACACCACGGTGACGGCGGGCGGGGTGTACGAGCTGCTGCGCGACGCCCACGAACTCGTCCCCGGGCTCACCGAGCTGCCGCTGACCGAGACCCTGGCGGGCCTGCGCCCCGCGTCGCCCGACAACGCGCCGCTGCTCGGCCCCACCGCCCTGCCCGGACTGCAGCTGGCCACCGGCCACTACCGAAACGGGGTCCTGCTCACCCCCGTCACCGGCGACGTCATGGCCGAGGTGCTCACCACGGGGGTCCTCCCCGACGAGGCACGCCCCTTCACCCC
>NZ_LIPQ01000611.1:0-1963 GCF_001418135.1 Streptomyces aureus
GGCCCCGCCGCAGCGCCCGCCGGCGCAGCAGCCGCCCGGCCCGGCCGGTCAGGGCGACCCCTTCGGTCCGCCGCCCGGTCAGCAGCCGCCCGCGCCTCCGGCGTACCTCCAGACCCCGTCGGCTCCGCCGTCCGCGCCCCCGGGCGCTCCGGCCCAGGCCCCGGCGCCGCCCGCGCCGCCGCAGCCGCGCGCGGACGACGACTGGGTGCTCTCGCCGCCGTCGCAGCACCAGGCACCGCCGCAGCCTCCCCAGCACCAGGCACCGCCGCAGCACCAGGGGCCGCCGCAGCCTCCGCAGCACCAGGGGCCGCCGCAGCACATGGCACCACCGCCGCCACAGCAGCAGCAGCAGCAGCAGTTCCAGGCTCCCCCGCAGCAGCAGTTCCAGCCGCCGCGGCAGCCGCTGACCTGGACCGCGGTCATCGGTCCGGACCGCGAGTACTTCATGGCGATGATGCAGCGCAGCGGCCCGGAGGCGGGTGGGCTGAACCTGCCCGCGTACTCGCCGGACAAGCACCTGCCGCTCCAGGGCAACCAGATCTCCATCGGCCGCCGCCGGCACTCCACCGGCGAGTCCCCGGACATCGACCTGGCGGTGCCGCCGGAGGACCCGGGCGTCTCGCACCAGCACGCCGTGCTCGTGCAGCAGCCGGACGGTTCGTGGGCGGTGGTGGACCAGAACTCCACCAACGGCACCACGATCAACGGCGGCGAGGAGCCGATCCAGCCCTACGTTCCCGTCCAGCTCCAGGACGGCGACCGGGTGCACGTCGGCGCCTGGACGACGATCACGATCCGCGTGGGCTGAACCCCTCTCGGAGCAGCGGCCAGGCGTACGGCCCTCCGGGGTCGTCCAGCCAGGCCCACTGCCGCTCGCCGCTGACCGTCACACCGAAGCGCTCCCGTTCCGGCCGCCCCTCGCGCAGCCAGAGCGAGAGCGCTTCGTTCCTGTCCAGGGCCTGGTCGACCAGCCCCCAGAAGAAGCGGAAACGCTCGTCCCCGGCCGGGCCGTGGCGCGGGGCCCGTCCCGCGGCGCCCCGCAGCGCCACGAAGTACGCCGAGGTCGCGAGGAAGCGTCCCTCCGCATGGGTGACGTCGCGCACCCGCAGCAGCAGGAGCCCGGTGGAGAGCGGGGCGAGCACCAGGGCGCCGGGCCTGCACTGGGCGAGCCAGGCATACGGGACCGAGGGGATCGCGCAGGTCGCCACGATCCGGTCGAAGGGGGCGCGCTCCGGGCAGCCGCGGGCTCCGTCGGCGGCGACCACGGTGGGCCGGTACCCGGCGGCGGCCAGATGGGTCCGGGCGGACTCGGCGATCTCCTCGTCCAGGTCGACGGTGGTCACGTGCTCCGCGCCGAGACGGTGGCAGAGCAGGGCGGCGTGGTATCCGGTCCCGGCGCCGATCTCCAGGACGTCGTCGCCCTCGCGGACGTCGAGGGCGTCCAGCATCAGGGCCATCAGGGAGGGCTGACTGGCGGAGGAGACCAGCTCGCCGTCCCGTACCCGGGTGGCGATCGCGGTGTCCGCGTAGGCCCCGCTCAGCCAGCGCTCCCGCCGCTCGGGCTCGGGGTCACCGGACCAGAGCCGCTCGTAGCCGCCGGTGCCGGGCACGAAGTAGTAGGGCACGAAGCGATGGCGTGGGACCTCGGCGAAGGCCTGCCGCCAGCGGGCGTCGGCCGGCACGCCCTCGGCCTCGATCTCCCGCACGAGCGCCTGCCGCGCCCGCGCGCCGGCCTCGGCGAACTCGTCCCGCCGCTCACCCATGCCTCCACTGTCCCGCCGCCCGGGGGCCCCGGCGAACGGTCCTGGACCTCAAGTCCTAGGGCGGGGCATCTGAGACGATGGAATGGTGAACGAGATTCCCGGGGAAACAGTGCAGGAGCAGACCTTCTACGAGCAGGTCGGCGGCGAGGAGACCTTCCGCCGTCTGGTCCGCCGTTTCTACGAGGGCGTCGCGGCGGACC
>NZ_LIPQ01000611.1:2058-2201 GCF_001418135.1 Streptomyces aureus
GACCTCGCCCTGGCCCCGGAGCACGAGGCCGAACTGTGGCGTTATCTGACGTACGCGGCGGCGTCGATGGTGAACACGGCCGGCTGACGGCCCCTCACACTCCCGACATCACCGCGGTTCTCACCCTGCCTCTTATACCCATC
>NZ_LIPQ01000612.1 GCF_001418135.1 Streptomyces aureus
CACGGCATCCGCGAGTTCTGCAACGCGACGACGGTCTGGCATCGCGCCTGACCAGCCGTGCGCCCGCTCACCCGAGTCCACGCGCGCCCGTGGGCTCGGGTCCACGCGCGCGCGGAGCTACCCGGGTGACCCCTCGGGCCCGACCTGCCCCTCGGACCCCGGCCACCCCGTCGGACCCCAGCCGCTCCATCGGTCCCCAGCCGGCCCTCAGCCCCGGGTCCACTCCAACAACCGTTCCGCCGACCACGTGTTGATCACCCGGTCCTCCGGTACTCCGCACTCCTCCGCCCGCGCGCAGCCGAGGATCTGCCACTCCAGCTGGCCCGGCGCGTGCGCGTCCGTGTCCACCGCGACGTACGTGCCCGCCGCCACCGCGAGCCGCAGCAGCCGCCGCGGCGGGTCGAGCCGTTCCGGGCGGCTGTTGATCTCGACCGCCGTCCCGGACTCGGCGCAGGCGGCGAACACCCGCTCCGCGTCGAACTCCGACTCGGGCCGCAGCCGTCCGCCCGCCACCAGGCGGCCCGTGCAGTGCCCGAGCACGTCCATCAGCGGGTTGCGCACGGCCCGTTCGAGCCGGCGGGTCATCGCCTTCCCGTCCATCCGGAGCTTCGAGTGGGCCGAACCGACCACGAGGTCGAGACGGTCGAGCAGCTCGGGCTCCTGGTCGAGCGATCCGTCCTCCAGGATGTCGCACTCGATCCCGGTGAGCAGGCGGAACGGCGCCCACTGCTCGTTCAGCCGCGCCACCACGTCCAGTTGCTCCAGGAGCCGCTCGGCCGACAGACCCCGCGCCACCGTGAGCCGGGGCGAATGGTCGGTGAGCACGGCCCAGTCATGACCGACGGCCGCCGCCGCACGCCCCATGTCCTCGATCGAGGCACCGCCGTCAGACCAGTCCGAGTGGAGATGGCAGTCGCCGCGCAGGGCCGCCCGCAACGCCTCGCCCCCGCTCGCCGGTTCGGCGGTCCGCAGGGACTCCTCGAGCTCCGCCTCCAGCCCCGCGAGATACTCCGGGACCCGCCCGTCCAGCGCCTCGCGCACCACCGCCGCCGTCTTGGGCCCGAGGCCCTTCACGGACTCCAGGGTGCCCGCGGCCGCACGCTGGGCGGCCTCGCCCTCCGGCAGGGCGGAGACCGCGGTGGCGGCCGTGCGGAAGGCCCGCGCCCGGTACCCCGGCGCCTGGGCGCGCTCAAGGAGGAACGCGATCCGGTTCAGGGCGGCCACAGGATCCATGACGTCGCTCCTCGCTTTCTCGGGGCCCGTCCTCAGGCTCTCCTCAGGGGTGCTTCCAGGCCTTTCTCAGGTGCCGTTCACGGCGTTCGCCGGTACCTCCGCCGGGCCGATCTCGCACCACACGGCCTTGCCCTCGCCACGCGGCTCGACACCCCAGCGCGACGCCAGAGCGTCGAGCAGCATCAGACCGCGCCCCGAGGTCGCGGCCTCGCCGGGGGTACGCCGCCGGGGCCAGGCGCTCGACCGGTCCTGCACCGACAGCCGTACCCGCCGCACCGGTTCGGGCAGCACCTCCAGGGTCAGGACCGCACCGCCTTCGGTGTGCAGCAGCACGTTGACGAGCAGCTCTCCCGTCAACAGTTCGGCGTCGTCGGCCAGTTCGGGCATGCCCCAGTCGCCCAGCGCCTGTCCCACAGCCGCGCGCGCGTCCGACAGGCCCTGCGGGTCGGCCTGGTGGATGTACTGGTGGATGCGCGGCGCGCGGGGCGTGCCCGGGTCCGGGCTGCGCCGCAGCACCAGGAGGGCCACGTCGTCGCCGGAGCCCCAGCGCTCCCACAGCCGCTCGGAGAGGTGGTCGGCGAGTGCCTCCGCCTGCGGCGGGCCGCTGCTGATCGCCTCCGAGAGCGCGGTGAGGCCGGTCTCGATGTCCGACCCGGGCTGCTCGACGAGTCCGTCCGTGCACAGCACCAGCGTCTCACCGGGGACGAGGTCGAGACGCGTCTCGGGGAACTCCTCGTCGCCGAACACGGTCGCGAGCCCCAGCGGCAGCCCGCCCCGCAGCTTGGGCTGCCCGACCCGGCCGTCGGTGTGCCGGATCAGCGGCCCGAGGTGCCCGGCCCGTACGGCCCGCAGCGTGCCGCTGCCCAGATCCACCTGGGCGTACGTGCAGGTGGCGAACCGGTTGGTGTCCAGCTCGGCGAGAAACCGGGAGGCGCGGGCCAGCACGGTCGACGGGGCGTGGCCCTCACCGGCGTACGCGCGCAGGGCGATGCGCAGCTGCCCCATGATGGCGGCCGCGTGGGTGTCGTGCCCCTGGACGTCGCCCACGACGATCCCGACCCTGCCACGGGGCAGCGGGATCACGTCGTACCAGTCGCCGCCGACCTGCCGCCCGCTCCAGGCCGCGTGGTAGCGCACGGCGATCTCGCCGCCGGTGATCCGCGGGATCCGGCGCGGCAGCATGGTCGCCTGGAGCCCGGTGGCCAGCTCCCGCTCCTCGTCGAAGAGGATCGCCCGCTGGAGGGACTGGGCGACGATCGCCGCGAGCCCGAGGGCCAGGTTGCGCTCGTCGGCGTTGAACGAGGTACGGCCCCGGTAGAACAGGGCCATGCCGCCGAGCGACCGCGCCTGCGCCACCAGCGGCAGGTAGCAGGCCGCCCGGAAGTCCAGCCGCGCCAGGTAGGGGGCCAGCTCGGGGAAGTCGCGCCCGAGCGACGGGAACGAGGAGACGAACCGGGGCCGCCCGCTGAGCACCGCCTCGGCCAGCGGCATGCCCCGGTCGAGGCGCCGGACCCGGAAGTCGTTGAGCGTGTCGAGGGTCTCGCCGCTGAGCGCGATGATGTTCAGCGAGCCGTTCTCGACCAGGCCGAGTGCCAGGCCGTCCGCGCCGAGCCTGGCGAGCCCGCCGGGGCCGGTCAGGGCGGCCGTCACGTCGTCCACGGTCACCGCGCGCGACAGAGCGGCCGTCGTGCGCTCGACGATGTTCGTCTGGACCGCGCGCCGCTTCTCCAGCTCCTGGACGAACGCGAAGCGCGTGACCTCGGCGGTGGTGTCCCGCACGACTCCGACGATCCGCTTCGCCCGCCCGTCCGGCGAGCGCAGGATCCGCGCCTGTACATGCGTCCAGTGGGGTGGTCCGCCGGCCTGCGGGATGGGGAAGTGAGCGGTGTACGACACCTCGCCGCTGGTGACCGCCTCCCGTACGACATCCTCCAGCCTGGTCCGCTCCTCGGGGTCGAGGCGGGCGATCAGCGACACCGGGCGGCCGTCGAAGGCGTCCGGAGCCACGCCGAAGACCAGCAGCCCGGACTTGTCGACATCGATGGTGCGCGTGTCGAGATCCCAGTCGAAGCTGCCGGTCCGGTTCATGGCGAGCCACTCGGCGGGCCCGATCTCGCCATTGCGCGTACGCCGGTCTTCATCGGTCATCCTCCCCATTGTCGAACCCGCGCCCCTCCGACGCCATGGCGATGACACGGCGTGGCGCGAGTTCGCCTCGGCGGGTGAACGGGGGAAGGCGGCGGGAGCGGCCGGCAAGTGCCGGAGAGCGGCCGGTCGGCGGCGGGAGGGCGCTCGGCGGAAGGAGGGCGGCGCAGGCCGGTCGGCTGCGCGAGGGTCGGTGGCGGGAGGGCCGCGCAGGGCGGTCCGCGGGCCGGTCCTGCGGCATCGCTCGAAAATGCCGGCGGGCCCCGGCGTGCGGCGGGGCAGAATGGGCCGGTGCAGCCGCCCTACCGTGTTCTCGGTCCGTGTCAGGCCTTCCGTACCGACGACGGGACGGAGGCCGTCGTGAGCGGTGCCAGGCTCCGCGCCCTGCTCACCGCCCTCGCGGCGGCCGGCGGGCGGACGGTGGGCACACGCGCGCTGATCGACCAGGTGTGGGGCGACGCCGACCGCGCCCAGGACCCGGACCAGGACCGTACGGCGGCGCTCCAGGCCCTCGTCGGACGGCTTCGCCGGGCCGTGGGCCGGGACGCCGTCGTCTCCGCACCGGGTGGCGGCTACCGGCTTGCCGCGGGCCCGGACGCCGTCGACCTCCACCGCTTCGAACGGCTCGCAGCCGAAGGCTTCGCCGCGCTCGGCGCGGGGGACCCGGCCCGCGCCGCCACCCTCCTCGACGAGGCCCTCGGCCTCTGGCGGGGTCCCGCCCTCGCGGATCTGCCCGGCCGGGAGACCGACCCCCTGGTCGTACGGGTCGAACAACGGCACACACAGGCGCGACGCGACCGGCTCGCCGCCGACCTGGCCCTGGGACGGGCCACCGAGGTCCTCGCACCCCTCGCCGCCCTGGCGGCGGGAGAGCCGTTCGACGAACCCGTCCAGGCGCTGCGGATCCGTGCCCTGCGGACGGCCGGGCGGCCCGCCGAGGCCCTGGCCGTGTACGAGGAGGTCCGTGCGAGCCTCGCGGACCGGCTGGGCACGGACCCGGGACCCGAACTGCGCGCCCTCCACGCCGCACTCCTGTCGGACACGGCGCCCCCGCCTTCGCCGGCCGCGCCTTCGCCGACCGCGCCGGAGGGGGCGGGGCCGACGGTCGGCCTTCCCGCCCGGCTGACCTCGTTCATCGGCCGGGACGACGACCTGGGTGCGCTCGCCGCCGAGTGGGGCGCCCGGCGGCTCGTCACCCTCACCGGGCCGGGAGGAGTCGGCAAGACGCGGCTCGCCCTTGAGGCGGCCGAAACGTACCAGGACGGCCCGGTCCATGTTGCCGAACTCGCCTCCGTACGCGAGGAGTTCACGGTCACCGCGGCCGTTCTCAGCGCCGTGGGCGCGCGCGAGACACACGTCTGGCACCGCGCGGCGGTCGCCGCGGCGGACCCGGGGGACCCCTTCGCCGAGCTCGTCGAGCACTGCGCCGGGCGGCGGATGCTGCTCGTCCTCGACAACTGCGAGCACGTGGTCGCCGCGGCCGCCGCCCTCGCCGAGACCCTCCTCACCGCCTGCCCGCAGCTCCGCATCCTCGCCACCAGCCGCGAACCCCTCGGCGTCCCGGGGGAGTCGGTCCGCCCCCTGGAGCCCCTGCCGCCGGACCCCGCGCACCGCCTCTTCGCCGAGCGCGCCCGCACCGTACGCCCCGACGTCGACCTCACCCAGGGCGGCGGCGAGGCCGTCGACGAGATCTGCCGCCGCCTCGACGGCCTGCCCCTCGCCATCGAACTGGCCGCCGCCCGCCTCCGGCTGCTCACCCCGCGCCAGATCGCCGACCGCCTCGACGACCGCTTCCGTCTCCTCACCTCCGGCTCCCGCACGGTCCTGCCCCGCCAGCAGACCCTCCGCGCCGTCGTCGACTGGTCCTGGGACCTGCTCGACCCCGAGGAGCGCACCCTGCTCCGCCAGGTCTCGGTCTTCGCCGGCGGCTGGGACCTCGCCGCCGCGGAGGCCCTCTCCCCGCGCGCGGCGGACCCGCTCGGCGCCCTGGTCGACAAGTCCCTCGTCGTCGCCACCCCCGTCGAGGGCGGCGAGATGCGCTACCGGCTCCTGGAGACCATCCACGAGTACGCGGCCGAGCGCGCCGCCGAGACCCCCGCGGTCCTCGCCGCCGCCGAGGCCGCCCACACCGCCCACTTCACGGCCCTCGCCGAGATCGCCGAGCCCAAACTCCGCTCGGCCGAGCAGCTCCCGTGGATCGAGCGGATCGAACGAGACCTGGACAACATCCGCGCCGCCCTGCACCGCACCGTCACGGCCCCCGACGAGGCCGCCGCCCACCGCCTGGTCTTCGCCATGGGCTGGTTCTGGTGGCTGCGCAACTACCGCCCCGAAGGCCTGACCTGGGTCGACCGCACGGTCGCACTGGGCGACGACCCGGCCGACCCCGACGACCCCCGCTACTGGCCCCGTATGCGCCTGCGCATGCTGCAGTTCTTCCTGGAGGTCGAGAGCCGCACGCTGGGGGACTTCCAGGAACCGGAGGCGATCGCGCTCGCCCGCCGCGTGCGGTCGGCGTTCGGCGAGCCGCCCGGCCCCGAGGGCGCCCGGTTCCCCGGTCTGCTCTGGCCGTTCACCGCGTACCTCACCGAGGAACCGGCCGTGGTCCGCGCCCTCCTCGACGAGGCCGTCGCCAACTGCCGCCGCCACGGCGGCGACTGGGAGGTCGGCGTGAGCCTCATGTTCCGTACGCACATGGTCGTCGACATGCCCGGCGGCATGCCCGGCATCGACGAGGACCTGGCCGAGCTCCGCCTCCTCGCCCGGAGTGTCGGCGACCGCTGGATGGGCGCCCAGATCGCGAGCGCGGTGGGCGAGGCCCATATGCTGCGCGGTCGCAGCGAGGAGGCCGGGGAGGCGTACGAGGAGGCCCTCCGGCTGGCCCGTGAGGTCGGCGCGCACGCCGAGTCGCCGTTCCTCCTCGCCCGGCTGGCCGAACTCGCCTACCAGACGGGGGACCTGGAGGCAGCGGAGAAGGGCCTCGACGAGGCCTCGCGGGAGGCGGAGCGCTACCGCGTGCGGGACACCGGCGTGTTCGTCTGTTTCCTGCGGGCGGCCCTCGCCCTGTACCGCGGTGAGGTCGCGGAGGCCCGCGCCCAGCTGGAGGAGGCGGGCCGCACGGTCGCGACCGGGGCGCCCCCACCGCACTTCGAGGCGGTCCTCGTGGGGCTCTCCGCGCGCGTCGAGGCGGCCGAGGGGCGGGCGTCCGCCGTCGCCACGGCCACCGAAGCGCTGCGCGGTGCGCGGGACGCGCAGTGCGCGGACTTCATCACCTCGGGCCTGGGGGAGGGCCTCGCGGTCGTCCTGTCCTCGGCGGGTGAAGCCGCCTTGGCGGTCATGATCATGGCGGCCGTCGAGGGCTGGCGCACCGAGCTGCCCCGCTCGGTGCCGGGCCTGCGGGACCTTCAGGCCGTGACCGACCGGGCGCTCGCGGCGCTCGGCCCGTCGGGCGTCGCCGCCGCCCGGTCGGCGGGGGAGGGCCTCGGCGTCGACGAGGTACTGGCCCTCGCGGAGACCGTCGCCGCGAGGCCCGAACCGGGCGGACCCGGGACGTACGGGAGCGTCAGGAGCAGCTGATCCGCGACTGCGCCCAGTCGGCGACGGCGGCCCGCCCGAACGGCGTGTGCTCCTCCACCACCAGCCGGATCGTGCGGCGGCCGGAGATGTCGACGTGCACCGGGACCGGCGGGTCGCCGGCCCGGACCACGTCGGAGCGCCAGAGCCGCTCCTCGTCCCCGTACACGGAGAACCGGACGCCGCCGACGCCCAGCAGGGCGCTCAGGTCGTCGACGCCGACGATCGCGTCGTAACTCGTGCACCGCCGGTTGAGGTCGATCAGCAGGGACGAGGGCGCGTGGACGCTCACCCCGTGCGCGTACGGGGTGCCGCCGATGGACAGGTTGCCGCGCTGCCACATCCAGCTGCTGTCGGAGAGGGCGACCTCGGGCTTGGTGCCGTCGCCGAAGATCCCGTAGTCCAGCTCGTTGACCTGGTAGACCCTCGGCGGGGCGGGCGGCGTCGGCTTCGGCGAGGGCTTCTCGGGGCCGGGCGTCGGCGTGGGCGTCGGCTTGGGGCTGGGCTTCGGCGGGGGCGTCGGCTTCGGTGACGGCTTCGCGGCCGTCGGCTTCGGCGTGGGCTTCGCGGGAGGAGGCGTGGGTGTCGGCGTCGGCGTGGGCGCCGGCGGCTCGGACGTCACGGGCGGGGGCGGCGGTACGGGCTTCGGCGTCGGCTTCGGCGGTGGCGCGGGCTCCGCCGGCACGACGGGGATGACGACGGGCTGGACGGGTCTGGGCGCGGCCACGGGCTGCGGATCCCCGGCCATGGCCCAGACGAGCCCGGCGGCCGCGGCGACGGCCACGGCGGCCGCGAGACCGGCCTTCGCGGGCGCGCCGAGTCCCTCGGCGGCGGCGCCGGAGGCCGCACCGCCGGAGGACCCGGTGGCGGCGGCCGCGGCACCGGCCGCGCCCGCGCCGACGGCACCACCGGCGACGACACCGGCGGCCTTGAGCGAGTACCCGGCGGCGAACCAGCCGATGACGGCGACGGGGAGCAGCGCGGGGATACCGGCGTTGACATGGGCCAGCTCACCGGCGGCGAGCCGGCACTTGGCGCACTCGTCCAGGTGCTTGCGCAGTCCGCGTTCGGCGCGCATCCGCAGGCCGCCGCGCGCGTAGGCGCCGAGCCGGTCGGCGTACCGGGCACAGTCGCCGCCTGCCGTCAGGGACTGGCTGACGTGGGCCTGGAGGTAGGCCTGCTTGAGGCCCTCGCGGGCGCGGCTGGCGAGTACGGCCGTGGCGTTGGCGGTCAGGCCGAAGAGCGGTGCGACCTCGCTGGGGGACTCCTCCTCGACGGTGGTGTGCCACAGCACGGCCTGCCAGCGTTCGGGAAGCGAGCGGAAGGCCTGCATGGCGAGCGACTGCTCGGCCTCGTGCATGGCCAGGACGTCGGCGCCGAGGTCGAGCCCCGCCCCGAAGGACGCGGTCTGGTCGGAGACCTCGGAGGAGCGGGCGGCCTCGGCCGCGAACACCGCGAAGTCCTCGACGAGGTGTTCCCGCCGCTGCGTCTTCGTCCAGTTCGCGGCGACGCGCCGGACGGTGGTCATCAGATAGGCGCGTACGGCCTGTTCGGGCCCGGCTCCGCCGCGGACCGCCTGGAGGGTGCGGGCGAAGACCTCGGCGGTCAGGTCGTCGGCGGTGTGGGCGTCCCGGCAGCAGGTCCTCGCGTAGCGGCGCACGGCGTCGGAGTGTCTGCGGAAGAGTTCCTCGTACGCGGAGTCGTCGCCGTCGCGCATGAGCTGGACGAGCTCGGAGTCGGAGGGCGGCAGCTCGACGGGCGGCGGAAGGACGGTGTCGTGCTCATGGTTGTCCTCGAAGGCGGAACCGGCCCCGGCCACGGTCGTGTCGAGCCCGGCGCCCGTGCCGGTACCGGC
>NZ_LIPQ01000613.1 GCF_001418135.1 Streptomyces aureus
GCAGGACGCGCAGGGGGCGGGGCAGGTGCGACGCCGGTCGGGGAGGACGAGCAGGGTGCCCGGGTAGGCGTGCCGGACGGTCTCGGTGTCCCGCCCGGCCGGGTGCGGGTCGAGCCGTTCGCGCAGGCCGGCGACGACGAGCCCCAGCCGGTCCCGGTCGCCGTCCCGCAGGGTCTGCTCGACGGCGGCGAAGTCCGCGGGGGCGAGCAGGTCGCGGTGGGGCACGAGGAGCCGGTAGAGGGGGTCGGCGGGGGCGCGCGACCAGTCGATGAGTCGGTC
Organism: Streptomyces aureus; assembly: GCF_001418135.1. Taxonomy (GTDB): domain Bacteria; phylum Actinomycetota; class Actinomycetes; order Streptomycetales; family Streptomycetaceae; genus Streptomyces; species Streptomyces aureus_A. The sequence continues at coordinate 280 of NZ_LIPQ01000613.1, forward strand.
GGCGGCGTGGGAGCCGACCCTGAACGGCAGCACACGGCCGACGACGTCGGCGTCGTGCGCGAGGGCGGGCTGCCCGGTGCGGTCGGCGATGAGCCGGGCGAGGCGGTGACCGGTGAAGACGGTCACCCGTTCCCCACCGCCGGGACGTCGGTCGTCTGCACGGTCGTTGCCTCCCCGAAGGCCTCACCGATGGCTGGTGCGGCGCACCCCGGACGATGATGGGGAGTGGGGGCCGGGCCGCCAATGGCACTAGCGGTAGCCCGACTTGTGGGCAACGGAGGAGTCCGGCCAATCGTGCGCGGCACGTACCGGACAGCACCGTGTGACACGAACATCCGGTCCGTACCGATACGGAATGGTTCGCACCGGAGGGCTTTCGGCCCGGCGCAAGCCCGGGGCATCTGCCAGATTGGCGCCTTTCCTCCGCGCCTCCGGGGTCGCCGCGCGAACGCCCGAGGGCCCGGCCTCGACGGCCGGGCCCTCGGGGTGCGAAGGGTGCGCGAGCGTCAGTACAGACCCTTGAAGCCGTTCCAGCCGCTCGAACCGATCAGCGCCCGGGTGCCGTACGCGCCGGTCCCGGTGCCGCTGTACCGCCACAGCTTGCCGGCGGTGTCACGGGCGACGAGGTCCGCCCGGCCGTCGCCCGAGAGGTCGCCGACCCCGACCATGGACGAGTAGCCGCCCCAGCCGCCGCCGAGCTTCACGCGCGCGGCGCTGCCGCCGGTCGCGGTGCCGTAGTACCGCCAGAGCACGCCCGCCGCGTCCACGGCGAGGAGGTCGCCGCGGCCGTCGCCGTTCAGGTCACCGGCGCCGACGATCTTCTTGTACAGCTTCCAGTTGGAGCCGATCTTCACGCGGGTCTTGACCCGGTGGTCGGCCGTGCCGGCGTAGAAGTACATGTCGCCGGTCGACGCCTGGCGCGCCACCAGGTCCGCGTACCCGTCGCCGTTCACGTCGCCCGGAGACGTCAGCACGTCGTACTGACCCCAGCCCGAACCGACCAGCGTGTACGGCGAGGAGGCGGAGAGGGTCTTCCCGCACCCGGGGCGGTAGGCGCGCAGCTGGTCGCCGACGCGGGCGTAGACGTCCGCGCACCGGTCCGCGTTCAGGTCGCCCGTCGGGACGAACACCGACGACGTCGCGAACTTCGTCCCCGTACCGGCGATCCGTGCCGACAGCGCGCCCGTGCCCGTACCCCGGTACATCGACACGAGCCCGGCCGTGTCCATCACCAGCAGATCACCGAAGCCGTCGTCCCCGGCGAGGTCACGCCGCACCGCGGCCGCACCCGTCACGTGGACCGCGCCGGAGAGGGCGAGGTCCGCGCCCTGTCCGTCGGCGGGCTTCGCCGTCAGCGTCCACGTGTGGGCCCCGTTGGCGACGAACTTCCCGGCCGCGTCCTTGCCGTCCCAGACGGGCGCGACGATGCCTCGCGCCTCGCCGCCGGTCACGGTCCGCACGACCTTCCCGGTCGCCTTGTTCCTGAGCGCCAGCGACCAGGAGACGGCCGGCTTGGACAGCCACCAGCGGGGCTTCCAGGCAGCGACCCTGACGTCGACGGACGCCGCCACGTCCTTGTCGATGACAGCGATCCGGGAGGCCGGGACGCCGGACGGGACGATCCGCACGCGACGGTCGGCACCGGTGTGGGCGACGTGTCCGCCGAAGCGGTCGACGGTCCAGCCGGCGCGGCGGGTGGTGTTCGCGCCAAGCTGGGCGGAGGTCGCCACCACGCGCTGCGGCAGGTCGGCGACCCTGCCACTGGCGGGAAGCCCGTTGTGCAGGTCGACCAGGGTGAGACCCGCACTGTCCGAGCGGGAGACGAGGTAGTCGTCGCCGAGGAGCACGTCGTCCGAACCGAGACCCACGAAGCGCTTGGTGGACCGGTCGTACAGGCCGCCGCCGCGGACGTCCCACGATTCGTCCTGGCACTTCCAGTACACCCAGCGGCCCACGGCCTGGAGGTCGATGGGCTCGCAGGTGTTGGTCGTCGTGAACGACTCGCCCGCGGTTCCCGCCGGAAGGACCTTGGAGGTGACGGTGTTCGAGCCCTTCGTGGCGCTCCAGAGCGTGTTGCCCCAGAGGGCCGACGCCACCGGCTCGCGCTTCTGGAGTACGGCTCCGGAGTCGGTGCCGCGGAACTCGACGATCGCCTGGGATCCTCCCGAGGCCTCGTTCACGACCCCGTACCGGCCGGACAGGTCGACGAGCCTCGGGCTGCTGAGCCCCGTCGTCAGCCTCGGGCCCCAGGTGCCGGAGCCGTTCCGGTAGAGCATGGTCAGACCCTGCTCGGTGCCCGCCCTGCGCCCGTGGTGACCGTCACCGCTCGCGAACATGGAGACGCAGTAGACGCGCCACGTGGGGCTGCAGTCGTCGTCCCAGCCCGTGACGAAACCGTCGGTGGTGGAGCGCAGCTCGTCGGGGCGCCCGGAGGTCTTCAGCCAGGTGCTCCGGTATCCGCCGATGATGCCGCCCGGCTGGTACAGCTTCGAGTCGTCGCCCGTGGTCAGGATGCCGCTGCCGAGGGAGATGCCCGCGGGCTTGGCCTCCATGTCCTCGATGTCCGCGAGGCGCTTGCGCGTCACGGTGCCGTCGGCGGCCGCCGTGAAGCGGTAGTACCCCCAGTCGAGGGCGCCGTAGTCGGTGCGCTGCTCCGCACCGGCCACCAGGAGCGAGCCGTCGGGCGTCCGGCTGAGGGACGTGGAGGCGACGTCGAGCAGGGACGTGTCCCCGCCGTTCGGAACGTACTGCGCGAGGCGGTTTCCCCGGTACTCGTCGTTGCCCGGGTTGGGCGGGCTCACCGTGACCAGCGTGTCGCCGAGCCTGCGGACGACGTCGTTGTACGAGGCGACGTCCCGCAGGTCGAGGGTGGTCGGGGCGGCGTCCAGGTCGTCCCGGCGGTACACCTGCGCCTCGCTGGAGGACGGGGCGCCGACGTGGAGGACCGTGTCCCTGTCGAAGGACACGCTCTCGCCGTGGGTGGACAGCGTCTTGAGCTTCCCGCTCGCCAGGTCGACGACCCACCATCCCTGGCTCATCGTGGAGTCCACCCACTTGATGCCACGGATGGCGATCGACCGCGCGTCGCCCTCGCTGACCAGGAGGTTCCAGCCCTCCGGCAGCCCCTCCAGCTTCTGCTCCCTGACACCACCGGCCTCCGGGTGGAGCAGGTGCAGGCTGGTGACGGCGTTCTCGGTGCCGGTCCGGGTGATGACGGTGTCGCCGTACGTGCCGACGTAGGTCTGCCCTTCCGGGATCGCGACGGTGGTCGTCGCGCCGCCGCCGGCCCGCTGCTGGAGCGTCACGTGCGGGGTCGGGCTCTCGGAGTGGACCGCGACGGTGTCGGAGCCGTGCCCGAAGTCCGCCGGGTACTCGGTGAAGCGGAACTCGTCGACGTCGTAGGAGAGCGGCTTCGGCAGACGGTGGTCGAGGACGGTGGTCGCACCGGTCGCGTAGTCGATCCAGCGCAGCCGGTCGTCGCCCTCCTGCGCGGTCAGGAAGCCGGTCTCCCCCGCGTTCAGGACGATGGTGGCACGGGGCACGAAGCGTGCGCCCGGGCTGACGACGACGGCGTCGCCGGCCGCGCCGGGCGTGTCGGCCGCCGCCCCCACGGCGGTGCCGACGCCGGCCGTCACCGCGAGGCTGACGATGAGTGCGATGCGGCCGAGCGCACGACGGCGCGGCCGTCGATCCAACGGGCTGATCACGTAGAAGTCCCTCCCCAGGGCATACGGCGCGGGGAAGGGGTCTCATGGTCTCGCCGCTCGTCCCCCGCGCAAGCAGGCCGACAGTAGCAGAGGCGGGGAACGACGTGACGCCATTTTCGAACCCGTTCAATCCGGCTCGGACCATGGCTGCGCAGCGGGCCTGATTCCCTGCGGAAACCCGCCCCGGCGACGCCCCGGAAGGCCCCTTCCCGGGGCTGGGCGGGCACGAGGGGCCCCGCGGACGGACCCGCCCCGCGAAGGGCCGCCCCGCCGCCCCCAGCGCCCCTCGACGGCCATCCAACCCTTCCGGCCACCCCGCCTGACCTGGGCTTTTACCTCAACTCGCCTTATTCTTGAGGGA
>NZ_LIPQ01000614.1 GCF_001418135.1 Streptomyces aureus
CACGCCCTCGGGGTCGAGGCCGTTGACCGGTTCGTCGAGGACGACGGTGGCCGGGTCGCCGAGGAGTGCGGCGGCGATGCCGAGGCGCTGGCCCATGCCGAGGGAGAAGCCCTTCACGCGCTTGTCGGCGACATGGGCGAGGCCGGTGACGGCGAGGACCCGGTCGACGCGGGAGCGCGGGATGCCGTGGGTGAGGGCGAGGGCCGTGAGGTGGTGGCGGGCGGAGCGGCCGGGGTGCACGGAGCGGGCTTCGAGGAGGGCGCCGACGCGGGTGAGCGGGGCGCCGTGCCGGGCGTACGGGCGGCCGTCGACGGTGGCGTGGCCGCGGGTGGGGGCGTCGAGGCCCAGGATCATGCGGAGGGTGGTGGACTTTCCGGCGCCGTTGGGGCCGAGGAAGCCGGTGACGGCGCCCGGTCGGACGGTGAAGCTGAGGTCCTGGACGACGGTGGTGTCCCCGTACCGCTTGGTGAGGTTCTCTGCTCGGATCATGCTGACGACGCTAGGGAGCGGGCGGCGGGCGTTCGTCCGACCTGGGGCGGGCGATGGGGACTTGGCGTAGTACCGGGGTACGACGGGCAGCGAAAAGCCCTTGTCAGAGGCGTGCGGTGGCACGGAGGATCGGGCGCATGGACTTTTCGATACGTGTCATCCGCGCCGACGAGTGGGAGCGGGCCCGCGAGCTCCGCCTCGCTGCCCTGCGCGACCCGGTCGCCCACCTCGCGTTCCTCGAAACGTACGAGGCCGCCGTGCAGCGCCCGGACTCCTTCTGGCAGGAGCGTGCGGAGGGGGCGTCCGAGACGGGCGCCGGGAACGTGCGGCAGTTCGTGGCCGAGGCCCCGGACGGGAGTTGGGTCGGCACGATCACGGTCATGGTGGAGCGGCCCGCGGACGAGGTGCGCTTCGGTGAGCCGGCGAAGGTCGACCAGACGCACATCGTGGGCGTCTACGTACGGCCCGAGGTGCGGGGGACGGGTGTGATCGACGCGCTGTTCCGTGCCGGCGTCGAGTGGTCCTGGTCGCTGACGGAGCCGGTCGAGCGGGTGCGGCTCTACGTCCACGAGGACAACGCGCGGGCCGCCGCCTTCTACCGCCGCTTCGGTTTCGTGGCGACGGGGGCCCGGGTGGGCGTCCCGGGGCACGACACGGCGATGGAGGACGAGTACGAGGTGCGGCGGGCGTCGTAGGCGTCGGTGGCGGGACCGGGATCAGGGTCGGCCCGGGGCCGGTTCGGGGTGCGGCCGCGTCCGGGCGGCGACCGTGATGTGGCGGCCCGCGAGGCGGCAGCCGAGGCAGTCGGGGTGGCCGTGCCGGGCGCCGGTGTCGCGGACCCGCCAGTCCCACTGGTCGGCCGGGCGGGGGCCGGAGGGCTTGCCCCAGCCCGTCAGGTGGAGGGTCCAGGTCGCGGCGGCGGCGAGAACGGCCAGTGCCGCGCCGAGCCACAGGGCCCAGGTGCGATCCAGGCAGATTCCGGCTCCGGCGACGGCGGAGCCCAGTCCTGCGAGGGTGGTTCCGGTCCATCCGGCCAGGGTGTGGCCGAGGTCGACGTCACCGTGGGCACTCATGGATGCTCCCTGTGGGGTGTCGGGGCAGGCAGGATGAAGGCATCGGTGAGACGGTTTATCTCACGAGCTAAGTAACTTAGATGCTAAGGAGTCTCTGCGTGGAGGGCAAGAGCCGTCCCCCGGCCACCGTCGGCGAGGCGATCCACCGGATGGACGCGTACGTGGCCCTGGGCCTCATCGGCCAGCAGGAGGTCGCCCAGGCCCTCGGCCTCAACGTGACCGATCTGACCTGTCTCGGGCATGTGCTCGGCGCGGGCGAGGACCCGCTGTCGGCCGGGGACCTGGCGGAGCGCGCCAACCTCACCACGGGCGCCGTGACCGGCGTGCTCAACCGTCTGGAGAAGGCCGGATACGCCCATCGGGCCCCGGACCCGGCCGACCGGCGGCGGGTGCGCGTGGTCGCGGACCCGGACGCGGCCGCACGGGTCGTCGCGCTGTACCAGCCGTTCTATGCCCGCCTGGAGGACGTCTTCGCCCGGTACACCCCGGAGGAGACCGCGGTCATCGCCGACTGGTTCACCCATGCCGCCGAGGCCGCCCGCGCCCACCTGCACTCCCTGCGCGGCCGCGCCCTCTGACCCGGGAGCGGGCCGAGGCAGGGGCCCTCAGCGGCTCAGGGAGGATTCCGGCCATCTGGTGCGGGCCTGTTCGGGCGAGCGCATCAGGGCCAGGGTCAGGAGGCCCTGCGTGTGGCCGGTGGCGAGGAGCTCCGGGAGCTGGGGGAGCGGGGCCACGGCGGCGACGTCGTCCAGGACGAGGGTCATTGGTGGGTCGAGCCGACCGTCGGATGACCGTGCGGCCATGCGGCGGCCGTGCTCGACCACGCTTGCGGCGAGCGCCGTCAGGAGCGGCATCGCGCCGGGGTGGGTGCGGGGATCCTCGATCGGTTCCCCCACCACGTAGAGGGTGCCCCCTTCGGGCAGGAAAGATGCCAGCGCCAGCGAATCCGTTCGATTCGGGGTGCAGGCCTCCCGGATGTGGACCGAGGAGAGCGACGCCAGCGCACGGGCCGTCAGTTCCTGTGCCATGCGGCGGCTTTCCGGATGCGCGGTGAGCGCCGATTCGAGCAGGCCCGCGTGGCCGGATGCCGCCTTCGGATGGCTGCGGAGGATCCGTACCGGCTCGTGGGCGCCCGTGCCCTGTGCCCAGCGGTGGACCTGGCGGAACGGGCGCCCGTCCACGGCGGCAGCGTGCAGCCAGCAGCGCAGGAGCGTTTCCGCAGTGTCCGCGGTGGCCGCGTCCAGCCGGGAGTGCGGGCGCACCGGCGCCAGCAGGGCGACCGCCCGCTCCGCGGCCACGGCCGGGTCCTCGCAGCGCTCGGACGGCGACCAGTGGAGTCGCGCGGGCGTGTCGCACAGGTGGCCGGGATCGTGGACGAGGACCGGGCCGAGCTTGCCGCGCGCGTCCTTGGTCGCGGACCAGAGGGCGGGATCGGAGGTGACGACCAGGACCGGCCCCTCGG
>NZ_LIPQ01000615.1 GCF_001418135.1 Streptomyces aureus
CCGTACCGCCCCTGACGCGTGCGGGCCTCAGCCGCCGGCGGCCGCCGCCGCCCCCAGACCGCCCACCAGGAGCGCCGAGAGCCGCGCCACCCACGGTTCGTCGACCGGCTCCGCGCTCACCAGCGCGCGGTGCACCACGGCGCCCGCGATCACGTCGAAGATCAGGTCGTCGGTGGCGTCCACCGCGACCGGGTCCCGGTCCGCGGGGAGTTCACCGCGCCGCTGCGCCCGCATCCGGCCCTCCAGGACGAGCCGCTTCTGCCGGTCCACGATCGAGGCCCGTATCCGTTCGCGCAGCGGCTCGTCGCGGGTCGACTCGGCCACCACCGCCATCAGGGCCGTCTTGGTCTCGGGGCGTTCGAGGAGGGCGGCGAACTGGAGGACGACGTTCTCGATGTCGGCCTGGAGGGAACCCAGGTCGGGCAGTTCGAGTTCATCGAAGAGGACGGCGACGGCGTCGACCACGAGCTCGCTCTTGTTGGCCCAGCGGCGGTACAGGGTCGTCTTGGCCACCCCGGCCCGGCCGGCCACGTCCCCCATCGTCAGCTTGGACCAACCCAGCTCGACCAGGGCCGCGCGGGTCGCCTCCAGGATGGCCGTGTCGGCCTCGGTGGAGCGGGGGCGTCCGGTACGGCTGCTGCGGTTGGTGCGGCTACACATGGACGTCGACCATACCCGCCGGTAGGTAGTGCGCCAGAGGGGTGGCGTGTGAGGCAGTTCACCGTACGGATCCGGCCCGCGGCCTCCCCTCGGCTCACCCGGGAGAGTTACGCTACGACCTGTAGCGAAAGGCATTGAGCGGCCTGAGCGACAACCACGGCACCGGGTGGGGACCCGGTGCACCGCACCGGGTGGGGACCCGGTGCGAACCGAAGACGAGGAACCGTGTCGCCCCACGTCTCGCACACCGGCGGGAGACGTGCGGACGGCACGGTTCAGCCATGGCTTACCGGTTACGCGCGCGGAGGGGGGAGGATGTACGTATGCAGCCCCGAAACATGTCCATGAGCGGCGTCGTCGACCTCGCCGCGGTGAAGGCGGCCGGCGAGGCCAAGGCGAAGGCGGAGCAGACGCGCGCCGCAGCCGCCCGGCAGGGCGGCCCCGCCGCCGTGCCCCCGTCCGCCCTGGTGATCGACGTCGACGAGGCGGGCTTCGAGCGCGATGTGCTCCAGCGCTCCGCCGAGGTCCCGGTCGTCCTCGACTTCTGGGCCGAGTGGTGTGAGCCCTGCAAGCAGCTGAGCCCGCTCCTGGAGCGGCTCGCCGGCGAGTACAACGGCCGCTTCCTGCTCGCGAAGATCGACGTCGACGCCAACCAGATGCTGATGCAGCAGTTCGGCATCCAGGGAATTCCGGCCGTTTTCGCGGTGGTCGCCGGTCAGGCGCTGCCGCTCTTCCAGGGCGCCGTGCCCGAGGCCCAGATCCGCGAGACCCTCGACCAGCTGATCCAGATCGGCGAGGAGCGCTTCGGTCTGACCGGCATCGTCGTCGACGCGGACGGCGAGGGCCCCGACGGCGGTACGGCCGCGGCCGCGCAGCCCGTCGGCCCCTACGACGCGCTCCTCGAAGCGGCCATGTCCGCGCTCGACGCGGGCGACCTCGCCGGCGCCGTCCAGGCGTACAAGAACGTGCTCGCCGACGACCCGGCCCACCCGGAGGCCAAGCTCGGTCTGGCCCAGGCCGAACTCCTCGCCCGGGTGCAGGACCTCGACCCGGCCGCGGTCCGCAAGGCCGCCGCCGACGGTCCGGCCGATGTGACCGCGCAGATCGCCGCCGCCGACCTCGATCTGGTGGGCGGTCATGTGCAGGACGCCTTCGGGCGTCTCGTCGAGACCGTGCGCCGCACGGTCGGCGAGGACCGGGACGCGGCGCGGCTGCGGCTCCTGGAGCTCTTCGAGGTGATCGGCGCCGACGACCCGCGGGTCACGGCGGCCCGGCAGGCTCTGGCACGGGTGCTGTTCTAGTTCCGTCCGGTGTGCCCGATCGTCCGACGATTTGGCAGCAGGGTGACAAAAGGCGGCCGCGCTTTACCAAAACTTGGTAATCGCGGCCGCTGTTACTTGCAGTAAATCGAACCTGCGGTTCTGTCCGCATTCTTCCGGCAATCTGCCGACATTCCTCGCCACGTGAACGTACCCTCCGTGCCCGATCGGCCCCACCCCGCCATGGCGTGGTTATCCACCCGTTACTAGCCAGTAACGAACCCCCTTGTGCGGGGGCCCGGAATGGACCACGATCGGCGACGCTCGGTCCGAAACCGCACCCCGGCAACCAACCGGGACGCGGCGAGGGTCCCCACCGGGTGGACCGGTGTTCCGGCACCGGTCGTGGACAGGGGGGTTCCCGCTCTCACCGAACGGGGCCTGTCCAATCAGGTCGCGCGCCAAGGCGCGGCCCATGGTTGTCGCTCGGGGGTGATCGCCGGTGATTCGGACGCGCAACGCGCCGCCTGATGCCTCGGCGCTCTCCTTCCCGAGGACGTAGCTCTTCTCCCATCCCAGGACGGGCCCCGGGCCCTTCCGGAGATGTACGTCCGAGAAGGAGGAATTCTCATGAAGTCCCAGGTTCGTGGCGGGACCAGATGGAAGCGGTTCGCCGTCGTCATGGTCCCGAGTGTGGCCGCGACGGCCGCGATCGGTGTCGGCCTGGCCCAGGGCGCGCTCGCCGCGTCCTTCAGCATCTCCGGCCAGGAATTCAAGGTTAAGGCCAACAGCCTCGTCGGTACGGACTTCGTCCAGTACGGCAGCGTCGACGTCGGCAAGGACCTGGAGGGCAAGGACTTCGCCGCCCCGGTGGCGGTGTCCGGCTTCTCCGAGGCCTGGATCACGAACATGTGCCAGTCGGTCGTGACGCCGAAGGTGCCGTTCATCGGTGACGTCACCCTCCGTCTGGAGGCCGGCACCCAGGCCGCCAAGACCGGCAAGACCGAGGACAAGGTCTACGCGAAGGGCATCTACCTCGATGTCTCCGAGCTCAAGGCCGACGCCGAGTTCACCAACATCGACATCGGCATCGCGGCCGGCGACCTGCACAAGGTCAACGGCCAGCCGGTTCCGGGCAAGCCGGGCATCCAGCCCAACACCAAGGCCAACCCGTACGGCTTCGGCCAGCGTGCCGAGCAGGCGACGCTGAACAACGTGGAGCAGAAGGCGTGGGCCACCACGGCCGGCACGTTCAAGCTCCCCGACCTTCACCTGTCCCTGCACCGGGGCACCTCGAAGGAGTGCTACTAGGACTGACCGGTCCGCGAGGACCAGGTCGTCCTGAGGGTGGGACCGCCCCGTGCGGTCCCACCCGCGAGGCCCCTTCTCTTCAACTTCTCAGCAACACCGCTTCCAGGGAGCTGTTCCATGAGCGCCGAGATCCCCGCCTCCCGCGAAGTCCCCAAGAAGGAGAACCGGTTCAAGGTCTGGCGGCAGACCCGGCCCTTCTGGGCGGGACTGTTCACCATGATCGGCGGCGTACCGATCGCCTACCTTCCGTACGGGGACATGCGGCTCGGCAATGTCACCCTCGCCATGCAGACCACCGCCGGAGCCGGCGCGCTGATCATCGGCGTCCTGCTCATCACGCTCGGTCTGACGATGTGGTTCCAGCCCATCGTCCGGGTGTTCGCGGGTGTCGCGACGATCGTCCTGGCGCTCGTCTCCATCCCGGTCTCGAACTTCGGTGGCCTGATCATCGGCTATCTGTTCGCGGTCATCGGCGGAGGCATGTCCGCCGCGTGGGCGCCCGCCCCGCCGGCCGAGGAGACCGACGAGGCAGAGGCCGACGCAGAGCACGACGGCCAGCCGGAGGCCTCCGAAGAGGCCGCCCCCGCCCTCGACCCCGAGACCGAGGCCATGGTGGCGGCCGTGTTCCCGGAGCAGCGCGAGGGCGCGCAGCCGCTGAC
>NZ_LIPQ01000616.1:0-3764 GCF_001418135.1 Streptomyces aureus
GGACGATTGCCCACACGGGGGGGGTGCGGCGGGTGAGACCGGAACGACTGCTCGCAGCAGGTGCGTGCCGGGCAACGGCAGGCCAGGCGGCCAGGGGCCTCGGTGGCTGAGCGGCTGCGTCAGTTCGTGGAGGTGCGCGCAGGGCGCCGGCGCCATCGCATGCCGTTGACCTGGCCCGGCTCGTCCCCGATGACGTACCGCACCCGGCGACCGTGGACACGGCGGGCGGGCGCGCGGCAGCCACGCGGACGGCAGCCCCGGGCCAGCGGGGCGTGCGGCGCGGGTACGGACGCGGCTGCGATGCGCAGCCTGCCGCCGGGCACGCCCACGGTCCCCCGGGCGGTGCCCGGAGGGGTCGGCGTGGCGCGGCGGCGGGTCATGGGGCGGTCAGCTCCGGCCGTGCCGGAGTGCCGGGTGGGCGCCCGCGGCGACCAGGTCGGCGACGGCGGCCTTCGGGTCGCGGCCGGTGACGAGCGACTCGCCGACCAGGACCGCGTCGGCGCCGGCGTTGGCGTAGGCGATGAGGTCGTGCGGGCCGCGGACGCCGGACTCGGCGATCTTGACGATGTGCGCGGGGATCTCGGGGGCGACGCGCTCGAACGTGGAGCGGTCGACCTTGAGGGTCTTCAGGTTGCGGGCGTTGACGCCGATGATCCGGGCGCCCGCGTCGACGGCGCGCTCGACCTCGTCCTCGTCGTGGACCTCGACGAGCGGGGTGAGCCCGATGGACTCGGCGCGCTCGATGAGGGAGACCAGGGCCTCCTGCTCCAGGGCGGCGACGATGAGGAGCGCGAGATCCGCTCCGTACGCGCGTGCTTCCCAGAGCTGGTACGCGGTGACGATGAAGTCCTTGCGCAGGACCGGGATGTCGACCTTGGCCCGGACGGCCTCCAGGTCCGCGAGCGAGCCGCCGAAGCGGCGCTGCTCGGTGAGGACGGAGATGACGGCCGCGCCGCCCGCCTCGTAGTCCGCGGCGAGTCCGGCCGGGTCGGCGATCGCGGCGAGCGCGCCCTTGGACGGGCTGGAGCGCTTGACCTCGCAGATCACCTTGACGCCGTCGCCGCGCAGTGCGGCGACGCCGTCCTTGGCCTGCGGCGCCTTGGCGGCGCGCTCCTTGAGCTCGTCGAGGGTGACCCGCGCCTGCCGCTCTGCGAGGTCGGCGCGTACGCCTTCGATGATCTCGTCGAGCACACTCACGCGAGGGGCCCCCTTCCGGGACGGTGATGGTGTTGATGAACCAGGTTCAGCCACATCGATCCTATCCGCAGGACGGCCCCGGACTCGCATCGGCCGGAGTCGCGTCCCACCTGCTGGGACTCCCGAAGGGGTCTCCGCGGCGCCGTGCGGGGCCCTCAGGGGGCCAGCGCGGAGCCGAAGGGAAGGTTCCGGACCAGGGTGAAGAGGACGAGGACGGCCCCGATCCCCCACCACAGGACCGGGGAGACCGCGAGGCGCATGGGCACCCCGCGGATGCCACGAATCAGCCAGATGACCATGAGGAAGCCGAAGAGCCCGTAGCCGATGACGGCGAGGGCGTTGGCGCCGAGGGCGGCCGGGAGGTCGCCGTGGACGAAGGCGTGGGCGCTGCGGAGCCCGCCGCAGCCGGGGCAGTAGATGCCGGTGAAGCGGAGCAGGGGGCAGACGGGGTAGTGCCCGGGTTCGTTGGGGTCGACGGTCCCGACGTACGCGAAGGCCGCCGCGACCCCGGCGAGCGTGGCGACGGGCGCGAACAGCCGCCGCGCGAGCGACCGGGCCGGTGGCGGTGCCGTCATGGGTCCGCCGGTCCCGCCGGGCTCCCAGGCGCCCTGCGGCGTCGTGGGCCGGCCACCCGGCCACGCGGGCGCGTGCGCGGGCGTGACGGCCCCGGCCCCCGGCGGCACGGACGCGTGCGCGTGCGGAGGCGTGGCTGCCCCGGCCTCCGGCCGCACGGGCGCGTGCGGAGGCGTGACGGGGGCCTCCGCCGGTGCCGCGGGGGCCGCGGCGGCCTCCCCCGGTGCCGTGGGGGCCTCCTCGCGGGCCGGTCCCGCCGGTGGCACAGGTTCACCCGGTCGGGTGCTGGATGCGTCGGTCACGGCTCCGGCCGTCGGCTGCGGGTCCACCCGGTGATTCTCGCCCCGGACGCGCGCGAGCGCAGCCCGGCACGGCCGGACTGCGCTCGCGGATGTGTCGTGGCGCGTCAGGAACGGGCCTGGAGCGTCGCGGCCTCGCGGGCGGCGACGACGGCCGCCGACTCCTTCGGCATGCCGAGGCCCGCGGCCTTCATCGCGCCGCCGACGATGCCGCCGAGGACGATGACACCCACGCCGGCCCAGAAACCGGGGATGTTGGCGGCCACCATGAAGACGCCGGCGATGCAGAAGCCGATGAAGGAGATGATGACACCGGTCCAGGCGGCCGGGGTGTGTCCGTGGGCGCTGCCCGCCATGAGTTGCTCCTCGTTGCAGTTGCTCGATGGTGAGGTCTCGCGTGCGCGGACTCTCGGCGCTCATTGTCCCGCACGCGGGCGCGCGAGGGTGAATCGGGGGTACCGGGACGATCACGCGTCGCGGTCGGCGGCGCCGTCGGGCACCGCGTGCGGCCCGTCACGCCCCGTGCGTGGGGTCCTCGCCGCGGTCCAGGGCCTTCCACAGGTCCTCGGGCCGGTCCGGGTCGGTCGTGGGGGCCTTGCGGGCGGCCCGGGGGGTGCCGGAGCGCTCGTAGCGGCCGCCCATCGCGGGCCAGCTCTTGCCGAACCGCAGCGCGAAGAGGCCGGCGAGCAGGATGAGGACGGCGCCCGCTGCGGTCACGTACGGCCAGACGGTGTGGCTCAGGTCGGCCACGGCGGCGGCGGTGTCGCCGCTGATGCGGGCGGCCTCGGCGTTCAGGGCGGCGCTGTCGGAGGCGCCGAGGACCGCGGCGAGCGCGGCACTCGCGCCACTGAGCGCGAGGAGCGCCGAGACGAGGGTGCGGCCGGTGCGGCGGACGGCGAAGACGGCGAAGAGCGCGGCGAGGCCGACGATCGCGAGGGCGGTCGGCACACCGGTGACGGTGCCGCCGTCGGCCTCGACGGGGACGCTGCCACCGCCGACGGAGGCGGTGCCCTCCGCCCAGATCTGGCCCGCGGAGAGCAGGACGACGGTGGCGCCGAGGGCACCGAGGAGGAGGGCCGCGGCCAGGCTGCGGCGGCCGCCGCCGGAGACGGCCGCGCGGGCGGCCCGGGGCTGGGGTACGGGTACGGCACTCACGTACCCCACTATCCCCTACGTGGTCAGGCGCCGTTCATCCGGTTGGCGGTGTGGACGGCCCGGAGGACGGCCGCGGCCTTGTTCCGGCACTCGTTGTCCTCGGCGACGGGATCGGAGTCGGCGACGACACCCGCTCCGGCCTGCACATACGCGGTTCCGTCGCGGAGCAGGGCGGTACGGATGGCGATGGCCGTGTCCGCGTCGCCGGCGAAATCGAGATAACCGACACATCCGCCGTACAGGCCGCGCCGGGAGGGTTCGAGCTCCTCGATGATCTGCATCGCGCGCGGCTTGGGCGCGCCGGAGAGCGTGCCGGCCGGGAAGCAGGCGGTGAGGACGTCGAAGGCGGTCCTGCCCTCGGCGACCTCGCCGGTCACGGTGGAGACGATGTGCATGACGTGCGAGTAGCGCTCGACGGACATGAAGTCGACGACCTCGACGGACCCGGGCGCGCAGACGCGGCCGAGGTCGTTGCGGCCGAGGTCGACGAGCATGAGGTGCTCGGCGCGCTCCTTGGGGTCGGCGAGCAGTTCCTCGGCG
>NZ_LIPQ01000616.1:3773-4103 GCF_001418135.1 Streptomyces aureus
GCCGGCGATGGGGTGGAGCAGCGCGTGGCCGTCCTCGACCTTGACGAGGGCCTCGGGGCTGGATCCGACGACGTCGAAGCCGTTCTCGAAGCGGAAGAGGTACATGTACGGGGACGGGTTGGTGGCCCGCAGGACCCGGTACACGTCGAGCGCGGAGGCGGTGCAGGGGGTCTCGAAGCGCTGCGAGGGAACGACCTGGAAGGCCTCGCCGGCCCGGATGCGCTCCTTGATGTCCTCGACGGCGTCCTGGTAGGCCGGTCCGCCCCAGAGCGCGGAGAACTCGGGGAGTTCGGAGGCGGGCAGGGCGGTGGGGGCGGACCGGCCTACCAG
>NZ_LIPQ01000617.1 GCF_001418135.1 Streptomyces aureus
GGATGGTGGTTCCGGCCGCGCTTCCGGCTGCGCCGCGGGCATCGCCTCCGGGGTGGCGGGGGCCGCCGCTCCCGACGACAGCACCGCGCGCGGTCCGTCCTCCGGATGACCGAACCGCACGACCGTCCCGGGCCCCACCTCCTTCGGCCCGGCCACGCGCAGGCCGTCCGTGAAGGTGCCGTTCGTGCTGTTCTCGTCGACGAGGGTCCAGTGGCCGGCGGCGGCGCTGAGCACCGCGTGGTGCCAGGACGCGCGCGCGTCGGCGAGCACGATGTCGCTGGTGGGGTCGCGCCCGATGCGATAGACACGGCTCGGAGTCATCCGGGTCGCGTCCCCGTCGATCTCGAGGACCAGATCGGGCGCCGCGGGCGCGACGGGCCGCTCTCCCATGCGTGAATATTATCCGCCGGTGGTCATCCGCGCCCGGGATGGCGCCGCCGGTAGGGTGGGCGTCCGCCGCAGGACGCGGCCAGGACGAAGGAGGAAGCACCCGTGCCGAAAGGTGTCACCAGGCGGCGGCCCCGTACCCGCGCGGCGCTGCTGAAGGCCGCCCTGGAGACCTTCGCCGAGCACGGCTTCCACGCGACGACGATCGAGCAGGTCTGTGAGCGCGCCGGATTCACGCGGGGCGCGTACTACTCGAACTTCGCCAGCAAGGAAGAGCTCTTCCTCTCCCTCTTCGACGAGCACAGCGACCGGACCGTACGACGGCTCGCCGAGTCGATCGACGCGCTGACCGCCGAGGAGTACACGCTGACCCGGCTCGCGGAGCTCGCCGCCCGGGTCGAACCGGACGAGCGGGACTGGTACCTCGTCACCACCGAGTTCACCCTGCACGCCATCCGGGACCCCCAGGCCGCCTGGGTGCTCGCGCGCCACGACGCGCGGCTGCGGGCCGAGATCGCCCGCGGGCTCACCCTCGTCCTGCGCCGGGCCGGGCGCGAACTGACCGTGGACGCCGACCGGTTCGCACGCCTCCTCATCGCCCTGCGCGAGGGGGGACTCGCGCAGAGCTACGTGGAGCCGGCGGAGCTGCCGCCGGGCAGCCTGGAGCGGCAGTTCCTCGCCCCGCTCCTGGAGGCGTCGACACGGGAGATCCCCGGCGCCGGCACCGCCAACGGCGCCGGCGGTGACGCCGGCATCGGCGACGGCAGCGAGGACAAGGCTCAGTCGAAGAGGTCCGGGTCCGACGCCGTGATCTGATCCCACAGCGGGCGCGCCTGGAACCAGCCGGCCAGATGCCCGCCGATCTGACCACGCGTGAGCAGGGCCGTCTCCCGGTCGATGTGCTGCGGCGTGCCCGCCGCCATCGCGAGGAGCTGCGCCTGGCAGGACCGCTCCATGGTGACGAACCACCACACGGCCTCGGCGACGGACTGCCCGACGGTCAACAGCCCGTGGTTCTTGAGGATGACCGCCTTGTGGTCGCCCAGGGCCTTCGCGACCCGCTCGCCCTCCTCGGTCTCGTTGACCACGCCCCGGTAGTCGTCGTAGATCCCGTGGTCCTCGAAGAAGGCGCAGGCGTCCTGGGTGATCGGGTCGAGCGGGATGCCGAGGCTGGAGAAGGCCTTCCCGTACAGCGAGTGCGAGTGCGCGGCGGCGACCGCGTCGGGCCGGGCGGCGTGGACCCGCGAGTGGATGACGAACGCGGCCCGGTTCACGGGCCTGCGCCCCTCCCGTACGGTCCCCTCGTGGTCCACCAGGATCAGGTCGGAGGCCTTGATCTGACCGAAGCTCATGCCGAAGGGGTTGACCCAGAAGGCGTTCGGATCGCCCGGGTCGCGGACGGTGATGTGCCCGGCGACCCCCTCGGAGAAGCCGAACCTTCCGAAGATGCGGAAACCGGCGGCGAGTTGCTCCTTGCGGTACCGGCGCTCCTCCTCGACGGATTCGAAGGTGGGCGGCAGCGGAAGGACGACCCCTTCGGGCAACGGCCCGACGGCGGCGGCGAGCGCGGGCGGCACGGTGCTCATGACGGCTCCTCGGTGAGCGGTGGGACGCGGGTGGGACGCGGGTG
>NZ_LIPQ01000618.1 GCF_001418135.1 Streptomyces aureus
TTGCCCAGCAGGGCGTGGGCCTTCCCACGGCAAGCGGGAGCGGCATCGCCCCCGGCGACTGCTCGCGCGGCGGGCGGGAGCGGCATCGCGCCCCGGTGCGGGTCCGTACACCGCCACCGTGCCGCCCGGTGCCGGTTCATGCCCGCCGCCCCCTAGCCCGGTGACGTCAAGCGGAACGCGTCCAGCGCCAGAGTCATCTCCGTGAGGTCCCGCGGCCGCGACAGCGACCGCGCGGTCAGCTGCTCAAGCCGTCGCAGCCGGTTGAAGACCGTGTTCCGGTGGCAGTACAGCCGCCCCGCCGCCCGCCCCGCCGACCCCTCGCACTCCAGCCACGCGTCCAGCGTCTCCAGGAGCACCGCCCGGTCCGCCGGGTCCAGTTCGAGCAGGCCGCCCAGGACGTCCGAGACGAGCAGGCTCGCCACCTCCGGCTGGCCCACCACCAGCGCGCCCGCCATCCGCCGGTCGAGCCGTACGATCTCGCGGCTCCCCGGCGGGCACGTCCGCAGCGCCAGCTCCGCGAGCCGCCGCGCCCGGCCCAGCTCGGTCAGGCCCACCACCACCGGACTGATCCCGCCGGGACCCGGGCACCGCCCGTCGAGCAGTTCCGACAGCGCGTCCAGACCCGTGTCCCCGGCGAGCGCCACCACCCCCAGCTCACAGTCGGCCCCCATCCGCCACAGGAACCGCACGCCCTCGCCCTGCACCTGCCGGTGGAACAGCTCCCGCTCCTCCCGCCGGTCGTAGCGCAGGACCACGACGGCGTACCGCCCCTGCTCGGGCAGGTCCAGGCCCGCCGCCGCCCGCGCGACCAGCTCGGGCGAGCGCCGGCCCTGGAGCAGCGCGTCGAGGAGCGCCTGGAGCTGCTCGTCCGTGCGGCGGCGCAGTTCGAGCTCCGTCGTCCGGTACGCCTCCGAGGCCGTGTCCGCCTGCGCGTCCACCGCCGACCACACCGTCGTCGCCGACTGCATCAGCGCCGCCAACTGCGCCGTGTCCGTCCCCGCGCCCTCGATCAGCGCGTCCCAGACGAGGTGCCCGGCGTGCCGGTAGGCGTGCACGACCAGTTCGAGCGGCATGCCTTGCGCGGCCCGCCGCCGGCCCATCTCGTCCGCGTGCTCCAGGTCCCGCCGGGGCGAGCTCCGGGGCGCCGAGATCATCTCGATCCCGATGCGTATCGCCTCTTCGGCCTCCTGCCAGTGCTGGTCGTACGGCAGGATCCGCCCGTAGGCGGGCTCGTACGCGTGGAGTTCTCTCAGATGCTCGTCCACCAGTTCCGGCACCCGCTCCAGAAGCGCCGTGCACGCCTGCGCGAGCACCTTCCAGTCGTCACCGGTCCGCCGTCTGCGCCGTCCCATGCCCGGAGGATCCACCGCCCCGGCCCCCTCCGCACAGCCCTGACGCGCAGTGTTGTGCGCATGCACAGCCCTTCGGCGCGCCCGCTGGTCACCGGCAGCGATTCGGCCGCGGGCCGTGGACGCGCGGTCCGGCGCGGTGTTGGGGTGAGCGCCATCGAACGGCCGAGTAACAAGAACGGCCGGGAACACCGGAAAAAGGGGAACCATGGGAGGTACCGCACCCGCCCTCGAGG
>NZ_LIPQ01000619.1 GCF_001418135.1 Streptomyces aureus
GGTGTGAGTACCCGCCCGTGCTCCCGGTATCCGCCCGGGTACTCACCTGCCGGACGGGCGGGTACTCACACCCGCTCCGGCTCCTCCCCGTCCACGGTCTCGCCGATGAACGTCCGCCACAGCGTCGCGTACCGGCCGTCCAGGGCCAGGAGCTCCTCGTGGGTGCCGTCCTCCGCGACCCGGCCGTGGTCCATGACGACCACCCGGTCGGCGCGGGCGGCGGTGGTCAGCCGGTGGGCGACGACCAGGGTCGTGCGACGGCCGGCGAGGCGGTCGGTGGCCTGGTTGACCTGGGCCTCGGTGGCCAGGTCGAGGGCGGCCGTGGCCTCGTCGAGGAGCAGGATGTCCGGGTCGACGAGCTCGGCGCGGGCGAGCGCGATGAGCTGGCGCTGACCGGCCGAGAGGTTGCGGCCCCGCTCGGCGACCTCGTGGAGGTAGCCGCCGTCGAGGGTCGCGATCATGTCGTGGGCGCCGACCGCGCGGGCCGCCGCCTCCACCTCGGCGTCGGTCGCGTCGGGACGGCCGTACGCGATGGCGTCGCGGATCGTCCCGGCGAAGAGGTACGCCTCCTGCGGGACGACGCCGAGCCGGTGCCGGTACGCGGTGAGGTCGAGGTCGCGCAGGTCGGTGCCGTCGGCGGTGACCCGGCCGCCCGTCGGATCGTAGAACCGGGCGACCAGCTTGACCAGGGTGGACTTCCCCGCGCCGGTCTCGCCCACGAACGCGACGGTCTGACCGGCCGGGATGCGCAGGTCGATGCCGGTGAGGGCGGTCTCGTCCTTCGGCGCCCCGTCCTCGCCTCCGTACGCGAAGGAGACGTCCTCGAAGGCGATCTCGCCGCGCAGCGAGAGCACGTCCAGGGGTGCGGGCGCGGCGGCCGTCGACGTCGGCTCCTGGAGGAGTTCCTGCATCCGCTTCAGCGAGACGGCGGCCTGCTGGTAGCCGTCGAAGACCTGTGAGAGCTGCTGCACGGGGGCGAAGAACAGGTCGATGTAGAGGAGGTAGGCGACGAGCGCGCCGGTGGTGAGCGTGCCGCCCTCGATGCGGTTCGCTCCGACGATCATGACGGCCGCGGCGGCCACCGAGGACAGCAGGGTGACGAACGGGAAGTAGACGGAGATCAGCCACTGGCCGCGGACGCGCGCCTCGCGGTAGTGGTCGCTGCGCTCGGCGAACCGGGCGGCACCGGACCGCTCGCGGCGGAAGGCCTGCACGATCCGCAGGCCGGAGACGGACTCCTGGAGGTCGGCGTTGACGACGCTGATCCGCTCGCGCGCCAGCTCGTACGCCTTCACGCTGGAGCGGCGGAAGTAGTAGGTGGCGACGGCGAGGACCGGCAGGGTCGCGAAGACCACCAGGGCGAGCTGGAGGTCGAGCACGAGCAGCGCGACCATGATCCCGAAGAAGGTCACGACGGAGACGAAGGCGGTGACCAGGCCCGTCTGCAGGAACGTCGACAGGGCGTCCACGTCCGTGGTCATCCTGGTCATGATCCGGCCGGTGAGCTCGCGCTCGTAGTAGTCGAGACCGAGCCGCTGGAGCTGGGCGAAGATCTTCAGGCGCAGCGCGTAGAGGACCCGCTCGCCGGTACGGCCGGTCATCCGGGTCTCGGCGGTCTGCGCGACCCACTGCACGAGGACGGTGACCAGGGCCAGCGCGGACGCCGCCCAGACGGCGCCGATCGCGAGCCGGTTCACGCCC
Source organism: Streptomyces aureus (assembly GCF_001418135.1). GTDB lineage: Bacteria > Actinomycetota > Actinomycetes > Streptomycetales > Streptomycetaceae > Streptomyces > Streptomyces aureus_A. The sequence continues at coordinate 1,702 of NZ_LIPQ01000619.1, forward strand.
TCGTCGATGCCGTGCCGGATCAGGACCGGGAGCAGCAGGCCCGCTCCCGCGTCGAGGGCGACCAGGCCGAGGCTGATGAGCAGCGGGGCCCCGAAGCCGCGGAGCAGCCGGCGCAGACCGTAGCTGTCCTCGGGCGAGACGGCGCGGGCCTCGTCGATGCCGGGGGTGTCGGTCGCGGGCGGCAGGGCCTCGACGGCGGCGAGCAGCTCGGGGGTGGCGCCGGGCGCGTCGCTCTCCCGGGCGGCGGTCTCGTCCCGGACCCACAGGGCGGGCGTGAGGCCGCGCTCGGCGTCGAACTCGGCGTCGAGTTCGGCCCGCAGCGTGCCGTCCTCGGGGACCCCGGCCGGGGTGAGGTGGCCGGGCGAGACGGCGCCCAGCTCGTCGGGGTCGGTGAGCAGGCGGCGGAAGAGCGGGGAGCGCTCCTCCAGCTCGGCGTAAGTGCCGATGTCGGCGAGCCGGCCGTCCTCCAGGACGGCGATGCGGTCGGCGAGGCCGAGGGTGGAGCGGCGGTGCGCGATGAGCAGGGTCGTACGGCCCGCCATCACCGCCTTCAGGGCCTCGTGGATCTCGTGCTCGACCTTGGCGTCGACGGCGGAGGTGGCGTCGTCGAGGAGGAGCAGCCGGGGGTCGGTGAGGATCGCGCGGGCGAGGGCGACGCGCTGGCGCTGGCCGCCGGAGAGGGTGAGGCCGTGCTCGCCGACCTTGGTGTCGTACCCCTCGGGCAGCTCGGCGATGAAACGGTCCGCCTGGGCGGCGCGGGCGGCCGCCTCGATCTGCTCCTGGGTGGCCTCCGGGAGGCCGTACGCGATGTTGGCGCGGACGGTGTCGGAGAAGAGGAAGGAGTCCTCGGGGACGAGGCCGATCGCGGCGCGCAGCGAGTCGAGGGTGAGCTCGCGGACGTCGTGGCCGCCGACGAGGACGGCGCCGTGGGTGACGTCGTAGAAGCGCGGGAGGAGCAGGGAGACGGTGGACTTGCCGGAACCGGAGGCGCCGACGACGGCGACGGTCTCGCCGGCGCGGATCTCCAGCGAGAACCCGTCGAGGACGGGGCGCCCGTCGTCGTACGCGAAGGACACGTCGTCGAACTCGACGGTGGCGGGGGCGTCGGCCGGGAGTTCCTTCGTGCCGTCCTGGATGACCGGCTCGGTGTCGACGAGGTCGAGGACGCGGTCGACGCCGGCGCGGGCCTGCTGGCCGACGGTGAGGACCATGGCGAGCATGCGGACCGGGCCGACGAGGGAGGCCAGGTAGGCGGAGAAGGCGACGAAGGTGCCGAGGGTGATCTGGCCGCGGTAGGCGAGCCAGCCGCCGAGGGCGAGGACGGCGACCTGGCCGAGGGCGGGGACGGCCTGGAGGGCCGGGGTGTACCGCGAGTTCAGCCGGATCGTCCGCAGCCGGCCGGCGAACAGCTTCCGCCCGGCCTCGCGGATCTTGCCCGTCTCCTGGTCCTCCTGGCCGAAGCCCTTGACGACCCGGACGCCGGTCACGGCCCCGTCGACGACCCCGGCGACGGCCGCGGCCTGCTGCTGGGCGTGCCAGGTGGCGGGGTGGAGGCGGGTACGGCTGCGCTTGGCGATGAACCAGAGGGCGGGGGCGACGGCGAGGGCGACGAGGGTGAGCGGGAGGGACAGCCAGGCCATGACGCCGAGCGAGATGAGGAAGAGCAGGATGTTCCCGACGGTCATCGGGAGCATGAAGAGAAGCCCCTGGATCAGCTGGAGGTCGCTGGTGGCCCGCCCGATGACCTGCCCGGTCGACAGCTCGTCCTGCCGCCGCCCGTCGAGCCGGGTGATGGTGGCGTACATGTCGGTACGCAGGTCGTGCTGGACGTCCAGGGCGAGGCGGCCGCCGTAGTAGCGGCGGACGTAGGTGAGGGCGTAGACGACGACGGCGGCGCCGATGAGGAGGCCGGTCCAGACCGCGAGGTCCCGGGTCTTCGTCCCGATGACGTCGTCGATGATCACCTTGGTGACCAGCGGCACCAGGGCGAGCACGGCCATGCCGACCAGCGAGGACCCGAGCGCGAGCAACGTGTTCGCCCTGTACCGCCACGCGTACCCGGCGAGCCTGCGCGCCCAGCCCTGCTGTTTTTCCCCGACCGCCGCCACGAGTGGCCTCCCGTTCGTCCTGCTCTACCGGAAGCCCCAACACGGGTGGGCTGCGATTTCATCCCGCCGCAACACATCGGGGCGAGGGTTCGTCCGTAGGTCCCCCCGGGGGCGGGACCGTGGTCCTAGGACCACGCGG
>NZ_LIPQ01000062.1 GCF_001418135.1 Streptomyces aureus
GCGGGACGGGTGGGCACACGGGACGGCGCCCTCTGTGCCTGGACCCGCACCACCAGGCGCGGTGCACAAGGGGTGCGGGTCAGGGCGCGGGGAGCCTGGGCCCGGCAAGGGGCGCCGTTCCGTTGTGCCACCCGTTCCGCCCTGGGGGTCCCCCCCGGCCGGAGTCTGGGGGAGGAACAGATGCCCACAACGTGGGTGCGCAGCCCGCAGCGGGGGCCCGCTGGGGGCCACTAGTGGGGGGTTCGTAGCGCGGCGGCCGTGTCGCCGACGCGGGCCGTGTGCGACAAGCGCGGGGTGGTGTCTTCCCGGACCGCCGCCCCGTACCGGCCCCGGCCGGAGGCCGTTCCGCGGCGGCCCCCGGTCCGGGGCACACCCGTGTCCACGTCCAGAAAGGGACCGTCATGCTCGACCACCTCATCACGGGCGCCACCGTCGTGGACGGCACCGGCGCCCCCGCCTTCACCGCCGACGTCGGCATCCGCGACGGCCGGATCGCCGTCGTCGCCGAGCCCGGCACCGTACGCGAGGAGGCCCGGACCACCGAGGACGCCACCGGTCTCGTCCTCACGCCCGGTTTCGTCGACCCGCACACCCACTACGACGCCCAGCTGTTCTGGGACCCGTACGCCACCCCGTCCATGAACCACGGCGTCACCACCGTCGCCGGCGGCAACTGCGGTTTCACCCTCGCCCCGCTGCATCCGGACCGGCCCGAGGACGCCGACTACACCCGTCGCATGATGTCCAAGGTCGAGGGGATGGCCCTGAAGGCCCTTGAGGAGGGCGTCGACTGGTCGTGGTCGTCGTTCGCCGAGTACCTCGACGCCCTCGACGGCCGCATCGCCGTCAACGCCGGTTTCATGGTGGGCCACTGCGCCCTGCGCAGGTACGTGATGGGCGCCGACGCCGTCGGCGGGCAGCCCACCCCCGAGCAGCTCGCGCACATGGTCGCCCTTCTCAAGGAGGCCATGGAGGCCGGTGCCTGGGGGCTCTCCACCACCCAGTCGTCCACCCACTCCGACGGCGACGGCGCCCCCGTCGCCTCCCGGCACGCCGGCCCGGAGGAGCTCGTCGCGCTCTCCCGCGCCGTCGGCGAGCACGAGGGCACCCAGCTCGAAGCGATCCTGGCGGGCTGTCTCGACCAGTTCTCCGACGACGAGATCGATCTGTTCGTCGAGATGACCGCCGCCGCGGGACGCCCGCTCAACTGGAACGTCCTCACCATCGACGCCGCCGTCCCCGAACGCGTCCCGCGCCAGCTCACCGCATCCGAGCGGGCCCGGAAGTCCGGCGGCCGGATCGTCGCCCTCACCATGCCGATCCTGACCCCCATGAACATGTCGCTCGGGACCTTCTGCGCCCTCAACCTCATCCCGGGGTGGGGCGAGATCCTCGGACTTCCCGTGCCCGAGCGGATCGCGAAGCTCCGCGACCCGGACGTGCGGGCCGAGATGCTGCGGCGCGCCGACTCCAAGGAGGCCGGGGTCTTCCGGCGCCTCGCCCACTTCGGGCGGTACGTCGTCGGGGACACGTACAGCCCCGAGAACGAGGGCCTCACCGGCCGCGTCGTCGACGACATCGCGGCCGAGCGCGGGCAGGACCCCTTCCAGTGCCTCGTCGAGATCTGCGCCAACGACGAGCTCCGGACGATCCTCTGGCCGATGCCCAGCGACAACGACCCGGCGTCCTGGGCGCTGCGCCGCGAGACCTGGGACCACGAGGACGTGCTGCTCGGCGGCTCCGACGCGGGCGCCCACCTGGACCGGATGTGCGGGGCGCCGTACACGACCCGGTTCCTCGGCGACTGTCTGCGCGGCCGGCGGCTCGTGCCGCTGGAGCGGGCGGTCCGGATGCTGACCGACGACCCGGCCCGGCTCTTCGGGCTCCGCGAGCGCGGCCGGATCGCCGAGGGCTTCCACGCCGACCTGGTCCTCTTCGACCCGGAGCGGATCGACGCGGGCCCGGCGACCCTCGTGCACGACCTGCCGGGGGACAGCCCGCGGCTCGACTCGCGGGCGGTCGGGATCGTGTCGGTACGGGTCAACGGCGTGGAGACGGTGCGGGACGACGAGGTGACCGGCGCGGTCCCGGGGAAGGTGCTGCGCTCCGGCCGTGACACGAGGACGGTGGCGACCAGGTGAACCAGAAGCTCTTCATCGGCGGCGAGTGGACCGAGCCCGACGGCGGTCACTACGAGGTGATCGATCCGGCCACCGAGGAGGTCGTCGGCCTCGCCCCGGAGGCCTCCCGCGCCCAGGTGTACGAGGCGGCCGCCGCGGCCCGCGAGGCCTTCGGGTCCTGGTCCCGGACGCGACCGGAGGAGCGGGCCGCGATCCTGGACCGGGCCGCCGACCTGATGGCCAGGGACGCCGAGGCGAACACCCTCCTCGCCCGCGCCGAGACCGGCGCCACCACCGGCACGGCGCGCGGCATGCAGGTCGCGGTCGGCTCCGCCCGCTTCCGGCGGTACGCGCGCGGGGCCATGGAACCGGTCGAGCAGGCGCTGCCCCCGCAGATCAACGAGGCGGGCCCGATGGGGAAGGCCGGGGTGTTCGGCGCGGTGGCGGTGCGCCGCCCGGTCGGCGTCGTCACCTGCATCACCTCGTACAACAACCCCTGGGCCAACCCGGCCGGCAAGATCGCCCCCGCGCTCGCGATGGGCAACACGGTCCTGGTGAAGCCCGCCCCGCAGGACCCGCTCTCCGTGTACGCGATGACCCGCGCCCTGGCGGAGGCCGGTGTCCCGCCGGGTGTCGTCAACGTGGTGACCGGCTCCTCGGTGGAGGCGGGGCGGGCGGCCGTGGACTCCCCGGACGTCGACATGGTGTCGTTCACCGGCTCCACGGCGGTCGGGCAGGCGATCGGCGAGGTCTGCGGCCGCACGCTCAAGCGGCAGCTGATGGAGCTGGGCGGCAAGGGGGCCGCGCTCGTCTTCGACGACGCCGACCTGGACTCGGCGGTGAGGGGGATCGGTACGACGTTCTCCTTCTACAGCGGACAGATCTGCACGGCCCCGACCCGGGTGCTCGCCCAGCGCGGGATCTACGAGCGGCTGATCGAGAAGCTCACCGGCTATCTGGCCTTCATGAAGGTGGGGGACCCGGCGGAGCGGGGCACGATCGTCGGCCCGGTGATCTCGGCGGCCCACCGCGACCGGGTGGAGTCGTACGTCGAGCTGGGCCGGAAGGAGGGGGCGCGGGTCGTCGTCGGCGGCGAGCGGCCGGACCTCCCGAAGGGCTTCTACGTGGCGCCGACGCTGCTCGCCGACTGCACCAACGAGATGCGGGTGGTGCGGGAGGAGATCTTCGGGCCGGTCGTCGTGGTGGTGCCCTTCGACGACGAGGAGGAGGGGATCGCGCTCGCCAACGACAGCGACTACGGGCTCCTCGACTACGTGTGGTCGGGCGACGTGGCCCGTGCCTTCCGGATCGCGGCCCGGCTGCGGGCGGGCGGGGTGGGCGTGAACACGATCGGACGGAACATGGAGGCGCCGTTCGGCGGATTCAAGCGGAGCGGGGTCGGACGGGACGTGGGCTCGTACGCGCTGCACGCGTACAGCGAGCTGCAAGCCGTGGTGTGGCCGGGCTGACGACGTCCTCGAAAATTCCTCGGGAAAATTTCGAAACGGACATTCCGGGCCTGGCTGCGGTTCCCGCATATCGGACATGGGTCGACCGACCTACCAGTTGGTCGGCCCGTGCCGTTGGTCGATCTTTCAATCATTGGTGCGCGTCCGCTTCGACCCTCGCAATGCAAGGCGACGATCGATCAGATGAGCGGATTTCGATCCTCCGGATATGGAAACCGCAGCATTTAACGTCCTGTTCATGACTCAGGTGGAAGCGCGGCCCCAGGCCGGAGACACGGTAAGGGGCGTCAACGCCCCGGGTGACACCGACGGCGCGGCCGGTGCCCACGGCGTGCGCACCAAAGGCCTCGGCGGAAACTCCGTCGGCCTCCTCGGCAGTGCCGTCATCGGCATCTCGACCGTCGCCCCCGTCTACTGCCTGACCTCGACACTCGGCTCCACCGCCGGCGAGGTCGGACTGCAGATGCCCGCGATCTTCCTCGCCGGCTTCCTCCCGATGCTCCTCGTCGCCTTCGCGTACCGGGAGCTCAACAAGGTCATGCCGGACTGCGGCACCTCGTTCACCTGGACCGTGAAGGCCTTCGGGCCCCGGATCGGCTGGATGTGCGGCTGGGGCCTCGTCATCGCGACGATCATCGTCCTCTCCAACCTGGCGGGCGTCGCGACCTCCTACTTCTGGCTCCTCGCCGGCGAGATCAGCGGCAGCGAATCCATCGCCGCCCTGGACGACAACAAAGCCGTCCACATCGTCACCTGCCTGGCACTCATCGCCGCGGCCACCGCGATCAGCTACCGCGGCATGACCGCCACCAAGGGCGTCCAGTACACCCTCGTCGGCCTCCAGCTCGTCGTCCTCGCCGTCTTCGTGGGCATGGCCCTGACGAAGGCCGGCTCCTTCGAGACCTCGGTCGACTTCTCCTGGTCCTGGATGAACCCCTTCGCGGTCCAGTCCTTCGCCGCCTTCACCGCCGGCCTCTCGCTCTCGATCTTCATGTACTGGGGCTGGGACGCCTGCATGGCGACCAACGAGGAGACCACCGGCAGCGCCAAGACCCCCGGCCGCGCCGCGCTCATCGCGATGGTCGTCCTGGTCGGCTCCTACCTGGCCACCGGCATCGCCGCCCAGATGGCCGTCGGCTCCGGCGAGGAGGGCCTCGGCCTCGCCAACCCGGAGACCTCCGACAACGTCTTCGCCGCCCTCGCCGGCCCGGTCATGGGCCCCACGCTCGGCATCCTGCTCTTCGTCGCGGTCCTCGCCTCGGCGGCCGCCAGCCTCCAGACCACGTTCATCCCGGTCGCCCGCACGGTGCTCGCGATGTCCACGTACGAGGCCCTGCCGAAGTCCTTCACCAAGGTCCACCCGGTCTTCAAGACCCCCGGCAAGGCCACGATCGTGGCAGGTGTCGCCACCGGCGTCTTCTACACCGTGATGACCCTGCTCAGCGAGAACGTCCTGGTCGACACCATCTACGCGCTCGGCCTGATGATCTGCTTCTACTACGCGCTCACGGCCTTCGCCTGCGTCTGGTACTTCCGCGGCGAGCTCTTCCGCTCCGGCCGGGACTTCGCCTACAAGGGCCTGATGCCGCTGCTCGGCGGACTGATGCTGACCGCCGTCTTCGGCAAGACGCTGTACGACATGTGGGACCCGGCGTACGGCTCCGGCTCCGCGGTCCTCGGCGTCGGCTCGGTCTTCGTGATCGGCGTCGGACTGCTGCTCATCGGCGTGGTGATCATGCTGGTCATGCAGCGCCGGAGCCCCGCGTTCTTCCGCGGCGAGGTCCTGACGAAGGAGACGCCGTCGCTGGTGGTCGCCGACTGACGGCCGTACGCACCCGAGTCACAGAAACGCGAAGGCGGCGGGCCCGTGGGGGGTCCCGCCGCCTTCGTCCGCGTACGGCTCAGTGGTGTCCGGGGAGCAGGCGTTCCACCGCCGCGTTCGCGGGCGGCAGGTCGGGTGTACCGGCCGGCGCGGCCTTCGGGGTCAGGACGCCGCTGAGCGGCACGACCGACGGCAGGTTCACCCCGCCGGCGTCGGCGGCGGCGGTTCCGGCGGCGGCCAGGCCGCCGGTCGCGGCGAAACAGGTCAGGGCTACTGCGGTGAGCATCTTCTTCATGCCCGCACCAACGCGGACGGCGTGGATCCGGTTACGAGGGCGCTCCCGAAGCCTCCCTAGGATGCATCCATGCATGGGGAGACGAACTGGTCGCTGCGCCCCGGGCGGGCGGAGGACATCGAGGCGATGGCCGAGCTGCGGGCGGTCGTCATGCGGGACGACCTGGTGCGCCTCGGACGCTACGACGAGCACCGGGTGCGGCAACGGCTGCGGGACGGCTTCTCGGCCGAGTACACCTCGGTCGTCGAGGTCGACGGCGTCTTCACGGGCTGCGTCACGCTCCGCCCGTACGAAGGCGGTGAAGGGCTCCACCTGGAGCACTTCTACCTGACCCCCGAGGTCCAGGGGCGGGGCCTCGGGACGGCGGTGCTGCGGGAGCTCCTCGCCCGGGCGGACGAGGCCGCGGCCCCGGTCCGCCTGGTCGTGCTCCAGGGCAGCGCCGCCCGCCGCCTCTACGAGCGGGAGGGCTTCACGTGCGAGTCCGAGGACCCGGTGGACGTGCTGCTGGCACGCGAACCACGGATCGCAGCCGCGCCCGCCCGACCGGCCGCGCCCGCC
>NZ_LIPQ01000620.1 GCF_001418135.1 Streptomyces aureus
GGTGGCCGCGGCTGTGGTCGGTGCTGCTGCCGCTGGTGCCGGTCGCGGTCTCTGCGACCGTGATCGTCCTGCCCACGGACAGCTGGGACGAGCCCACCCACGGCGAGGACGTGCTCGGTTACGTCCTCGTGTACGTCCTGGGGATCACGGTGCTGCCCTGGGTGCTGGGGTACGGGATCACTCGGGCGGTGCGGGCGGTACGGGCGGTACGGGCGCGTCGGGAGCGGGGGCGGGCGCCGGACTTGGACCTGTCCACGGACCGGGACCCGGGCCAGGCCCGGGGCCGTACGGAGGCCTAGCTAGGCGGCCGTGAGCGGGTTGGGCACCGGGAGGTAGTGGGGCGCGGTGCCCTCCGCGCGGAGCCAGCGGGAGAGCAGATTGGCCTTGCCCGGGACGGTGGGGGAGTCGAGCAGGGCCTTGACGTCGGGGAGCGCGGGCAGCCGGTCGCCCCGCTCGAACTCGGCGCGGGCCATCGCCCACAGCGCGGGGGCGGAGCCCGGGAAGCGGTGGGTGAGCGCGCCGGCGATCTCTGAGAGGTTGTTGACGACGAGGCAGTACACGAGCCTCCGCCAGGCCGCCGGGCGGGGCATCTCGGGGACCGTCTTGGCGCCCTCCGCGTCGCGGAAGACGGACTGGACGGGGGTGCCGTGGGCGTCCACGGCGATCAGGGTGTTCTGCAGGTGGCACTCCACGACGACGCCGAACCGGGCGAACGCCTCCAGGACGGGTGCCACGACGCACCGCAGATACGCCGCCCACCAGGGTCGGGGGTCGGCGATCCGGTCGAGGGGGTTCCCGGGGAAGCCCTCCGCGAGGGCGGCGGTCAGCACGGCGGTCGAGCCGGGGGTCAGATGCCGGTCGAGGCCGTCCCGGACGAGGACGGCGCAGGTCTCGAAGAGGCCGTCCACCGTGCGGTAGCCGCGGTCGCTGAGCCAGGCCGCCGGGCCGTCCATGGCGGCGAAGGCGGCGGTCACGACAGGATCCGTGCGGCGGACCTGGAGCAGTTCGTGGCGTCGCATCCGGCGGATGTCGTTGGTGATCCGGACGTCGAGACTGAACTTGAGGAACATGTCCCCGGCCCCGGCGGTCCGAGCCGCGTCTCCGGGCAGGTGCAGGGTACGGACCGAGGCGGTCGGCCTGGCGGCCCTGGGCGTGACGCCCAGGCGGACGAGGCGGCCTTCGGCGAAGGCGGCACGCACGCGCGTGGCGCGGTCGGAGAGCGCGAGCTGCCAGGGGTGGGCCGGCAGCAGGCGGTAGCCCGGCGGCGCCTCGCCGAGGGTGTCCAGGGCCCGGGTGTCACCGTCCTCGACCACCGCGTCCTCGCGTACGCCGAGCAGGACGAGGGGGAACTGGGCGTACGCCTCGGGCGCGTAGCGCAGCCAGTCGGCAGCCGGGCCCTCGCCCATGCGTGCCTTGGGGGCCGGGTGGTACGGGTGGCCCATGACCAGCGCCTGTTCGGAGCGCAGCCAGGGGTCCTCGGGCGGCGCCACGCGTGCGCGTGCGGCGAGTACGGCCTGGACGGCGGTGCGGCTGGCGGCCATCTCGGCGGCCAGGGCGGGGTTGGCGCGGCCGGTGGAGGCGTACATCTCCTGGACGGCGAGGTCGACGAGTTCCGCGTGACGGAGGGTCCGCCAGGCGCGGCCCGTCCACAGTTCGGGGGCGGACGGGCGGTGGCCGGGGCGGACGCGCAGGAGGCGGCCGCTGACACGCAGGCGGTGGACGGCGTACGGGGTGGTGCTGCCGCTTCGGGGTGGGCCTGCGGGGCCCTTCATGGGCGGGCCGGTCGGAGGGTCCGCCCCTGTGTGCGGGCCTGTCAGCGGGTCCGCCGGCAGTCCCGCGGGCGGAGCCGCTGCCGGGGCTCCCGCGGACGGATTCGCCGTCGGCAGTCCCGCGGACGGATACGCGGTCGGATCCGCGGATGGGCCCGTGAGGGCTTCCGCCGCAGGGTCCGCGGCCTCCCGGAGCAGACAGTTGAGCAGGGGCGTCACCGCCAGTGCGTCGGCGGTCCGCGCGAGTGTGTTCATCGCCATCAGTATGTGTGGATCGCATGCGACCGCGATAGAACAACCGTATGTGTCGAACCGCCGCGGAGCGGACTCTGGCCACCGAGCTGGACGTCGTACGCCCGGGGCTCACGGCCGCGTACACGGCGCAGCTCCCCGGAGCCCGGGCGGCCGTGCTGACCCGGCTGTGGCGCGGGCTCGTGCACGAGCCGGTTCCATGGATCGCCGCGCGGACGCCCGACCGCGAAGGCGTCACCCTGCGTCTGGCGGACGGGCGTCGTCTGCGCGGGCCGCACTCGGATCCCTGGGCGACGACGGCGTCGGTGTCCGAACTCGACCTGGCCGGCGTCCGGTACGACCATCCGGCTGAACTGACGGCGGCCCTGGCCGTTCCGCAGGGCGCGCGCCTGGCGGCCGAGCTCGACCACAGTGTCGCGTCGCTGGCCCTTTCCCGTACGGCCCCTCGGCGAGCGGCGCCGCCCGTCCACCCGTGGGAGTGGGAGCAGGGCGAGGCCGACGGGCATCCGTACCACCCGGGCTGCCGCTCCCGGCCCGGCTTCTCCGCCGCCGAGCAGCTCGCGTACGCCCCCGAGCACCGGCCCGTGGTGTCCCTGCGGCTCGCCCCGGTCGCGCGCACGGCCGTGTCGGTGTCAGGGGAGTGGCCGCGCGAACTGCGTGACGGCTCCTCCGTGTTGATCCCCGTACACCCGTGGCAGGCCCGTCACGTGCTGAGCGGCCTGGCGCTGCGGCCCGGCCCCGACGCCCACCCGCTGCTGTCGCTGCGGACGCTCGACCTGGGCGGCGGCCGGCACGTCAAGACCTCGCTGACCACGCAACTCACGTCCACGGTGCGGGACATCTCGGCGTACACCGTCACCCACTCCCTCGCGACGTCCGCGTTCGTCGAGGCGCTCGCCCGCCGGCTCGACGGTCGGCTGAGCATCGCCCGTACGGTCGCCGCCGCGGGGGCGGGAACGGCCGATCTGGCGGCGCTCCTGCGCGAGTCGCCGCAGGTGCACGCGGACCCGGCGGCCGGGGAGCGCGTCGTTCCGGTGGCCGCCCTGCCCGCGCTGCTCGCGGCTCGCCCGACGGGTGAACGGCTCGACCGCGTCATCGAGTTCGCGCACCTCGCCCTCGGTGTCTGTCTGGAGCTGCTCGACCTCGGGGTGGCCCTGGAGGCGCACGGCCAGAACCTGCTCGCCGTCCTCGACGCCGACGACCGGACCCGGCGCCTCGTCTACCGGGACCTCGCCGACATCCGCATCAGCCCCGCCCGCCTCGCCCGGCACGGCGTCCCGGCCCCGCCGGTCGGCGGCCGCCTCCTGAACGACGACCCGGCAGTGCTCCGCCGCAAGGTCCTCGGCAGCCTGGTCACCGGCGCGCTCGGCCCGCTGGCCGGCGACGCGCCGACCCTCGGCACGGTCCTGGAGACGGCCACCCGTGACCTCACCGCCACCCCGGACCTGCACGCCCTGCGGACGGAACCGCTCCCGGCGAAGGCACTGACGCTGATGCGGCTGGCCCCGGCGGGCGGCGGGGGCGGGGACCTGTGGACGGTGCTTCCGCACCCCTCGGCGGACGGGCGGGGCAGTGACCGCCGTGCCGGTGGCCGTCATCGGATCGCCGACTAGCTGCCTCAGCCGGCGGGTGACGCCTCGACCGGTGTGCGACGCGTCAGCCGGCGGGTGACGCCTCAGCCGGCGCCGCCTCGGCGGGCGCCGCCTCGATGTGCTGTGCGGCCTCGGCGGCGCTGTAGGAGGAGACGAAGGTGAACGCGCGCGGGGACGGGCCGTTCGCCCGTAGCTCCGCCAGCCGCTCCAGAGCCTCGTCGACGCTCGGGACGTGTCCGGCGGGGACCCACCACAGCACCAGGTGCGACTCGACGTGCCGTGCGAACCATTCGCGGCGCCGCCGCATCACCTCCAGGTGCCCGCTGCGGTAGGCGAAGTCCCACAGGGCCTCCTGGGTCTCCCAGACGGACAGGTTGACGATGACGTCCTCGCCCGCCGGGCGCAGGGCGGTGGCGTCGGCGGCGCCGTCCTCCACCAGCCGCCACACGAAGCCGGGCGTGCCGTCGGCGGCGGCGTTGACCGGATCGAGGAGCTCGACGAACGGCGCGAGGCGCGGGTCGTCGAGGGGGTGGAGGAGCGTGGCGACGTTGAGTTGGGCGAGGTGGGCGGCAGCGTGCGGGGATGCGGTCATGGCCTCATCCCAGCACGGCGCGGATTTCTATGTCAATGATCGTTGTTTTTAGAAGTCTCGACCACCACGCAGCACATGCCCGGCCGGGCGTCCATGCGGGCGCGTACGGCGCCGTCCGTGCCCAGCAGGCCTTCCAGGAGCGCGAGGTTCATGCCGCAGACGAGGGGTGGGAAGCGTTCGGCGACGGCGTGGAAGGGGCAGTTGCGCATACGGAGCGTGGTGCCGGAAGCGCCTTCGGTGTCCTCGGCGTGCTCGGCGGCCTCCAGGTGTGGCTCGTAGCCGCGTGCCGCCAGTGTCTTCATGGCCTCGTCCAGGCCGCCGCAGGGCGCCGCCGGGCCGCGCAGCTCCTCGCCCCGGCGACGTGCGGCCGCGCACAGCCCGGAGTCGAGCCCGGCCTGCTCGGCCGCCTCGGCGAGCAGCTCCGCGGCGGTGCGGTAGTCGCGGGCCGGCAGGGACACCGACAGCTCGGCCCGCGCCCGCGTGTAGACCTTGGCGGGGCGGCCGGCCCCCGGCCCCGAGCGGCCTGTCAGGCGGCGGCTGCCGCTCTCCAGGAGCCCGGCGGCGGTCAGCTTGTCCAGGTGGTGCGCGGCGAGGGTGCGCGCCACCTGGACGGCCTCGGCGGCCTCGTTGCGGCCGACCTCACGGCCCTGGGCCACCACGTACTCGTACAGGCGGCGCCGTACCGGGTCCTGCAGCATGGCGATCGCGTCGATGTCCTGCGTGTCCTCCATCCGGCCAGTCTAGGAACAACGCAGGTTGGAGATAGAGAGCCTCTACGCCGTGGCCTTCACGCCGTGGCCTTCACGCCGTGGTGTTCGGAAGGCCCGGACCGGCGGTGGCGACCCGGCGAGGGGTCGGGGCCGGGCTCACGGCCCCCGCCAGATGTTGGCGAAGGCGGTGTTCTCGATGGTCCGCCTCTGGCGTACGGCTTCGAGCTCCATCACCGCGTCGTGGACGACGGCGACCACCGTCGTCACCGCCTCGTCCCCGAGGCCGGCCTCGTCGACGGACCGTCCGCCGTCGATGCCCACGGTCGAGGCGAGGGCGGCCAGGACGGGTTCGTTCTCCTCCCAGCGGCCGGCGGCCCGGCGGCTCGCGGGCGTGTCGGCCGGTTCCACGCGTTCCGGCCCGAAGGGCAGCAGGCCGCTCCGCTTCCGCGTCAGCTCACCGGAGCCCTCCAGGGCGGTCCGGTACGCGGCCGCGAGGTCGCGGCCCCGGCGCCACAGCCAGTCCTCGACGAGCTCGTACGGCTCCTCGCGGGAGAGCTCCGCCGCGGCCTCGCCGAGGAGCCGGTCGTCCGGCGCCGACGGCTCGCCCGGCACGATGCGGTCGTCGTCGACGGTCACGGCCCCGGAGCCGAGGAGATCGATCAGCTCGGCTCCCGCGAGTGCGAGCGACAGGTCTCCCTGGCCCACGGAACGGTCCGGCCTCGGGTCCATGGCGATGATGAACAGGTCTTTCGCCGTGGTCATGAAGGCTCCCCTCGGAGGCATCTGCAAAGGTGCGCTCCCGCCCCACCGGCCGGACCTGTCCAGGGCCGGCCGGGTGCGAGGCGGCTGTCACGATCAGTATCGCCCCCTGCCCACACGCCCGAAGCTCCTTCTCGGGAAGGGGAGTTCCGTCCGGCGGTCAGGGGGCGTGGCTTTGGTCGTCGCGATCGGGATCCGGTCGCGTGCCGCCGGGGTTCGACGGCGTCGGGGCGTCGCGACGCGTCGTGTGACGGAGCGTTCCAGTTGGCCGGTCGAGCGCGGAGGCGGCCAGGCGGGGACGCTCCAGCGGCCGACGGCGGGTGCGGGCCGCTCGTCGATCTGTGCGTGCCGGTCGCCCGGCTCACGGCGAGCCGCCCGCCGTGCCCGCACTGGCCAACGGGAACGCGTCGGCGTGTCGCCCGGGAGTGTGCTTGACACTAAAATCGAACATCCATTCTCATGGAAGCCCGGCCCTTGGGATTTCGGGCTTGTCGCCGAGTTGTCCACAGGCTGGAGGGGACGTCGGGGCCCATTGTCAGTGGCAGGGGTTAGCGTCTTTCACATGAAGCGATCGACTCAAGCAAACCGGGTGGAACCCATGGCAGGAACCGACCGCGAGAAGGCGCTCGACGCCGCGCTCGCACAGATTGAACGCCAATTCGGCAAGGGCGCCGTGATGCGCATGGGCGACCGCACCCAGGAGCCGATCGAGGTGATCCCGACCGGATCGACCGCCCTCGACATCGCCCTCGGCGTCGGCGGCCTGCCGCGCGGCCGTGTCGTGGAGGTCTACGGCCCGGAGTCCTCCGGCAAGACGACCCTGACGCTGCACGCGGTGGCCAACGCCCAGAAGGCCGGCGGCCAGGTGGCGTTCGTGGACGCCGAGCACGCCCTCGACCCCGAGTACGCCAAGAAGCTCGGCGTCGACATCGACAACCTCATCCTGTCCCAGCCGGACAACGGCGAGCAGGCCCTCGAGATCGTCGACATGCTGGTCCGCTCCGGCGCCCTCGACCTGATCGTCATCGACTCCGTCGCCGCGCTCGTCCCGCGTGCGGAGATCGAGGGCGAGATGGGTGACTCCCACGTCGGTCTCCAGGCCCGCCTGATGAGCCAGGCGCTCCGGAAGATCACCAGCGCGCTCAACCAGTCCAAGACCACCGCGATCTTCATCAACCAGCTCCGCGAGAAGATCGGCGTGATGTTCGGCTCGCCGGAGACCACGACCGGTGGCCGCGCCCTGAAGTTCTACGCCTCGGTGCGCCTCGACATCCGTCGTATCGAGACCCTCAAGGACGGCACGGACGCGGTCGGCAACCGCACCCGCGTCAAGGTCGTCAAGAACAAGGTCGCGCCGCCCTTCAAGCAGGCCGAGTTCGACATCCTCTACGGCCAGGGCATCAGCCGCGAGGGCGGTCTGATCGACATGGGCGTGGAGCACGGCTTCGTCCGCAAGGCCGGTGCCTGGTACACGTACGAGGGCGACCAGCTCGGCCAGGGCAAGGAGAACGCCCGTAACTTCCTGAAGGACAACCCCGACCTCGCCGACGAGATCGAGAAGAAGATCAAGGAGAAGCTGGGCGTCGGCGTCCGGCCCGAGGCCGCCAAGGCCGAGACGGCGACGGACGCGGCCGCCGCCGCGGACACCGCCGGCACGGACGACGCCGCCAAGAGCGTCCCGGCACCCGCGAGCAAGACCGCGAAGGCGACCAAGGCCACCGCGGTCAAGAGCTGAACCGGTGACCGGTCGCACCGAATGGCCGGGTGACAGCCCCGACTCGTCGAGGGCCGAGAAGGAGCTGTCACCCCAGGACCCGGCTGAGCGGGCGCGGGCGATCTGCCTGCGCCTGCTCACCGGGAACCCCCGCACGCGCAAGCAGCTCGCCGACGCACTGCGCAAGCGGGAGATCCCCGACGAGGTGGCCGAGGAGGTCCTCTCCCGGTTCGAGGACGTCGGGCTCATCGACGACGCCGCCTTCGCGGGGGCCTGGGTGGAGTCCCGCCACCACGGCCGGGGCCTCGCCCGCCGGGCCCTCGCCCGCGAGCTGCGGACCAAGGGCGTCGAGCCGGCCCTCATCCAGGAGGCGGTGGAGCAGCTCGACTCCGACCAGGAGGAGGCCACCGCGCGGGAGCTCGTCGCCCGCAAGCTGCGTGCCACCCGCGGTCTCGACCGCGACCGGCGCCTGAGACGGCTCGCCGGGATGCTCGCCCGCAAGGGCTATCCCGAGGGCATGGCCCTCCGTGTCGTCCGCCAGGCGCTGGAGGCCGAGGGCGAGGACACGGACGGGCTCGACGAGTCCTTCTGATCCCCGGGGGAGATCAGAAGGACACGTCTTGTCCCGTCCGGGCTCAGCCTCGTGCCGTCGGCAGCAGGACCGGGAGGCCCGCCGCCTTCCAGGCCTGGAAGCCGCCGATGAGGTCGGTCGCCCGGTTCAGGCCCAGGCGGCGCAGGGACTCGGCCGCGAGGGAGGAGGCGTAGCCCTCGTTGCAGAGGACCACCACCAGCAGGTCGTGGCCGGTCGCCTCCGGTGCCCGGTGGCTGCCCAGCGGGTCCAGCCGCCATTCCAGTTCGTTGCGCTCCACCACCAGCGCGCCCGGGATCAGGCCGTCCCGCTCGCGCAGGGCCGCGTAGCGCGTGTCCACCAGGAGAGCGTCACCCGTCTCGTACGCCTCGTAGGCGGCCCGCGGCTCGATCCGGTCGAGGTTGGACCTGACCCGCTCCAGGAGCTCGTCGATGCCGACGCGGCCGTTGTCGCTGTCGCTCACTGCCAGTCCTCCGGGCGTTCGACCTGCTCGAGACGGAGCACCGCGCCCGTCCGGCTGAAGCGCCGGATCAGCGGGAGCGGCGGGTAGTAGGCGTGCACCGACACCGCGTGGGTGTCGGGGGACTCATTGAGCACCTCGTGCACATGGTGACGGCCGAAGGCGCGGCCGCCGCCCTCCCCGAGCCGGCGGGAGCGATCGAGGCCGTCGGCGAGTTCCAGGGTCTTCCAGCCGCTCGCCGGCAGCCGGACCGCCAGCGCGTTCTCGGTGAGGGTGCCGCGCGCGGTGGCGAAGGCACCCAGTGACTCGGCGTGGTCGTGCCAGCCCGTACCCGTGCCGGGAGGCCAGCCGATCAGCCAGGCCTCGCTGCCGCCGGGGCCTTCGAGCCGTACCCAGGTGCGGCCCTCGGGGTCGAGCGGCAGG
>NZ_LIPQ01000621.1 GCF_001418135.1 Streptomyces aureus
CCTGCGCGCCGCGCTCGCCATGGCCGTGCCCGCGCTGCCGCTGGCCCTGGCCGGGCACGCCGATCACGCCGTCTACACGATGCTCGGTTCCCTCACCACCACCTTCGGCCGCAACCTGCCCTACGCCCGGCGGGCCCGCGTGCTCGCGCTCGTCGCGGTGGCCATGACGGCGAGCGTGGGCTGCGGTTCGGCGCTCGCTGTATGGGCGCAGCCGCGGGACGGGGGAGCGGGCGCCGCCGTGACGGTCGCGGCGATGGCGGTGGTGGCCGGTGCGGCGAAGTTCGCCTGCGACGCGGCCCGGCTGAGCGGCCTCGGCGCGGTCCTGCTGCTCTTCTCGTTCGCCGTCGCGGCCAACGGCTCCACCGATCCCGCCGACATCCTCCCCCAGACGGCCCTGGCCGCGACCGGCGCGGCCGTGGCCTGGGTCCTCGCCGTCCTCGGGTGGTTCGTGCATCCGGACCGGCCGCAGCGCCTCGCCGTGGCGGCGGCTCTGCGCGAGCTGGTGGATCTGTGGGAGGCGGCGGGCACGGGGAACGGCCACGGGCTCGTACGGCACCGGGCGACGGCCGCCGTCCTCCAGGCGTACCGCACGCTCGGCGTCCTGCCCCCGAGCGCCGCCCAGCGGGGCGGCCGCGGAGACACCTGCCTCCGCCTCGCCGACCTCGCGTGGGCGCTCCTCGTCGGTTCCGCGCGGCGGGTGCCGGACGACCCCACCGGCCTGGCACGGAACCTGCGCCGGCAGGTCCGGCTGCTGGTGAGCCGCCGCCGACGGCTGCCCCGGATACTGCCCGAGCTCGCGGTCCCGTCCCTGATCGCCCAGGGCGCCGCCGTGCCGGGGGCGGCTCCGCCCGGTCCCACCACCCCGTGCGGTTCCCCCACCCCGCAGGCCACCGAACTGCGGGCCACGCAACTCGTGACGGGGCGGGACGCTCCCGGCCGTACGGCGATCCTGCTCGTTCCCGCCCTGCGGATGGTCCTCGGCACCGGCCTCGCCGGTGGGGCCGCCCTGCTGTTCGGGCTCGGCCACGGCTATTGGGCGGCGATCTCCGCCGCCGCCGTTCTGCACTCCGTCAACGTACGGACGGCGGCGCAGCGGGCCGTGCAGCGGACCCTGGGCACGATGGCCGGTCTGATGCTCGCGCTCGGCGTGCTGGCCGCGCGCCCCGACCCCGTCGTCCTCGTCCTGGTGATCGTGCTCCTGGAGTTCCTCCTGGAGTACGTCGTCGCCCGCAACTACGGTCTCGGCGTCGTCTTCCTCACCCCGCTCGCCCTGCTGCTCACCGATCTGGCCGCGCCCTCACGGGCCGGGGATCTCGTCCAGGACCGGGCACTGAGCAGTCTGCTCGGGGTCGGGATCGCGCTGGTGTGCGCGCTCGTCGTGGTCCACGACCGGGCGGCCGTACGGGCGCGGCGCGCGCTCACCGCGTGCCGTGCGGCGTCGGCCCGCGCCGAACGGGCTCTGGGCGAGCGGGCGATGGAGTCGTTCCCGGCCGCCCAGGGGCAACTCGCAGCCGCCGTCGTGGAGTTGCGGGAGGCGGACGACGCCGCCGCGGGCGAGCTCTGGCCGGCGGAGATCGACCCGACCGAACTCGCCGCGGCGGAGCACCGCGGCTACCTCCTCCTGGAGCGGCTCGCCCGAGCGTGATGAGGGAGGGTCAGCCGGTGGGCACGATCGTCACCTTGACGTGCTTCATGATCGGCTGGTCGCTCTGTGTGCTGTAGTCGACCAGCGCGCACAGCACGTTCATCTCGGGCATGTAGCCGGCCGCGCAGCCCCGGGGGATGTCGTACGGGACGGCGAGGTATCCGCTGACGGACCGTCGGCTGCCGTCCTTCGCGGTACTGGTGATGTCGACGGGCCCCATGTCGGCGATCCCGCGCTCCCGCATGTCGGCCCGGTTCATGAAGACCAGCGTGCGCAGGTTCTTGATGCCGCGGTAGCGGTCGTTGTCGGAGTAGATGGTGGTGTTCCACTGGTCGTGGGACCGCATGGTGCCGAGGGCCAGGGTGCCCGGCTCGGGCACGACGTCGGGCAGCGGGGCGCTGGAGAACTCGGCGCGCCCGGACGGGGTGAGGAAGACAAGTTCGCGGGCGGGCTGCTTGATGCGGAAGCCGAGCGGGAGACGCACCCGCCGGTTGAAGTCCTCGAAGCCGTCGAGGGCCTTGGCCATGGTGTCCCGGATGCGGTCGTAGTCCTCGATGTACCACTCCCAGGGCGTCGCGCTGTCGGGCAGCGCGGCCCGCGCCATGCCGGCGACGATCGCCGGTTCGGAGAGCAGGTGCGGGGAGGCCGGGCGCTTCATGCCGATCGACAGATGGACCATGCTCATCGAGTCCTCGACGGAGGTGCTCTGGACGCCCTTGCGCTGATGGTCCTTCTCGGTGCGGCCGAGGCACGGCAGGATCAGTGCCTGTTTGCCGTGGACGATGTGACTGCGGTTCAGCTTGGTGCTCACCTGGACGGTGAGGTCGCAGGTGCGCAGCGCGGCGTAGGTGAGCCGGGTGTCGGGAGCGGCGAGCGCGAAGTTGCCGCCCATGCCGACGAAGACCTTGATCTCGCCGCGCTGCATCGCCTCGATGGTGCGGACCGTGTCCATGCCGTGCTCGCGCGGCGGTTCGATCTCGCAGACCTCGGCGAGACGGTCGAGGAACGCCTCGCTGGGGCGGTGGTCGATGCCGCAGGTGCGGTTGCCCTGGACGTTGCTGTGTCCGCGTACGGGGGAGGGGCCGGCGCCCTCGCGGCCCAGGTTGCCGCGGAGCAGCAGCAGGTTGACGATCTCCCGGACGGTGTCGACGCCGTGCTCGTGCTGGGTGAGGCCCAGACACCAGCTGACGATGGAGCGGTCGGCCTCGCCGTACACGCGCGCGGCCTTGAGGACGTCGGCGCGGCTCAGTCCGGACTGCCGCTCGATCTCCTCCCACGGTGTGGCCTCGCACAGCGCGCGGTACTCCTCGAAGCCGCTCGTGTGGCGGTCGATGAACTCCTGGTCGAGGGCCTTGGGGTCGGTCGTGGACTGCTCCAGGATCGCCTTGGCCATCCCGCGGATCAGTGCCATGTCGCCGCCGATGCGCGGCTGGAGGTTCAGGGTGCTGGTCTTCGTCGACTTGAAGAGGGCCATGTCCGTGAAGTCGTGCGGCACGATGGTCCGGGTGGCGGCGGCCTCGACGAGCGGATTGACGTGCACGATCTGCGCGCCGCGGTGGTGGGCCTCGGCGAGCGCGGTCAGCATCCTGGGCGCGTTCGAGGCGGCGTTCACCCCGAAGATGAACAGCGCGTCGGCGGTCTCCCAGTCCTTGAGGTCGACGGTGCCCTTGCCCGTGCCCAGGGAGGCCTGGAGGGCGCGGCCGCTGGCCTCGTGACACATGTTGGAGCAGTCGGGCAGGTTGTTGGTGCCCAGCTCGCGGGCCATCAGCTGGTAGAGGAAGGTCGCCTCGTTGCCGAGCCGTCCCGATGTGTAGAAGGACGCCTGGCCGGGGTCGTCGAGGCCGCGCAGGGCACGCCCGACCACCTCGAACGCGTCCTTCCAGGTGATCGGGACGTAGTGGTCCGACTCAGGGTCGTAGACCATCGGCTCGGTCAGCCGGCCCTCGTTCTCGAGGTCGTAGTCGGTCCACTCGGCGAGCTCGGACACCGAGTGCGCGGCGAAGAACTCGCTGCCGACGCGCTTACGGGTCATCTCCCAGGTGACGTGCTTGATGCCGTTCTCGCAGATGTCCAGGTGCAGGCCCTTGGTGTCGTCGGGCCACGCGCAGCCGGGGCAGTCGAAGCCGGTGTTCTCGTGGTTCATCCGCATGATCGCGCGCGGGCCGTCGACGAAGGCCCCCTCGCGGACGAGGAAGCCGGTCACGCTCTTGGCCGCGCCCCAGCCCGCCGCGGGGTGGTGGTAGGGGTGGAACTCCGGATCGCCCTCGGGGGTGGGCCCCACCCGGGGCTCCACGGCCTCTCCGGGCTCCGGGGCGCCGGGCGCCGGGGATTCCTGCGCGTCCTGGTCGGTGCTCAAGGCTGCTCACCCTCTCACCTGCGGATATCTGGGGCACTACGGAAGAAGGAGTCGCCCCTCCGGGCAGGCTATGTCCGCCGCTTCCCGGGTGCCACTCGGCCCCGGAAGGCCGTACGGGCTGCGTTCCGGATCATGCGCGCCTACGCTGGCGCTGTCCTTTTCATGCCTTTTGTTCGCCATTGCCTCTCGGCGGGAGTCCCATGGTCGTCGTACAACCCGTCGTCGTCCCGCCCTCCCGGGCGGCCGTGTTCCTCGTGGTCACCGTCAACCCCGGCGGCGAGGGCACGGTGCGGGAGGCACTCCAGGACCTGTCGGGGCTGGTCCGGTCGGTGTCCTTCCGCTCCCCCGACTCCGGTCTCACCTGCGTCGCCGGGATCGGCTCCGAGGGCTGGGACCGGCTCGTCGGCGGTCCGCGCCCCCGCGAGCTCCACCCCTTCCCGGCCCTCAGGGGCCCCCGCCACCG
>NZ_LIPQ01000622.1 GCF_001418135.1 Streptomyces aureus
GTGGGGGTACCTGCGCGGCCCCCGGGGAGGGAGCGGCCGTCAGGGTGGACTCGGCTGTCACTTGCCGTCGCCTCCGAACTTGCTCAGGCGCAGATAGACCATCGAGCAGAAGAGAAGGATCACGAACGCCACCGTGGTGAGGGCGGAGGCGTATCCGAAGTTGTGGGCGTCGACGCTGGTGTGGGCGATGTACAGCGGCAGCGTGGTCGTCTCGCCCGCGGGGCCGCCGCCGGTCAGCGTGTACAGCAGGTCGACGTTGTTGAACTCCCAGACCGCGCGCAGCAGTGTGGAGAGGACGATCGCGTCCCGGATGTGCGGGAGGGTGATGTGGAGGAACTGCCGGACCCGGCCCGCCCCGTCGACCTCGGCCGCCTCGTACAGGTCCTTCGGTACGGACTGCAGGTCGGCCAGGATGAGGATGGCGAAGAAGGGCACGCCGCGCCAGAGATCGGCGACGATCGCCGCGGGGAACACGGTCGAGGTGTCGGAGAGCCAGGACGTGCCGTACGTACCGAGGCCCATGTCCGCGAGGTAACGGCTGATCCCGGTCTGGGAGTTGTAGAGCAGCACCCAGATCGCTGAGGTGAGGACGCCCGAGACGGCCCACGGGGAGAAGACCAGGGCCCGGCCCAGGGCGCGGCCCACGAAGGTCTGGTTCACGATGAGCGCGAGGGCGAGACCGAAGAGGAGCTGGAGCGTCACCTCGACGACGACCCACTTGAGGCTGAAGGTCAGCGTTCCCCAGAACCGAGGGTCGTCCGTGAAGATCCGGGTGAAGTTGTCGAGTCCCGCGAAGCCGTTCCGCCAGGGCTTCGTGGGGTTGTAGTGCTGGAGGCTGTAGTAGAAGACGCTGATCACCGGGTAGGCGATGAAGCCCAGCATCAGCAGGCCGGCGGGGGCGATCAGCAGGTACGGCAGTCGGCGGGGGGTCGCTCCCGTGCGACGGCGGCTCCGTGCCGTGACGGCTTGGGGCGGTGGGGTCACAGCTGAGGCCATGACGGCGGCTCCGTTCTCGGTGAAGCGCTTCGCGAACTACGTTCGAGATTTCGGACAGGGTGGGGCGGGCGG
>NZ_LIPQ01000623.1 GCF_001418135.1 Streptomyces aureus
CGCCCTGGTCAGGACGCTGATCGACCAGGGCGCGGCCGCGGGCGCCCATCCGTCCGGCGACCGCGATCTGCCCCACCGTTCGGCCACCCACGATCTGCTCCTGGACCAGGTCCGGATCGGCCGGTACGTGTCCGCCGAGCGCACCCCGCACCCGTACCACGGCGCCGGTCTCGCGCTCGACCCCGGCCTCGTCGGCACCTCCCTCCTCGCGGTGGGCCCCTCCGGGACGGGCAAGACCCGCTCCCTCGTCGCGCCCGTCGTCGAGTCCCTCACCCTCCAGGCGCTCACGGGTGCCTGCGCGATCGTCGCGGTCGGTGCGGCGGGAACCCCGCTCGGCCCCGACGAGGCGTACGACGTCGTGATCCGGCTCGGTGACCCGGCCTCCCGGTACGACCTCGACCTGTACGCCGGGGTCACCGACCCGGACGAGGCTGCCGCGTTCCTCGCCGAGGGGCTCGTCGGTGACGTGGAGGGCGTGGAGACCCGGCGCGCCGCGACCGTCCTGGCCCAGATCATCGGCCCCTACCGGGCCGCGTACGGGCTCTTTCCGACCGTGCCGGTCCTGCGGGAACTGCTCGAAGCCCGCCCCGAGGCCCTTACGGCTCTGCTCGACCTGCTGCCCGCCGACGGAGCACAGGCCATGCGCCGCGAGCTGGACTCCCGGATCCGCCAGGTCGGCACCGCGACCGACCTGGGCCCGGTGCTCGCGGACCGGCTCGCCGCACTCGACCGGCCCGTCTTCGCCGAGTTCTTCGGCGGCGGCCGCGAGGTGCGGCCGTTCTCCCTGGCCGCCGTCGCCCAGCACCCGATGCGCGTGCGGATCAGCCTGCCGGAGGGCGGCCACGAGGAGGCCGCGCGGCTTCTGAACCGGCTGCTCCTCGCCCAGTTCCAGGCCGTCACCCGGGACCGGGCGGGCCGCGGCCACACCGCCTTCCTGGCACTCGACGACGCGGCCGGCGCGCTCACGCCGGGGACCGTACGTGCCCTCCAGCGGCTGCGGCCCCAGAAGGCGGCCGTCGTCCTCGCCCTCCGCACCCTCGCGGAGGTCCCCGAGGCGCTGCACGGGCCCCTCCTCGCGGTCGTCGGCTGCCGGATGGCCTTCTCCGGACTGCCCACCTGGGACGGCCGGGCGTTCGCGGAGGCGTGGGGCACCGAACGGGTGGAGACCACCGAGGTGGCCCACCACACCGTGTTCGCGGACCAGCCCATGACCCGGGCCTTCCACGCCCTGCGCAAACTGGTGACCGGCAAGGCCGTGACCACCGAGGCCGTGACCGTGCGGGAAGTGGAGCGGCAGCGGTGGTCGGCGTCCGATCTCGCCCACGACGTTCCCGCCGGGCACGCCGTCCTGTCCCTCACCCATGTGCGGGGCGAGCACACGCCACCCCTGCTCGTGGACCTGCGGGGCTGAGGCGGGCCCGGGGCGGACCGGGGCGGCGCCGGGCCGAGGGCCGCCCGCCCCGGCGCGTCACCCGCGCGTCCCCGAGCCGGAGCGGGCATCGCCCCGCCCTGGCACAATCGGGGTCGCCGCTCGGCTGAGCGGCGACCCCTCGCTCAAAGGTTCGACGGTCCCCAATGCCGCCCACCCTCGCCTCCCTCGTCCAGCACTCCTCCCTGAAGCTCGTCGTCCGGGCGGGGGAGGACCGGCTGGACACCCCCGTCCGCTGGGCGCACGTCAGCGAGCTCGCCGACCCCGTTCCGTACATGGAGGGCGGCGAGCTCCTCCTCACCACCGCGCTCACCCTCGACGCGGAGGACCTGGAGGCGATGCGCCGCTACGTGCGGCGGCTGCTGGGCGCGGGGGTCGTCGGGCTCGGCTTCGCCGTCGGGGTCAACTACGACGAGATCCCGCCCGCCCTGCTCGACGCCGCCCGCGACGAGCACCTGCCCCTCCTCGAAGTGCCGCGCCGGACTCCCTTCCTCGCCATCAGCAAGGCCGTGTCCGCGGCCATCTCCGCCGACCAGTACCGCGCCGTCACCGCCGGCTTCGAGGCCCAGCGCGAGCTGACCCGCGCCGCGCTCGCCGAAGGCCCCGAGGCCGTCGTCGCCCGGCTCGCCGCCCATGTCGACGGCTGGGCCGCGCTCTACGACACCTCCGGCACCGTCGTCGCCGTCTCGCCCGACTGGGCGGCACGCCGGGCCGCACGCCTCACCTCCGACGTCGAGCGGCTGCGCGACCGGCCCGCGCCCGCGAGCGCCGTCGTCGGCGGTACGGACGACCGCGTCGAGCTCCAGTCGCTCGGCACCGGACGGCGCGTCCGCGGCGCCCTCGCCGTCGGCACCGGCGCACCCCTCGGGACGGCCGAGCGGTACGCGGTGCACTCGGCGATCGCCCTGCTCACCCTCACGACGGAACGCTCCCGTTCGCTCCAGGCCGCCGAACAGCGCCTCGGCGCCGCGGTCCTGAAGATGATGCTCGCCGGTCAGCCGGACCACGCGCGTGCGGTGGCCGGTGATGTGTACGGCGGGCTGCTCGACGCCCCCTTCCGGCTCCTCGTCGCCGAACCCGCCGGAGGCGACCCCACCGGCGAACCGGCGCTCCAGGTCCTCGCCGAGGCCCTGGAGTCGGCGGCCGCACGCGCGGGTGAGGCGGTGCTCACCGTCCCCGAGAGCGACCAGCGTCTCGTCGTCCTCGCCGGCGACGACCGCGCCCGCGTCGCCGGCGAGGACGACGA
>NZ_LIPQ01000624.1 GCF_001418135.1 Streptomyces aureus
TCCTCGTTGCTCCGCGGCACCGAGGTGCCGCGGAGCAACGAGGAGAACGTGATGTCAGCCGAAGCAGCCGTCGACAGTCAGGCGGAGAACGGGCCGGCGGCCGACCGCGCCCGGTCATGGACCTTGGCGCTGGCCTCCGTCGCGATGTTCATGCTGATGCTCGACGTGACCGTCGTCAACGTCGCCCTGCAGGACCTGCGGACCTCGCTCGGGGCGGACTTCTCCGACCTGCAGTGGGTGATCGACTCCTACACCCTGACCCTCGCCGCCTTCCTCCTCACCGGCGGATCGCTCGCCGACCGGCTGGGCCGCAAGCGGGTCTTCCACGCGGGGCTGGTCCTCTTCACCCTCTCCTCGCTCGCCGCCGGTCTGGCGCAGGACGTCCTCGCGCTCAACATCGCCCGCGGCGTCCAGGGCATCGGTGCCGCGGTCCTGTTCTCCGTCGGCCCGGCCCTGATCGGGTACGAGTACCGGGGCGCCGACCGGGGCAAGGCCTTCGGGGTCTTCGGCGGTGTCGCGGGTCTCGCCCTGGCCTTCGGGCCGCTGGTCGGCGGATTCCTCACCGACGCGCTCAGCTGGCGCTGGATCTTCCTGATCAACGTGCCCATCGGAGTCGCGGCCCTGATCGTCGGAGCCCTGCGTCTGAGGGAGTCGCGGGAACCGGCCGCGCACGGCATCGACTGGCCGGGCATCCTGACCTTCGGCCTCGGTCTCACCCTCCTCGTGCTCGGATTCCTGCGGGCGGAGTCCTCCGGCTGGACCAGCGCCCCCATCCTCGGGGCGTTCGCGGGCGGCGTCGCCCTGCTCGTGGCCTTCGTCGTCATCGAGCGGGCGCGCGGCGAACGCGCCATGTTCGACCTCTCCCTGATGCGCACGCCCACCTTCACCGGAGTCTGCCTGGCCACCCTGCTGTCCAACGCGACCAGCCTCGCCGCCGTCTTCCTGCAGATCTCCTACGTGCAGAACGTCCTGGGGTACTCGCCCTGGCAGACCGGACTGCGCTTCATGCCGATGATGATCACTCTCTTC
>NZ_LIPQ01000625.1 GCF_001418135.1 Streptomyces aureus
GGGCCGGGAGGGCGGCGGCGACAGGCACCGGCAACTGCCGCCCGGCTGCCGCCCGGGGCGCCGGTCGGCGGGGTCACGCGTTCCTACGATCGATGCCGAAGGGATGTTCCGAGCGATCCAGGACCTCCTTCTCCCACTTGTCATCCCACGATGTGGACGAAGAAGTGATGATGCAGACTGCGGAATGGGCGTCCCGAGAGCGATCCGGGCCGCTGGACGTCGTTGTCACCGGACTGCCGTCCGATGCGCACACCTGGAACCTCGTGTTCATCCAGCTGCTGATCGAGGACCTGGGACACCACGTCATCAACCTGGGCCCGTGCGTTCCCCAGGACGAGATCGTCGAATCCTGCGGCAAGTACCAACCCGACCTGCTCGTGGTCAGCACCGTCAACGGCCACGGCTTCCAGGACGCCGACCAGCTCATCCGGGCGATCCGCTCGCGCTGGGAGCTGGCCGGCCTGCCCGCCGTCATCGGCGGCAAGCTGGGCGTCCTCGGCGCCGAGCAGCGGGCCGGGCACGGCCGCCGGCTCCGTGAGGCGGGCTTCGACGCGGTGTTCCAGGACGATCCGGAGCAGGGCCAGGACGTGGGCCTCGGCGCCTTCGAGGCGTTCATCGCCCGGCTGGACGCCGAGCGCGGCCCGGCCGCCCCGCTCTCCGCCGACGACGCCGCGGCCGACGACCGCGTCCCCGCCGACCTCGCCCCGGTGGCCTCCGCCGCCTCCCTCGAAGGGGTGGCAGGGTGACGTCCTTCGGCCGGTTCGTGGCCGCGGCCCACGCGAGGGGTGCCCTCGTGGTCCAGCCCCGCATGGGCTTCTCCGAGCCCGCCCGGATGAGGACCGGGCTCGCGGCCACCAAGGCCGCCACGGACGCCGTCGCCGGCACCCTCACCATCGACAGCTACACCCGGGTCTGCGACGAGCCCTCGGCCGTCCGCGCCCTGGGCGACGGCATCCCGCTCAACGGCTACCCCATCACCTCCTACAGCCCGAGCACCTCGCAGTGGGTCCTGGACGGTCTCGCGGACGAGACCTTCCCCGTCCAGGTCCGGCACGGCTCGGCACGGCCCCAGCGGATCGTCGCCGCGCTCGCCCGGCTGGGCCTCACCGCGACCGAGGGCGGACCCGTCTCGTACTGCCTGCCCTACGGCCGTACCCCGCTGGAGGACTCCGTCCGCAACTGGCAGGAGACCTGCCGGCAGCTGGCCGCCCTGCGCGCCGACGGCGCGGAACCCCACCTGGAGAGCTTCGGCGGATGCATGCTCGGCCAGCTCTGCCCGCCGGGACTGCTCGTGGCCCTCAGCGCCCTGGAGGGAGTCTTCTTCCACCGGGCCGGACTGCGGTCCGTCTCGCTCAGCTACGCCCAGCAGACCAACCCCGAGCAGGACCGGCAGGCAGTGCGCGCGCTGCGCCGGCTCGCGGCCGAACTCCTGCCGGACACCGACTGGCACGTCGTCGTCTACACCTACATGGGCGTCTACCCGAGGACCACGCGCGGAGCCCACGCCCTGCTCGCGGACTCCGCCGAGCTCGCGGTCCGGGCCGGCGGGCAGCGGCTCATCGTGAAGACCGCCGCCGAGGCCCACCGCATCCCGACCGTCGCCGAGAACGTGCGCGCCCTGCGCATCGCGACGGAGGCGGCCCGCCGGGCCGCCGCGACCGCGGGCGCCGAGGACGGGGACGACGAGGCCGGCAACCCCGTCTACGCGGAGGCCCGCGCCCTCGTGGACGCCGTACTCGACCTGCACACCGACCTCGGCAGCGCGCTCCTGAAGG
Organism: Streptomyces aureus; assembly: GCF_001418135.1. GTDB lineage: Bacteria > Actinomycetota > Actinomycetes > Streptomycetales > Streptomycetaceae > Streptomyces > Streptomyces aureus_A. The sequence goes on from NZ_LIPQ01000625.1 coordinate 1,776, forward strand.
CCTTCGAGCGCGGCTACCTGGACGTCCCCTACTGCCTGCACCCCGACAACGCGGGCCGCTCCCGCAGCCACATCGACGCGGCGGGCCGCCTGACCTGGTCGAACATCGGGGCCATGCCCATCGGGCGGGTCGCCGGACGCAGCGGCGCCCGGCTCACCGCGACCGGTCTCCACGACGCGCTGACGTTCGTGCAGCGCCGATACGACCACCTCGACATCCGCACCGAGGACGTCGACCACACCCCCGTCGACGCCCCTCTCCTCCAGGAGGTATGACCATGACCGTCACCATCGCCGAGGCCGTGGACGAGGCTCTCCTGCCGTTCCCGTCCTCGCCCGACGCGCATCTGACCGATCCGCTGACCCGGGCCACCCTGCGCGTGCAGAGCCACATGCTCACCGCCACCCGCGCCTTCCTGACCGCCCGCGGCTTCCAGGAGCTGCTGCCGCCCATCATCGGCCCGGTCACCGACCCCGGCATCCGCGGCTCCAAGCAGGTGGACGTCGACTTCTACGGCCACAAGTACAAGATGATGACGAGCGCGATCCTCTACAAGCAGGCCTCGCTCCTCGCCTTCGACAAGATCTTCTACATCGCGCCCAACGTCCGGCTCGAACCCCTCGAAACGGCCGTCACGCATCGCCACCTCGCCGAGTTCCACCAGATCGACGTCGAGATCCGCGACGCCCGCCGCGAGGACGCGATGGACCTCGCCGAGCAGCTCGTCACCCATGTCGTCGCCGAGGTCGTCTCCCGCATGCCGGCCGAACTCGACCTGCTCGGCCGGGACACCGACGCCCTGCGCGAGATCTTCGCGGGTGCCTTCGGACGCGTCGGCCACCAGCAGGCCACCGCCGAGCTGATCGGCCTCGGCCACCCCCAGGACCCCGCCGCCGAGATCGACTGGCAGGGCGAGGAGATCGTCTCCGCCCGCGCGGACCGCCCCTTCTTCATCACCGACTATCCCAAGGGCTCCCGCGGCTTCTACGACAAGGAGAACACCGAACAGCCCGGTGTACTGCGGAACTTCGACCTCATCGCCCCCGAGGGGTACGGCGAGCTCGCCAGCGGCAGCGAGCGGGAGCACGACTACGCCACCCTCGTCACCCGCATGCGGGAGACCGGGGAGAACCCCGCGAAGTACGGCTGGTACCTGGACCTGGCCCGCCGCGGCATCCCCGCCAGCTCCGGCTTCGGCATCGGCCTGGAGCGCTTCACCCGCTACGTCACCGGACGGCAGGCCGCCTGGCAGGCCAGCGCCTACCCGAAGCTCCCCGGGGTGGTGTCGGCGTGAGCACCGCACTCGTCGCGGACGGCTTCCCCGAGGAGCAGGTCCGGCAGCGCGCCCGGCAGGGCGCCGGGGCCGTGTTCCCCGCCGAGGCGGGCTACGGCACCGGACTGCTCGGCGCCGTTCCCGCCCCGTCCCCGGAGGGGGCCGGGTACGACCCGGAGGACGTGCTGGAGCGGATCCGGATCGTGCCGCCCGTCTTCATGCCCGAGCGGCTGAAGAAGCTCATCGACCTCGCCCGCGAACCGCTCTACAGCGACGTCGAACTCGACACCGTCATCGGCGGGTTCACCAGCCGACTGCCGCTGTACGTGTCGGCCTTCGGGTCCACCCGGGCCGCGAGCCACGACCTCGGCGAGGCCGCCGGGCGGCAGGCCGGAGCGCTCGGCGTCCCCCTGGTCATCGGTGAGAACGTCGTCCCCGTCAACGGCTACCGCAGCGCCGGCGAGGCCGGTGCCTCCCCGCTGCTCGGCCGGATCGCCGCCTACGCCGAGGCCGCCGACGACGAGCACGGCGGCGTCGTCGTCCAGCAGTCCACCGAGGACGCCGACGCCGAGGTGTGGAACCTCGTCTACAGCGACCCCGTCACGGAGCCCCTGCTCGCCACCGGCCGCCTCGCCTTCGAGCTCAAGGTCGGCCAGGGAGCCAAGCCCGGTCTCGGCGGGCTCACCCTGCTCGACCGGGAGACCGCGGAGCAGGTCGCCGAGCAGTACTCCCTCGACGAGGTGTTCGGCGCCGGCAGCGGTCAGGTGCTCCGGGTCGCCAGCCCCGGCACCTTCACCGAGGAGATCCTGCGCCAGCAGATCCGCCTGATGCGCAACAACTTCCCCCGGGCCCGGGTGTGGGTGAAGCTCCACCCCGGCCGGGACGTGGCCCACGCCGCGGCCACCGCCTGGGCGGCCGGCGCGGACTCCGTCACCGTCGACGGCGCGGAGGGCGGCACCGCCTGGGCCCCCACCGGCTTCCTCGCCCACGTCGGCCTGCCCCTCGCCGACTGCCTGCGCCGCGTCGGCCGCACCGACCACTGCCTCCTCGCCAGCGGACGCATGTGGGAGGGCACCCGCGCCGTCAAGGCACTCGCCCTCGGCGCCCGCGCCGTCGGCCTCGGCCGCGCCGCACTGCTCGCCGTCGACGAGGACCGCGAGGCGGGCCTGACCCGGCTCGTCGAAGCCCTCGCCCTCGAACTGCGGATGCTGACCAGCGCGGTCGGCAAGTACCACGTGAACGCCCTGGCCCCGGAGGACCTGCTCCTGCCGGACCGGTGGGAGGGGCCACCGGCCGCCCCCGGCGCCGCCTAGCCCGCCTCAGCACCACTTACGCGATTCCCAGTCGTGGCCGTACGGGATGTCCGGCACGCCGCGAGACCCGTACCCGCCCGAACCTTCGAGAATGGTGTCGAGAAGATGTCTCACCAGCCTTCCGTCCAGGCCCCCGCCGTCGACATCGACGCGTACAACAGCACCGCCGTGCGGCTCCCCGAGGGAGCCCTGCACGAGTTGTTCGCCGCCCAGGCCGCACGGACGCCGGACGCCGTGGCGCTGGTGTGCGGGGAACGCGAACTCACCTACCGCGAGCTGGACTCGGCCGCCACGGCCCTGGCGCACCGGCTGCGGGACCGGGGCGTACGGCCCGGTGACGGCGTCGGTCTCTTCCAGGACCGCTCCCTCGCCCACGTCGTCGCGATGCTCGCCGTGCTCAAGGCGGGTGGCGCCTATGTGCCGCTGGACCCGCGTCAGCCGGAGGAGCGGAGGGCGTTCATCCTGGCGGACACCGGGGCCGTACTCCTCCTCACCGACCGCGAGGAGCGGGAGGTGGGCTTCGCCGGAGACCTGCCGGTGCTGCGGCTGACGGAGGACGTGACGGTTCCGGAGGGGGACGGCGTGGCCCCCCTCGACGTGGCCCCCCTCGACGTGGCCGTCCACCCGGACCAGTTGGCGTATGTGATGTACACGTCGGGTTCGAGTGGTGTGCCGAAGGGTGTGGCGAACACCCATCGGAACGTGGTGGAGCTGGCGTTGGATCCGTGGTGGGCGTCGGGTTCGGGGGAGCGGCACCGTCGGGTGCTCGCGTACTCGCCGCTGGCGTTCGACTCCTCCACGTACGAGTTGTGGGTGCCGCTGCTCAGCGGTGGGACGGCGGTGGTGCTCGGCGCGCCGAAGGTGGACATCGGCGAGCTGGCGCGGGTGATCACGCGACAGGGGATCACCGCCGTGTACTTCACGACGGCCCTCTTCGACGCGATGGCCTCGGAGGCGGTCGAGTCGCTCGTCGGCCTCTCGGAGATCTGGACGGGTGGTGACGTGCTCTCCGCCCCGGCTCTCCGTCGG
>NZ_LIPQ01000626.1 GCF_001418135.1 Streptomyces aureus
GATCGGCAACCTGCTCGGCGCCCCGATCACCGGCACCTGGCGCCTGGACACGCCGTACCTCGACACCCTCGTCGACCTCGTCAGCGGTATCGAGACGGACACCGACACCGACGTGCCCGACACGAAGAAGGGCGCGGACCCCCTGGTCAGGAAGGGCGAGAAGCAGTCCCTGAACGGCCGCGCGGCCGTCGCCTACGCGACCTACCGGGGCCCCGGCGAGGCCGAGACCAAGCAGCTCCAGCGCTTCGGGCAGGTCATGTTCGCGGTGCTGCGCAAGATCTCGGACAATCCCGAGTCCGCCACGATGACCGTCGAGAGCCTCACCCAGATCTTCGACCCCTCGCTCTCCGAGAAGGACCTGGGCGCCGCCCTGGCCAAGCTCGCCGAGCACGCCAAGGTCGGCGACTACAAGACGGCGCTGCTCCCGGTGGGCCAGGACGGCGCGCTGTCCGAGGGCGCGACCGACAGTGTGGTGAAGGACATCCTGGGCGGAAAGGTCACCGCCCCCGAGGCCGGCGACGTGCCCCGGGTCTCGCTGCGGGACGGTTCCGGCAAGAAGGCGACCGAGGCGGCCCGGATCGTCCTGATCAACGGCGGCTACACCTTCGTGGGCGGCGGCGACACCGACACCCAGGAGAAGTCGCAGGTCGTCTACGGCGACGAGCTCCAGAAGGTGACGGCGGCCGAGGTGGCCAAGACGCTGGGTCTGCCGGCCGGCTCGGTCACCAAGGGCAAGCCCTCGGGAGCGGCGGCGGTGACCGTGATTCTGGGCCAGGACTACAAGGTGCCGGGGGCCCGGTAACGGCCCTGCGGAAAACGTTGGTGGGGCCGTCGGCGGTCCGTGAGACCCTGGAGGGGTACTGGACCGCCGACGAAAGCCTGCTTGTGACCGCCACGGATCGTTCCATCGAGCTCGTCAACGCCGCCGCTCAGGCGGCCGCCGACCGGCTCGCGCACGACATCATCGCGTACGACGTCAGCGATGTGCTGTCGATCACCGACGCCTTCCTGCTCGCCTCCGCGCCCAACGACCGCCAGGTCAAGTCGATCGTCGACGAGATCGAGGAGCGCCTCAACAAGGACCTCGGCGCCAAGCCGGTCCGCCGTGAGGGCGACCGCGACGCGCGCTGGATCCTCCTGGACTACGTCGACATCGTCGTCCACGTCCAGCACAGCGAGGAGCGTGTCTTCTACGCCCTCGAGCGCCTGTGGAAGGACTGCCCCGAGCTCGAGCTCCCCGAGGACGCGGCGAAGACCCGCGGCAAGGGTGCCGAGCACGCCGCCCTCACGGGAGTCGACCTCTCCGAGCACGCCGCCGGGCTGCCCGACGGACCGGACGGTGAGCTGAGCTGAGCACCACCAAGGGCGGCACTGGCCGCCGCATCGTTCTCTGGCGTCATGGCCAGACCTCCTGGAACCTGGAGCGCCGCTTCCAGGGCTCGACCGACATCGAGCTGACGGACACCGGCGTCGCCCAGGCGCGCCGGGCCGCCCGGCTGCTCGCCGCGCTGAAGCCGGACGCCATCGTGGCCTCGGATCTGAAGCGGGCGGCGGCCACCGCCGCCGAGCTGGCCGTGCTCACCGGCCACGCCGTCGCCCACGACTCCGCGCTGCGCGAGACGTACGCGGGGGAGTGGCAGGGACTGACCCACGCCGAGATCGTGGCGCGGTACGGCGAGCAGTACGCCGCGTGGAAGCGCGGCGAGCCCGTGCGCCGGGGCGGCGGCGAGCTGGAGACCGAGGTGGCCGACCGGGCCGCCCCGGTGGTCCTGGAGCACGCCGACAAGCTGCCCGAGGACGGCACGCTCGTCGTGGTCAGCCACGGCGGCACGATCCGCACCACGATCGGCCGGCTCCTCGGTCTGGAGTCCCAGCACTGGGAGAGCCTGGGTGGCCTCTCGAACTGCTGCTGGTCGGTCCTCGGCGAGGGCGCGCGCGGCTGGCGTCTGATGGAGCACAACGCGGGCACGCTGCCCGAGCCGGTCCTCGGCGACGACGACTGAGTCCCACGGCCGGCCTGCCGGACCCGGATTTCACTTTCCGGCAGGTCACAGGCTAAAGTTCTTCTTGTTCGCAGCGCAGAGCGCGAAGAACACGAGGGGCTATAGCTCAGTTGGTAGAGCGCCTGCATGGCATGCAGGAGGTCAGGAGTTCAATTCTCCTTAGCTCCACAGTCACCGGATCCCGTCCCCAGCAGGGGGCGGGATTCGTCGTTCCCGGGGTCCGCCGGTCAGCGGGTCGGCCGTTCCACGCGGTCCGTCGGTCCGGGGGATCGGCCGTTCTACGAGGTTCGTCGCTCCGTCACCTTCCGCAGGGACGCGAGCCCCTGGCGGCTCTCCTCGTCGTTCGGCGTGTAGGCCACGATCCGGCACTCCGGCATCCCGTTCACCGAGAGGGAGACCGAGGTCAGCCGGACCTCGCCGGTCAGCGCGTGGCGGAAGGTCTTCACCCGGGTCCCCGGCGGGACCACGTCGCCGCTGCGCCACAGCCGGGCGAACTCGGGGCTGGCCTCCGCCAGAGCCCGTACGAAGTCCTCCCAGGCAGGCTCGCCGACGTGGCGGCCGTACGCGCCCCGCAGCTGGGCCACCATCAGCGGCAGCTCCCGCTTCCGGTCGACCACCGGGCAGGTGGGTCCGGGCACGCTGAACAGGGCCCACAGCACGTTGCGTATGCCGAACGGGCCGGTGTCCAGGTCGTCCCGGCCGTCCTGGAAGAAGAGCAGCTCGTACATGGCGTTGGTCGCGAGGACGTCGTACCGCGCGTTGTAGAGCACCGCGGGGTGCGGGTCGAGGGCGTCGAGGATGCCCTGGATCTCCGGGCTGACCACCGCCACGTCCGAGGCCGAACGCTCCGGCGCGTACGGCACCTCGGCCAGGTGGTAGAGGTGCTCGCGCTCGGGCCGGTCGAGCCGGAGCGTCCTGGCCACCGCGTCGAGCACCTGCGCCGAGGCGTTGATCGGGCGCCCCTGCTCCAGCCAGGTGTACCAGGTGACGCCGACGCCGGAGAGCTGGGCGACCTCCTCGCGGCGCAGTCCCGGCGTGCGGCGGCGGAGTCCCGGGGGCATCCCCACGTCCTCCGGTGTCACCCTGGCCCGGCGGCTGCGCAGGAACGCGGCCAGTTCCGGTCGTCGGCGTCGCTGTGTCGGTACCGCTGCCACGATCGTCACACCCCCATGGTCGAGTCCCCGTGCCGCCGCTGCCAGGTGGTGTCAGTACCAGCATCAGCGGACTCTCGTTACCCGTATCGGATCGAGGTCACGCTCGGCGTATGACCTCGACCACAACACGTCCCGTACTCAGTAAAGACGGTGGCACCGACAACCGCCCCGGACTGTTGCTCGGCGTGGTCCTCGCCGCCCAGTTCATGGCGCTCCTCGACGTCTTCATCGTCAACGTCGCCGCGCCCACGATCCGTGTCGAACTCTCCGCGTCCGGAGCCGCGCTCCAGCTCGTCGTCGCCGGATACACCATCGCCTACGCCGTGTTGCTGATCACCGGTGCCCGCCTGGGCGCCCTCGTCGGGCACCGCCGGATGTACCTCGGCGGGCTCGCCCTCTTCACCGCGGCCTCCCTCGCCTGCGGACTCGCCGCCGGCACCGGCCAGTTGATCGCCTTCCGGCTCGCGCAGGGCGCGGGCGCCGCCCTGATGATCCCTCAGGTCCTGAGCCTCATCCAGCGCGAGTTCGCCGGCGAGCGCCGCGTGAGGGCGCTCAGCGCCTACTCGGCGGTCCTGGCCACCGGCGCCGCCGCCGGGCAGGTCGTCGGCGGGATCCTGGTGAGCGCCGACCTCTTCGGCACCGGCTGGCGGCCCGTCTTCCTCGTCAACGTCCCCATCGGCATCGCCCTGCTCGTCCTCGGCGCCCGTGTCCTGCCCCGCGACGCCCGGACCGAGGCCACGCGTGCGCGTGCCCTCGATCTGCCGGGACTCGTCCTGCTCGCCGGCGCCGTGTCCCTGCTGACCGTCCCCCTGGTCCTCGGCCAGGAACAGGACTGGCCCCTGTGGTCCTGGCTCTCGTTCGGCGGCTCCCTGGCGCTTCTCGCCCTCTTCGGCGCGTACGAGTCGCGGCTGGCCCGGCGCGGCGGCGCCCCGCTCATCGCCCCCCGCGTGCTGAGGCTCCCGGGCATGGGACGGGCCGTCCTCTGGATCGCGGTGTCGATGGGTGTCAACGCCGGCTTCCTGTTCACCCTCACCCTGCATCTGCAGGGCGGACTCGGCCACAGCGCGCTGCGCGCCGGGCTCACCTTCGGTCCCGCGGCCGTCGTCTTCGGCACCGTCGGACTGACCTGGCGGCGCCGGCCCGCCCGGCTCCACCGCGCGCTGATCCCGGGCGGATTCCTGCTCGCCGCCGTGGGAGCCCTTGCCGTCGGCGGGCTGCTCGCGGACGGCGGGGCGGGCGGCTGGGGGCTCTATCCGGCCCTGGGCGCGCTCGGCGCCGGGATCTCGCTGGCCTTCAGCCCCGCCCTGACCGGCGCGCTGGCCACCGTACGACCGGAGGACGCGGCCGACGCGAGCGGGCTGCTCGCCACCGTCACCCAGCTCGGCCAGCTCATCGGGGTCGCCGCGTTCGGAACCCTGTTCCTCGCCGCGGCGGACGGATCCGGAGCACAGAACTCCGCCGACGCGCTGCGGACGACCATGATCGCCCTGGCCGTCGCCGCCCTCGCCGGCGCGGCGGCCGGACCGTGGCGCCGAGCACGCTGACCCCCTTGCGGGGTCATGGCAGAATCGGACGGCCGGAGGGGGACGAGGATCCGGACGGGAGGGTGACCCAAGTGCTCGGCGACAACGGCGGGGTGTCCTATGGGTGCACGGCCTGCGGCCACAGCTGGAGCTGACTGATGGGTGCACACAGGCGGAAGTGCGACTGGTGCGGCAGCGGCACGCCCATCGTGCGCGACATGGACCCCGTCAACCCGGGGTTCCAGTACTGGTGCGAGGAGTGCGCGCGGGCGCTGATCATAAAAGGCGACCCCATCGAGACGTACCGCGAGCTGGAGGGGGAGCCGATCTACGGCCGGCTCCTCGACGAGCACTGCACCCTCAAGCGGTTCTACTCCTTCGCCACGGCCTGACGCCGCAGCGTCAGCACGTACCCCACGAGCAGGGCCGTGGTCGTCAGCGGATAGATCGCGGACAGCACCATCTGACCCGCGTTCTGGTCCAGTTCAGGCCGGCCCGGGTCGTGCGGAACCCACCACAGCGCGAACGAGGCGAAAGCCAGGGCCACCGCTCCCGTCACCGGCCACGTGCGCGTGGCGCGGTCCGCGAGCAGGATCAGCAGGGGCACGCACCAGACCCAGTGGTGGGACCAGGAGATCGGGCTGATCATCAGCGCCGTGAACGCGCAGACGATCACCGCCACCGCCTTGTCCCCGCGCACCGCGGCCCGCACCGCGAGGACCATCGCCAGGCCGCCCAGAAGGGCCGCGGTGCGCGGGGACA
>NZ_LIPQ01000627.1 GCF_001418135.1 Streptomyces aureus
GACGGCGACGAGCCAGCCGACTCCGCCCGCGACGACGCCGACCTGGGTCCCGGTGGCCCGCAGGCCGCCGTAGAAGAGGCAGGCGGTCGCGAGGAGGGCGAGGATCAAGCCGACGGGGAGCCAGGCGGCTTGGACGACGTCCCCGGCGTCGTCGACGAGGACCGGATCACCACCGAGATCGACGCGGGACTGGAGCACACGGCCCGCAAGAGCGCGGCGATGGCCGCCCACGCCACCCAAGTCGCGGTCGACGGCCCGTTCTTCGCCCTCTCGAACGACCTCGGCCAGCCGATCTTCACCACCGAGTACTACGAGTTGGTACGAGGCGTCCCGGGCGCCCCCGCGGGCACCCGCGAGACGGACCTCTTCGCCGGAGTGACCGCATGAGCCCCAAGCCGCCCGCGACGCCGGCGAAGCCCACCCCGTCCAACGCGCCGACCGCGCGCACCGCGTCCACCGTCTCCCGTAACGCCCGATTCGCCTGGTACGCGGGCCTCGTCGTCCTCGGTGTCCTCGTCGGCACCGCCGGCGCCCTCGTCCAAGCCGCCTGGCTCCCCGTCGGCTTGATCCTCGCCCTCCTCGCGACCGCCGGCCTCTTCTACGGCGGCCTGCGGGCCACCGGGACCCAGGTCGGCGTCGTCGCGGGCGGAGTCGGCTGGCTCGTCGCCGTCATCCTGCTCAGCCTCGGACGTCCGGAGGGTGACGGGGTGTTCGGCGGAGGCGTCGGCGAGCTGCTCTTCCTCTTCGGCGGCATGGCGATCGCTGTGATGTGCACCACGCTGTCCCGGCTGCCCCGACCGATCCCGTGAACAGGACGACTTGAGTCCGCGGACGCCCTGACTTCGGCCGGATTGACCGTCGTCAGTCACCCATGGGTCAGCTATGGGACGGCGGCGCCCAGTATGGTGGTGCGCGCCGCCGAACCGCCCGGGTTATACGAGCATCAGCAAGAGCGGGCGGTGGAGCCAACCGGGAGATCCTGCTTTGAGTCGTGAAACTGGTCGAGAGACTGACAGTTCGTCCTCCGGCGCCCAGGGGCGCGGTGGAGCCGCGTACCCCTCGGGTACACCGCCGTACGGATCCCGCCAGTATCCGTCGCTCCACCCCTCGCAGGACGCGCCGGAGGAGACTGCCGCCGCGCCCGCACCGCCGGAGGAGCCCAAGACCGAGACGACGCTGACGACCCGGATCCGGATCAACATCCCGGGTTCGCGTCCGATCCCGCCGGTCGTGGTCCGCACCACGGTCAACGAGTCGCCCACGGCGCCGCCGGCCACCGCGCCGGAGCCCGCTCCCGCCCCGGAGCCGGAGCCGGAGCAGACGGCGGCCCCCGAGCGGCCGCAGGCCGAGGAGGCGCCGAAGGCGAAGGAGACGAGCGACTGGTTCGCGCCCCGCAAGGCGGCGCCCACGAGCCCGGCCCCCGAGCCCGCGCTGCCCCCGGCACCCGCCCCGGTACCGAAGCCCGCTCCGGCCACCACCGGACCGGACGACCGGGGCACCGGCTTCGCCGGCTCCGCGACGTCCGGCGTCCCGACGGTCGGCACCGCCCCGTCGAGCCGCCCGGTCACCCAGGGCAGGCCCACCGGAGGAAACCCGCTGTACGACGGCGGCACGCCCGCGGGCGGCACCCCGATGTACACGGGCACGCCCGCGGGCGGCACCCCCATGTACACGGGCACGCCGCCGGGCGGGACCCCGATGTACGACGGGACCCCCGCCGGTGGCTCACCGCGGTACGACGGCAACCCCGGCGCCGCCCACCCGGGCGCCGGAAACCCGCTCTACGACGGCACACCCGCCGCCGGCACCCCGATGTACACGGGCACGCCGCCCGGCGGTACGCCCGCGTACCGCCGGGCGGCGTGC
>NZ_LIPQ01000628.1 GCF_001418135.1 Streptomyces aureus
CTTGAGACCCGGGGGTCACGCGGGCGGAAGACCCGGTCTCACGCGGGCTTGAGACCCGGGTCGCCCGCCTCCGTGACGAAGGAGGCGGCCGTGGTGACGGGAGCGCCCTGGGTCGTCACGTACGGCACCGTACGGAAGTCGGCCCGGGCGGTCTCCTCGCCGAGCGCCACCGTCACATAGCCGCGCCGCCCGTTGAAGAACCGCAGGTGCGGGTTGGCCTGCATGAGCTTGTCGTAGTTCGACGGCCGGTCGGCGCCGTCCTTGCCGCTGCTGATCGAGGTGGCGACGATCTCGGTGCCGACGGTCCGCGAGGCCGGGTCGCGGAAGTCGGCCTTGATGTCGAGGCCGTAGCCGACGTGGACGTCCCCGGTGAGCACCATCAGGTTCTCGACCCCGGCGGCCCCGGCACCGGCGAGGAGCCGCTGCCGGGAGGCGGGGTAGCCGTCCCAGGAGTCCATGGAGACCTTGAAGTCGGCGGTGGCGCGGTCGCGGCGCTCGGCGAACACGACCTGCTGCGGCAGGACGTTCCAGCGGGAGCGGGAGTCGCGCCAGCCGTCGAGCAGCCACCGCTCCTGCGTGGCCCCGGTCATCGTCCGCGCCGGGTTCTCGGACTCCGGGCCCGGGACCTGCCAGCCGTCCCCGTACGCCTGGTCGGAGCGGTACTGGCGGGTGTCGAGGATGTCGAACTGGGCGAGCTGCCCGAAGCGCAGCCGGCGGTAGAGCCGCATGTCGGGTCCCTGGGGCCGCTGGGGCGCGCGGAGCGGCTGGTGCTCCCAGTAGGCGCGGTAGGCGGCGGCGCGGCGGAGCAGGAACTCCTCCGGAGGGACGTTGTTCTCGGGTGTGCCGCCCGCGTAGTTGTTCTCGGTCTCGTGGTCGTCCCAGGTGACGACGAAGGGGTGGGCGGCGTGCGCGGCGCGCAGGTCGGGGTCCGACTTGTAGAGCCCGTACCGGAGCCGGTAGTCGTCCAGGGTGAGGGTCTCGCGGTTGAAGACGGCCGGGAGGGTCCGGTCGGTGTGGGCGCGGGCGCCGCCGGTGGCGTTCACGGCGTACTCGTAGAGGTAGTCGCCGAGGTGGAAGACGACGTCGACGTCCTCCCCCGCGAGGTGGCGGTAGGCGGTGAAGTACCCGTCGTGGTACGCCTGGCAGGAGACGGCGGCGAGCTTCAGACCGGCGTTGCGGGCCCAGGGGGCGGGTGCGGTGCGGGTCCGGCCGACGGGGCTGGTCCAGTCGCCGACGCGGAACCGGTAGAAGAACTCCCGGCCGGATTCGAGGTGCTCGACCTCGACGTGCACGGTGTGGCTGAACTCCGGGTGGGCGGTCGCCCGGCCGCGACGCACGGTCCGGGTGAAGCGCTCGTCGCGGGCGAGCTCCCAGTGCACCGGGACCCTCTCGGCGGGCAGTCCGCCGCCGGGCTCGAAGGGACGGGGCGCGAGCCGGGTCCACAGCAGGACCGAGCCGGGCAGCGGGTCGCCGGACGCCACGCCGAGGGTGAACGGGTCCTCTGATATGCGCCGCCCGTCGAGCTCGGCCGCGGCAGCGGCACCCGCCACAGGGAGCTGCGTGGCGAACGCGAGCGCGGCGGCGGCCCCGGTGACGGTGAGGAACCGGCGACGCCCCAAGTGGCGTGCGGCGGCGCGGAGTTCCTCGGAATGCTCGTGAACGTCGTGTACGCGGTTCATGTGCCCCTCCCCAGACGGATGCTGTCCGTCCGTCATTCGAGGGGGGCGGGACGACGTCACGTTGTCGGGTACAGAACATCCACGTGTCGGGACAATGAGTTCATGGGGCACGCGTCTCGCGTACGCTGCGCGCCCATGAGCATCGCAGTGGTGACGGGAGCGGGATCGGGCATCGGCCGGAGTGTGGCCCTCGCCCTGGCGGCGGCAGGCTGGTCGGTGGCCCTGGCGGGACGGCGGGCGGACGCCCTTGAGGAGACGGCGGCCGCTTCGCCGGCCGGGGACTTCCTGACCGTCCCCACGGACGTCACCTCGGCGGACGAGGTGACGGCCCTCTTCGCGGCGGTGCGCGACCGCTACGGCCGCGTCGACCTGCTCTTCAACAACGCCGGTACGTTCGCGGGCGGCGGCGTCCCCGTCGAGGACCTGGACCCGGACACCTGGCGCGCGGTGGTCGACGTCAACCTGACGGGCGCGTTCCTGTGCGCCCAGGCGGCCTTCCGGACCATGAAGGAGCAGTCTCCGCAGGGCGGCCGGATCATCAACAACGGCTCGATCTCGGCGCACGTACCGCGCCCGCACTCGATCGCGTACACGGCGACGAAGCACGCGATGACGGGCCTGACGAAGTCCCTGTCGCTCGACGGACGCCCGTACCGGATCGCCTGCGGTCAGCTGGACATCGGCAACGCGGCGACGGAGATGACGGCCCGCATGCAGACCGGCATCCTGCAGGCCAACGGCGAACTGGCGGCGGAACCGGTGATGGACGCGGCGGACGTGGCGGCGACGGTGGTGCACATGGCGGCACTGCCGCTGGAGGCGAACGTGCAGTTCGCGACGGTGATGGCGACGACGATGCCGTACATCGGGCGGGGCTAGCGCCCGATGCCGCACGCCGGCCGGGCCCGGCGTCCGGTGCCGGTGCCGCACATCGGACGGGCCCAGGACCCGGTGCCGGTGCCGCACGCCGGCCGGGGGAAAGTCCTCCCCCGGCCGACGTCAGCGGCAGCGGCAGCGGCGCTACGCCTGCCCGGTCTCGAAGCGGGAGATCTTCCCGCCGTCGACGGAGAACAGCCACTTGGTGCGCATCGAGCCCCAGGTGTCGTTGCGGTAGTCGGCGACGAGGCCGCGCCCGCCGTCCGACTCGGACACGACGTCCATGTGCCCGCGCGAGCCGAACACCTCCCGGTCGAGCCACTCCCGGAGATCGCGCTCGGAGCCGTCGTCGGACATGGTCGCGTCGGGGGTCAGGGCCTCGAACAGGGCCGTCTGGTCGTTGGCGTTGAGGGCCGCGACGAACGCACGCACGGCCGGATCGCTGAGCTGGTCCACAGGGATGGTCATGCCCTACCCGTACACCTCGCCGGGCCCCCGGCGCGTGTCGCACGCCGAAGGGACCCGGCAGCCTGCCCCGGATGACCGACACCGGCCGGGGCGGGCGGGCGTCAGGGCCGGTCGCAGGCCTCGCCGTCGTCGTCCCGGTGGCCGGGGTCCGGGTCCTTGTCCGGGTCCGGTCCTGCTCCACGGCACGCGGAACCTGCCCCTCCCTGACGACTTCTCAGCGCCACACAGCCTATGACCTGCGTGTTCGCTGGCACCTAGCAGGGCCGTACGGGCACCCTCCGGCATAACCGCCACACAAGACCCACTCAGCCCAGGAGGAGCGATGTCGAACGCCGGCAAGGTCGTCAAGCTGTACGCGAAGGGGGCCCCGGTCGGGGTCGAGGACGGAGCCGTCGTCGGCTTCCTCTCCGACCCGACCCGCGCCGGGGAGTGGCTGATCACCCGGGACGCCGAGGGCTTCCGGTTCACCGCCAAGGGGACCGAGGAGACCATCACCGCGGAGGGCACCGAGCGCGCGCCCGTCGTCGCCCGCCCCGACGAGTCCCCCGCCTCCGTCTGGCGCCTCCAGCGCGTCGCGGAAGACGGCGACACCCTCGCGCTCACCACCCTCACCTCGCTCGCCGACCTCACGGACGGCACGTACGTGATCGACCAGAACGGACTGGCCCTCGGCCGCGACCTGTTCGAGGACCGCTCCCTGCTCCCGAAGCGGATCTTCGTCCGTACGGACGACCGGGACCCGCAGTGGCGGATCGAGGTCCTCGCCTGACCGATCGCCCCTCGCCCGCCCCATCCGTGACCCCGGGTGGGGCAGGCGTTCGTGTTCCCGTCAGCCGGTGAACCCCGGCACCACCAGGCCCGACTCGTACGCGATGACCACCGCGTGCGTCCGGTTCTGCGCGCCGAGCTTGGTCAGGACGTTCCCGACGTGCGTCTTGACCGTCTCCAGGCTCACGGTGAGGGACTCCGCGATCTCCGGGTTGGACAGGCCGGTGGCCATCAGCCGCAGCACCTCCTCCTCCCGCACCGTCAGCGCCGCCCTCGGCAGCGCCTCCGCGGAGCCCAGCGGGCGTGCGGCGACCATCCGGCGCAGGGTCGCGGGGAAGAGGATCGCCTCGCCCGCCGCCACCACCCGAACGGCCTCCGCGATCTGCCGGACCGGAAGCCGCTTGAGCACGAACCCGCTGGCACCGGCGCTGAGCGCGGCGGTGACGTGGTCGTCGTTCTCGAAGGTGGTGATCACGACGACCTTCGGCGGCGCCGGGACAGGGGTCCCGTCCCTCGACCCCGCCGGCTCGTCCGGCCCCGCGAGGAGTCGGCGGGTCGCCTCGATCCCGTTGCGGCGGGGCATCCGTACGTCCATCAGGACCACGTCCGGCCGCAGCCGCCACGCCCGCTCGACCACCTCGACGCCGTCGGCGGCCTCCCCGACCACCTCGATCCCCGGCTGTGCGGCGAGCAGCATGCGCAGACCGGCACGGGTCACCTCGTCGTCGTCCGCGATCAGGAGCGTCGTGGCGGGCTCGGTGGCGTCGGGGCCGGTCATGCCGACAACCGTACGGGCAGCCTGACCGCCAGCCGCCAGCGCCTCGGCCCGTCCGGGCCGGCGTCCATCTCGCCGTGCAGGAGTCGTACGCGCTCGGCGAGGCCGGGCAGCCCGTGCCCGGAGGTCGGGAAGGCCCGCGGCCGGCCCGTACGCGCCGCGGCCCCGGTCTCGTTG
Organism: Streptomyces aureus; assembly: GCF_001418135.1. Taxonomy (GTDB): domain Bacteria; phylum Actinomycetota; class Actinomycetes; order Streptomycetales; family Streptomycetaceae; genus Streptomyces; species Streptomyces aureus_A. The sequence continues at coordinate 4,744 of NZ_LIPQ01000628.1, forward strand.
ACCACAGCCAGCTCCAGCGCGTCCGGCCCGGCCGCCACCCGTACCGTGATCGGACCGCCCGAGCCGTGCCGGACGGCGTTGGTCAGGCCCTCCTGGACGATCCGGTACGCGGCCCGGGAGAGCGTGCCCCGCACCTGCGCCGGATCCCCCGACCGCTCCCACTCCACCACCGCGCCCGTGTGCCGCACCCGTTCGAGCAGCTCGGGCAGGTCGGCCAGGGTGCGGATGGGTGCGGTCCCGACGGGACCGGCGGTCCCGGCCGCCCCGTCCTCGCGCTCGCGCAGGACGCCGAGGACGTAGTCCAGGTCCTCCAGCGCGGCCCGGGCGGACTCCTCGATGCTGCGCAGGGCGGCCCGCGCCGCCGCCGGGTCGGTGGACATCAACTCGCCCGCCACCGCGGCCTGGATCGTGGTCGTCGTCAGCGTGTGCCCGATGGAGTCGTGCAACTCGTGGGCCAGCCGGTTGCGTTCGGCGAGCCGCCGCTCCCGCTCGGCCGCGAGGGCGAGCCGCTCGGCCGTCGACGGCCCGAGGAGCCGGGGCGCCGACCACCGCAGGGCGCGCGTCACGAGGACGCAGACGACCGCGGCGAGCAGGAGACAGGCGAGCGCCACGGCCCAGCTCTGCCAGCCGTCCGTCACCCGTGCGGACCGGCCGAACAGGCTCAGCGCCAGCTCGGCGCGGAGCCAGCCCCCCGGAAGGGCCAGGGCCAGGAAGAGCAGCAGCCCGCTCGCGAGCGCACCCGTCCAGCCGAGGGTGACGTGCAGCAGCAGCCAGAGGGGGGTCCGCCAGCGGTCTGAGGCGGAAGGAGCGGCGGGGACGGCCGGGGGCGGTCCGGTTTCGGGCGAAGTCGTGGGCGGGCGCACGGCCGAGGGCTCGGGCAGGACCACGTACAGCAGCCGGCGGGCGGCCAGGATCAGCACCCGCCGGGTGGTGCGGGCCAGGCCGACCAGGGTGATCAGGACGGCCCAGACGACCAGCACCACGACGAACAGGACGCCCTCGGGGGCGGATCGCCACGCCAGCGCCGGGAGGAGCGCGAAGGACAGCAGGGGGAGACTCGCGAGGGCGGCCGAGTAGGCGAACACCGCGCCCGTGTACGTGGAGCGGCGCAGCAGCGGCCGGAGTGCCTTGATCATCATCGGCCAGTATGAACGGGCGGCTCGTGGCCGGCCTCCCCCGATCGGGGGAGCACATTCTCCCGCGTTTCCGCGATGCGCTCGGAGGCCCCGGAAAACATGATCGTGTCCTGCCCGATCGACGGAAGGACAGCCGATGAACACGCGAGCGATGAAGACGAGGACGTCGAGGTTCCGCCTCTCCCGACCGCGGAAGGGCCTCCGGCGCGGAGGCGCGGCGGCCGCGGCGGCGGTGGTCGTCGCGGTGATGACGACGGGCGCGCTCGCGCCGCCTGCGGCGGTCGCGGCGGCGCGGCCGGACGCAGTTCAGCAGGGCCTGAACGCCCTGGTGCGCGGGGGCCAGCCGGCGGCGCTGGCGAGCGTCGAGGACGGCAGGGGCCGTGCGCGTACGTACACCGCGGGGGTCGGAGACCTGGCCACGGGCGCGAAGGTGCCCAGGGACGGCCAGGTGAGGATCGGCAGCAACACGAAGACGTTCACGGCGGTGGTCGTGCTGCAGCTGGTCGGCGAGGGGAAGGTCGACCTGGAGGCGAAGGTCGACACGTACCTGCCGGGGCTGGTACGGGGGAAGGGGCTCGACGGAGGGAAGATCACCGTCCGTCAGCTGCTGCAGCACACGAGCGGGATTCCGGATTACGGGGCGGACATCAGCGACGAGGAGATGCTGCACCGGTACTTCGAGCCGCGTGATCTCGTGGACCTGGCGCTCAAGCACGAGGCCGAGTTCGCGCCGGGCGACAAGTGGAGTTACAGCAACACGAATTACGTACTGGCGGGCCTGATCGTCCAGAAGGTCACGGGGCGCCCGTTGGCCGAGGAGATCGACCGG
>NZ_LIPQ01000629.1 GCF_001418135.1 Streptomyces aureus
GAGTGAGGGGTACGGGGCCGGCGCGGCACCCGGTGCGGAGCTCACGCCCACAACGGCCGTCAGGGCGGCCGCGACAGTCGTAGCGGCTCTGGTCAGTAAGGTCATCGTCACGTTCCCCCACGAGGAAGACGGTGCGCCGTGCAGCTTCCACAGGGAGCACGGCACCGGCCGGGGTCTCCGGCCTCCGCCAGTCTGCGGCCCACCCCGCCCCGGTGCGTTGGACATTCATGCGCGGTCCGCGAGAACACCCCTCAAGGCGCTGGGGACGTGCCCCGTATGGCTGCGGCACACACGCGTCAGATGCGCCTGGTCGGCGAATCCGTAGGCGTACGCGAGGGTGCGCAGGCTGTCCTCGCCCTCCTCAAGCGCGTGCAGGACGCCCCTGATTCGCAGCTCGTTGCGGTGGTGTGTGAGGGTCGTGCCGGTGACAGCGCGGAAGACACGGCTGAGATGGTGCGGCGAGACGCCTGCCGCGCGGGCCAGATCCTCCAGGGAGAGGCGGAGCCCTGGCGTTCCCTCGGCCAGGACGGCGCAGACGTCGCGCACCAGTCGGGCGTGGGCGCGGGCGGCAGCGGGGCGGCGGCTCGTGTCCGTGCGCCAGGGCCCGGCGGAGGCGGCCACGTCGTCGAGCAACCGGTGGAGCCGCTCGCCCAGTTCGAAGTCGTCGGCCCCGCGACGTGCCGCGGCCAGCAGGGCGCGGTGGTGCACGTCGGTGGTGCCGGTGATCGTGAAGCGGCGGGAGAGCGGCGGGCCGTCGAACCGGTCGGTGAACAGCTCTGCGCCGAGCCGGAACTCAGTGGACCGGTCCCCGGGCCCGATGGGGTGGGCGACTCGGTGTTCGTCACCCGGCCGGGTGAGGTAACCGCCGCTCGCGTCGCCGAAGAACTCCTCGCCGGCGATGCGGCGGAGGTAGCCACCGGACCGGGCCAGGACCACGGTGTACCCGTCCGCGTGCCCGGGCCCGACGAATCCCGCTCTGTCCTCGCAGCACAGGATGTCCTGGGCGGTGATCCCAGCGGCGCTGAACTGGCCGCGCAGCGCGCCGCGGCGCTCCCGTACGGCCTCGTCCTCGAGCAACTCCCGGTCGCTGCGGCTCTCTTCGTTCATGTGTTTCGCCCCCTGCGGCCTCGGATCCCCCGCCCTGGGGCGGTTCACACGCACTGGGGGTGAACCGACCGGAAGACCTCTTGGTTCAGGACGCGTCGTCCAGGTCGTCGACCGGCTCGTCGTGCCGCACGGGTACGGCCGTCTGGGGCGCGGGGGCGGAGGG
>NZ_LIPQ01000063.1 GCF_001418135.1 Streptomyces aureus
GTCGAGAAGCTGACCGGCGCCGCCAACGGCGACGGCGGCACCGACGGCGTCGACGGCAAGGGCGAGCACTGGAAGGTCACCACGGCCGACGGCACCCAGTACTTCTTCGGCCGGAACCGGCTGCCCGGCTGGAAGGACAACGACGCGGCCGCCGACGACCCGGTCACCAACTCCACCTGGACCGTCCCGGTCTTCGGCAACCAGACCGGCGAGCCCTGCCACGACTCCTCGTTCGCCGACGGCTGGTGCCAGCAGGCCTGGCGCTGGCAGCTCGACTACGTGGTCGACCCGCACGGCAACGCCATGGCGTACTACTGGAACACGGAGAAGAACAACTACGGCCGCAACGTCTCCGAGACGACCGGCGAGTCCACCGTGACCTCCTACGTCCGCGGCGGCTGGCTCGACCACATCGACTACGGCCTGCGCGACGACGCCGTCTACACCGGCAAGGCCATGGGCAAGGTCGAGTTCGGCGTCGACGAGCGCTGCCTCACCGACTGCGGCACCTTCGACGAGACCAAGGCAGGAAACTGGCCCGACGTCCCGTACGACCTGTACTGCAAGGACGGGGCGACCGAGTGCAAGGACCAGTACTCGCCCAGCTTCTGGTCGCGGAAGCGGCTGACCGGCATCACCACCAAGGTGCTCACCGGCGGCGCGTACAAGGACGTCGACACCTGGACGCTCGACCAGAACTTCCCGCCCTCCGGCGACGGCATCTCCACCCCGATGTGGCTGAAGTCCATCCAGCGCAGCGGCAAGAGCGGTGGCACGGTCACCCTGCCGACCGTCACCTTCGCCGGCCAGCAGCTCGCCAACCGGGTCGACAGGACCGGTGACGGTCTCGCCCCGTTCATCCGGCTGAGGCTCTACCAGATCACCACCGAGACCGGCGGCACCATCGGCGTCACCTACTCGCAGCCGGGGTGCACCACCAGCACGCTCCCAGCGGCCGACGCGAGCAACGACCACGTCCTGCTACCCGGTGAAGTGGGCGTTCGAGGGCGAAACGGCGCAAGCTCGACTGGTTCAACACCTACGTGGTCAAGCAGGTCGTCGAGGGCGACAACCTCGTCGAGTCCCCGGACAAGGTGATCACGTACGACTACCTCGACGGCGCCGCCTGGGCCAAGAGCGAGGACGAGTTCACCAAGGCCGAGGACCGCGTGCACTCGATCGCCCGTGGCTACGGACGGGTGCAGACCCGAGTCGGCGCGGCCGACGATCCCAGGACCCTCTCGGAGACCCGGTACTTCCGCGGCCGTGACGGGCAGGCCGTCAAGGACTCCGCGGGCGATGCGGTGACGGACCGCGAGCAGTTCGCCGGCATGGTCCGCGAGAGCGTGACATACAACGGCGACGACACCTCGAAGCCGGTTTCGGCGACGTCCCACACCCCGTGGCGGTCCGCGGTGGTCGCCACCCGTACCCGCGCCGGTCTGCCGGATCTCGTCTCCTACAAGACGGGCACCCAGAAGGAGCGGACCCGTACCACCGTCACCGGCGGTACGCGCACGACCGAGGTCAGCCGCGGCTTCGACTCCTACGGCATGCTCTCCACCGAGTCGTTCACCGGCGACAACGCCGTACCGGGCGACGAGCGTTGTGTGACGACGAGCTACGCGCGCAACACCGCGGCCCACATCCTCGACAGGGTCAGCCGCGTGGAGACCGTCGCCGTCCCCTGCGGGGCCACCGTCTCCCGTCCCGGTGACGTCATCGACGACCTCCGGACCTCCTACGACGGCGGGGCGTTCGGCGCCGCGCCGACCAGGGGCGACGTCACGAGGACCGAGCGGATCAACGGCACCGGCACCGGCTACGACCAGGTGACCAGCACCCCCGCCGCCGACTTCGACGTGTACGGCCGTCCGCTCTCGGCGGCGGACCCCTACGGCAAGGTCACCAGGACCGCCTTCACTCCGCCCACCGGCGAAGTCCCGACCTCCATGGTCGTGACCAACCCGCTCGGCCACACGGTGACGACGGTGCTGGAGCCTCTGCGTGGCCAGGCCGTCCAGGTGACCGACGCGAACAACAAGGTCACGGGCACGGCGCACGACGGTCTGGGCCGGGTCACGAAGGTGTGGCTGCCGACCCGGTCGCGGACCACGTACCCGGATTCGCCCAACTACGTCTTCGACTACCTCGTCCGCAAGGACGGGCCGATCGTCACCACGACGAAGGTCCTGTCCCACGACGCGCAGTACAAGTCGGCCTACTCCTTCGCCGACGGGCTCCTGCGCTTCCGTCAGACCCAGGAACCGTCGCAGGACGGCGCGGGCCGGATCGTCTCGGAGTCCTTCTACGACACCCGGGGCCAGGCCTGGCGGAACTCCGGTTCGTACTTCGCCACCGGCGCGGCCGAGCCCGCCCTGGTCACCGGACAGGAGCTGAAGTACCCGGCGTCCACCGACACCGAGTACGACGGTGCCGGACGGGTGACGGCGGTCATCTCCCGGACGTTCGGGGACGAGACCAGGCGCTCCACGACCCTCTACACCGGTGACACCACCACGGTGATCCCGCCCCGGGGCGGTGTCGCGACCACCGCTGTGGTCGACGCCGTCGGGCGCACCGTCGAGCAGAGGCAGTACACCGACGCCGCCCGCACCACCTCCCAGTCGACCCACTACACCTACGACCGGCTGGGCCGACTGGGTCGGATCACGGACCCGTCGGGCGCGACCTGGAAGTACGTCTACGACGTCCGCGGCCGCAGGGTCGAGTCGCACGACCCCGACCAGGGCAAGACCAAGACCGACTACGACCAGGGCGACCGCGCTGTCGGCGTCACCGACGCCCGGCTGATCACGCTGACCTCGGAGTACGACGCGCTGGGTCGGCGGACGGCGCTGAAGCGGGGCACCACGAACCTCGCCACGTGGGAGTACGACACCGTCGCCAAGGGCCACGTGTCGAAGTCGACCCGCTGGGTCGGGGGCAAGGAGTACGTCTCCGCCGTCACCGCGTACAACAGCTTCTACCAGCCGGCCCTCAGCCAGGTCACCGTCCCCGACAGCGAGGGCGCCCTGGCCGGCACGTACAAGTGGACCAACTCGTACAACGCGAACACCGGCCAGCTCATGTGGATGATGCAGCCAGCCGCGGGCGGGCTGCCCGCGGAGAAGGTGGCCAACACCTACACCCCCGTCTCCGGTCTGCTCAGGACCGTCGGCGCGGGCAGCGACCAGATCATCGCGTCGAACACCTACGACCACTACGGGCGCAACACCCGTCAGGTGTACGGGGCGTTCGCCCAGCAACTCTGGGTGAGCAGCGAGTACGACGATCACACCGGTGCGGTGAAGCGCCGTTACCTCGACCGTGAGGTGGCGCCCCAGCGGATCGAGGACGTCCGGTACTCGTACGACGACGCGGGCAACATCACCTCGCTCGCCTCGGCCTTCGGCCAGGACGCGGCACGCGTCACCGACACCCAGTGCTTCCAGTTGGACTCGCTCCGCCGGATCACCGAGGCGTGGACCAACGTCGGCGACACCTGCGCCGCCGCTCCCACCTCGTCCACGGTCGGCGGCCCGGACGCCTACTGGACCACCTACGCCTACGACGCCGTCGGCAACCGCAAGACGGAGACCAAGCACCGCACGGCCTCCGGCCCGACCGCCGACACGGTCCGCACCTACGCACCCGCCACGGCCGGAACCCACCGCCTGCCCAAGGTCACGCAGACGGGAACCGACCCCCACGAGGAGAACTTCACCTACGACGACGCGGGCAACACCCGGACCCGGACCATCGGTGCGGCCGCCGCCCAGACGCTCAACTGGGACGCCGAAGGACATCTGGACTCCGTCGTCCAGGGCACGAAGACCACCTCGTACCTGTACGACACCGCCGGTGAGCGGCTGATCCGCCGGGACTCCACCGGCACCACCCTCTACCTGCCGGGCGGCAACGAGCTGAAGCTCGACAAGGCCGGCGTGGTCACCGGAACCCGCTACTACAGCGTCGCGGGCAAGGCGGTCGCCATGCGCACGGGCGGCAAGCTGACCTTCCTGTTCAGCGACCACCACGGCTCGGGCACCACCCAGGTGTCCGCCGACGCCACCCAGACGGTCAACCGCAGGAAGCTCGACCTCTTCGGCGCGGCGCGCGGCGCGCAGCCGGCGGCGTGGGCGGGCGACAAGGGCTTCGTCGGCGGCACCAAGGACACCGACACCGGCCTGACCCACCTCGGCGCCCGCGAGTACGACCCGGCCGTCGGCCGCTTCGTCTCGGTCGATCCGCTGATGGATCTGTCCGATCCGCAGCAGACGCACGGCTACACCTACTCCAACAACAACCCCGTCTCCCTCTCCGACCCGACCGGCCTGAAGCCGGCCGACTGCCTCGAACACGGCGTCAGCTGCTCCTACACGGGCGACGGCGGCTGGGACGTCGAGGTGAAGGACACCTCGGACGAGCCGAACACGTACACGAAGACGTACGCCAAGGTGGACCACGAGCAGCGCAAGGAGAACTGGAAGCAGGGCCAAAGGGACACGACCCGGAAGAAGCGGATCGAGTACCTCGCCCAGAGCGACGAGGTCGACGAGGTGGTCAAGGAGGCGAAGAAGGGGTGCCGCAAGGGACGCGGGATAGGAGCTGTCGCCTGCACGATGGAGGTCACCTCCGACTGGTTCCGGGAACACACCGCCGAGCAGATCTACGGCGACGCCCTCGACCGGATCGACGAAGGCTGGAAGGACCCCCACAAGAGGGACGACGCCTTCAGCGAGGACGAGTTCGACCTGGCGCTCCAGCTCGCACAGGAGGGACAGACCGTCGTCTCCCGGGGAGAGGACATCCCCTCGCCGGGGGCCGAGGGCAACAAGCGCTTCGACGCGTGGGTCGACGGCATCCGGTCCGAGTTCAAGATTCTCGGGACCAAGAACGAGAGAACGGTGAAGGACGCGCTCTCCGACGCCAACAAGAAGGGAGCTGACGCCCTGTACATCAAGTTCAAGAACCTCGACACGGACGAGGGCAGGGCGATCATCGACAAGTGGGCGGGCGACACCCGGCGCACCGTCAACCTGACGACGATCTATATCGTTCACGACGACGGCATCGAGCCGATCCACTACCGATAGACGGGTTGGTCGCAGTGCGAAACCACGCTGCCATCGCGGCGATGCTGGCCGAGGAGAGCCGGCGGCACCTCCAGCTGTCCGTGCGGGACACGGACGTGGACGTCGCCGTCTCCGCCTCCGGTGTCGCCCTCTACGGCTTCTCCGTGGAGCACGCGGCCGTCCGCCCCGCCTGGGAGTGGTGGCGGGACCGGCACGACCGGTCCCGTCTCGTCCCCTTCGTGAGCGGCCAGAGCCCGACGCTGACGGTCGAGTACGACCGCGGCGGCGGGCCCTGGAGCGGCGGCAGCCGGGAACTGCTGGCGTCGGCGCTCCGGCCCGTGCCGTCGGACGTCGTGGCCGAGCTGAAGGCCGCGCGTCTGCGCGAGATGATCGACATCCACGTCCCGCCCCGGGACGAGGCCGATCGTCAGGAGATCGCGGAGTACGAGCTGCTCTTCTCTCCGGAGGCGGTGGCGGCGGAGCTCTCCGCCGCACCGCGGGAGACGACGCCGGCGTTCTCCACGCCGGGGGATCCGAAGGAGCCCCTGTGGCTGACCTTCGTCGAGGCGGAGGCGGGCTACGAGCTCCCCGCGCTGTTCCCCCGGCTGATCTCGACGCCCAACTGGTCGGGCCACCCCGACCGGGAGCTGCTCCCCGCCGACCACGTGGCGGTGCTGAGGCACTGGCACGAGCGGTACGGGGCGGAGTTCTTCTTCGCGGACTCGGCGAACCTGCACCTCGTCGTCGCGCGCCCGCCCCGCACCCCGGCCGAGCGCGCCGAGGCCGCGGTGGAGCAGTACGTCTACTGTCCGGACCTCGGAGATCCCGAGCTGATCGGGAACGGCCAGGCAGGGTCCACCGAATGGACCTTCTGGTGGGACTGACGGACGGCTGAACAGTGAGAGACCGGTGCCCCGGCGGACATCCCGCCGGGGCACCGGCATGTCCGCGGGGTGCGCGGCACGTCTCCCGGACTCACGCGTCCCAGAGCGCGCCGAAGGTCAGCAGGTCGCTCCGGTACTCGACGACCTCTTCCCACTCCTTCGGCCAGGCGCCCGCGCCGAGGTGGGCACCCGCGAAGGCGCCCGCGAGGGCGGCGATCGAGTCGGAGTCGCCCCGGGTGCAGGCGGCCCTGCGGAGGACGGTGAGGGGCTCTTCGGGGAAGAGGAGGAAGCTGAGGAGCCCGGTCGCGAGGGCTTCCTCGGCGATCCAGCCGTCCCCGGTGTACGTGCAGGGGTCGAGCTCCGGGTCGGCCGTGCGCTGGACGGCGTCCAGACGCTCCAGGATGGCCAGGCACTCGTCCCAGCCCCGCCGGACGAAGGAGAGCGCGGACGGGTCCTGGGAGCGGGTCCAGAGGTCGCCGAGCCAGTGCTCGTGGTAGCGGGAGCGGTTCTCGTACGCGTACGAGCGCAGCTGTCCGACGAGTCCGGCCGGGTCGACGCCCTGGGCGAGGAGGTACACGGCGTGGGCGGTGAGGTCGGAGGCGGCGAGCGCGGTGGGGTGACCGTGGGTCAGGGCCGCCTGGAGCTGGGCGGCGCCGGCCCGCTGCTCCTCGCTGAGCCCGGGGACGAGCCCGATGGGGGTGACCCGCATGTTGGCGCCGCAGCCCTTGGAGCCGAGCTGGCTGGCGTCCTGCCAGAGCCGGTCGCCGTCGAGGAGGCGACAGGCGCGGAGGCAGGTGTTGCCGGGGGCACGGTTGTTCTCGGGCGAGTGGTACCAGTCGACGAACTCGTCCCGGACCGGCCGAGCGAGGCGCAGCGGGGCGAGCACGCCGCGGTCCGTCGCGGTGCGGATCCCGCGGGCGAAGGCGAGGGCCATCTGGGTGTCGTCGGTGACGTACGCCTTCCCGTTCCTGACGGGCAGCGGCATCTCCCGCCAGGGCCCGAACGATGCCAGGATCGACGGCACGTCCTTGAACTCGGTCGGGAAGCCCAGCGCGTCGCCGAGCGCCAGTCCGATCAGGGAGCCGGTCGCGGCCTGCTTGGTCGCGGTGCGGGTCGGGTTCACGTGGATCGTCCTTCCGGTCGCAGGAGGGGCGGATGGAGCGTGGTGGCCTCGCCCGCCCGGTAGAGAGCGGCCGGTTTCCCCCGTCCGCCGGTGAGGCGCGGCGGCCCTTCCACGGCCTGGACGAAGCCGGGCGTGGCGAGGACCTTGCGCCGGAAGTTGGGGCGGTCGAGCTCGACGCCCCAGACCGTCTCGTAGACCTGCCGCAGCTCGCCGAGGGTGAACTCGGGCGGGCAGAAGGCGGTCGCGAGGCAGGTGTACTCCAGCTTGGCGCCGACCCGTTCGTGGGCGTCGGCGAGGATGCGGTCGTGGTCGAAGGCGAGCGGCCCGTGCGTGCCGTACGGCATCCACCGGGCCTGCGCCGCGTCTCCGCCGCCGCGTGGTTCGGGTGCGTCGGGCACGAGCGCGGCGAAGGCGACGGAGACGACCCGCATCCTCGGGTCGCGGTCCGGCTCGCTGTAGGTACGGAGCTGTTCGAGGTGGAGTCCGGCGACGGTGGTCTCGGAGAGTCCGGTCTCCTCGGCGAGTTCGCGGCGGGCGGCCCGCTCGGCGGACTCGCGGGGCAGGACGAAGCCGCCGGGGAGGGCCCAGTGTCCGGCGTACGGCTCCTGGCCGCGCTCGACGAGCAGGACGTGGAGGCGCTCCTCGCGGAGGGTGAGGACGGCGAGGTCGACGGTGACGGCGAACGGCTCGAAGGCGTACGGGTCGTAGCCCTCGGGCACGCCTCCCGGCCCTGCCCCGGGCCTCCTCCCCGGCCCTCCGCCCGGCACCCGGTCGCCGTTCATCGGCGCTCCGGCAGCGGGTCGGCGAGGTGCCAGCCCTCGGCGAGCAGCCCGTCGACGGCGGCCACCGCGGCCGCGAGGCGTTCCTCGTGCGGGCCGCTGAGGACGGCCGTGCGGCGGCCGCTGTGGGCGAGCTGGGTGAGGAAGCGCGCGGTCATCCAGGGCCGCAGGTGCTCCCCGTCGCGGAGGCCGTCGTCCTCGAAGGCGACGCCCCGGTGGTCGGTGAGCAGCCAGAGGTGCTGCCGACCGTGGGCGGCGATCTCGCCGGTGGCGGGGCTGGTGGTGCCCATGTACCGCTCGTGCCAGATGGTGGTGGCGAAGGCGTCGGTGTCGCAGAAGAGGACGGGTGAACCGTCGCGGGCCGCCTCTTCCTCCAGTTCGGCCTGGCGCTGGGCGATGACGGGGAAGTCGGAGGAGTGGAAGGCGACGTCGGCCCATGTGGCGCCGGGGCGTTCGGCGCGGAGCTCGGCGAGTTTGAGTTCGCTGTACTCGCGCCCGTACTCCGGCACGTACCGGGTCCTGGCCCAGACGCCGCCGCGCCGCCGGTAGTGGTCGGCCAGGGCGAGGGCCATGGTGGTGGTGCCGGTGGACTCGGCGCCGAGAACGACGACGCGCCGGGTGAGCGCGGAGCGCACGGGCGCCTCCAGGAAGTCCCAGCAGCCGGCGGGGTCGGCGCGGACGGCGGTGCCGGAGACGGGGAAGCGGTCGCGCGCGGGGTCGACGCAGACGGACTCGGCACCGAAGCGGCGGGCGAGCTCCTCCCCGTACGGCTCCGAGGTGAAGACGGCGTCGACACGCTCGGGCACGGCGGCCCGGAAGACGGCCATGTGGGCGTCCCAGACGTCGGGGTCGTGGAGGTCGACGGGGATGTCGTCGACGGCTCCGACGACGAGGGCGTCGGGGTGGATCTCACGCATCCAGGCGACCCGGTCCTCCAGGGGGAGGCTCTCCACGGAGGAGGCGCAGACGAGGACGGTGAGGCGCTCGCAGCGGTCGAGGGCCGTGTTGACGAGATGGTGGTGGCCGGCGTGCGGCGGATAGAACTTGCCGAGGACCAGGCCGTGTCCGTAGCGCCTCATGCCGCCGCCTCCACCTGGAGGGCGCGGCGTGCGGTGAGGTCCTTGGTCCAGCCGCGCAGGCCGAGGACGCAGAGCGTCATGAAGCCGACGTAGAGCAGCGAGGTCAGGTACAGCTCCTTGTAGGCGTACAGAGGTACGTAGACCACGTCGGCGGCGATCCACAGCCACCAGGACTCCAGCCGCTTCCGGCACTGGCCGTAGGTCGCCATGAGGGAGAGCGCGGTCGTGAGGGCGTCCCAGAAGGGGACGGTCGAGTCGGTCGCGCGGTCGAGCAGCAGGGTGAGGGCGAGGGTCCCCACCACCCCCGCCGTGAGCAGCCACGTCCACTCGGTGCGCGTGGTGCGGCGCACCGGGAGGGCGTCGGAGCCTGGTCCACCCCCGTGGGTCCAGGTCCACCAGCCGTACACGGCGAGGGTGATGAAGACGATCTGGAGGCCGGCGTCCGCGTACAACCCGGCCTGCGTGAAGAGCAGGACGAAGAACAGGTTGTTGGCGATGCCGATGGGCCAGTTCGCGAGGTGCTGACGGGCGACGAGCCAGACGCAGAGCGCCCCGCTGCCGAATCCCAGGACCTCGGTCCAGCTGACCGGGGTGTCCAGGATCGTGAAGAGCGGCTGCTGCAGCGGTTCGAGAATGCTTGCGAGGCTCACGCCCGCCTCCTTAAGAGTCATGTTGACTATAAAGGTCGGCGACCTTCGGCCACAAGCCCGGAAAGCGCGGCGCCGAGCCCCTCCGGGGATCAGCCGCCCGTCGCCCCCGCGCCGCCGCGGAGAACACGGAAGCCCGCGACCGACGGACGGTCGCGGGCTTCTCGCGTGGAGCAGGCCTTGGGCCTGCGGGCCTCGGGGCCTTACATGCCGACTTCCTTCATCAGCATGCCGACCTCCGTGTTGGTGAGCCGGCGCAGCCAGCCCGACTTCTGGTCGCCCAGACCGATCGGGCCGAAGGCCGTACGGACCAGCTTCTCGACCGGGAAGCCCGCCTCGGCGAGCATGCGTCGCACGATGTGCTTGCGGCCCTCGTGCAGCGTGACCTCGACCAGGTAGTTCTTTCCGGTCTGCTCGACCACGCGGAAGTGGTCGGCCTTGGCGTAGCCGTCCTCCAGCTGGATGCCGTCCTTGAGCCGCTTGCCGACCTCACGGGGCAGCGGGCCGGTGATGGCGGCCAGGTAGGTCTTCTTCACGCCGTACTTCGGGTGCGTGAGGCGGTGGGCCAGCTCACCGTGGTTGGTGAGCAGGATGATGCCCTCGGTCTCCGTGTCGAGCCGGCCGACGTGGAAGAGACGCGTCTCACGGTTGGTGACGTAGTCGCCGAGGCACTGGCGGCCGTCCGGGTCCTCCATGGTGGAGACGACACCGGCCGGCTTGTTCAGCGCGAAGAACAGGTACGACTGGGTGGCGACGGTCAGGCCGTCCACCTTGATCTCGTCCTTCTCCGGGTCGACGCGCTTGCCCTGCTCCAGGACGATCTCGCCGTTGACCTCGACGCGGGCCTGCTCGATGAGCTCCTCACAGGCACGCCGCGAACCCATGCCGGCGCGGGCGAGGACCTTCTGCAGCCGCTCGCCCTCCTGCTCGGCGCCGGGGAAGGTCTTCGGGGTCTTGATCTCCGGCCGGTTCTCGTACCGCTCCCGGTTGCGCTGCTCGATCTTCGCGTCGAGCTCGCGCGAGCGGGCCGGGGCCTGGCGCTGGCCGTGCGGGCCACGACGGGGCGGCATGCCGCCCTGAGGGGCCTTGGGGCCGCCCTTGGCGCCGCCGCGGGCCGCGGAGCCGCGACCCTTCTTCGGGGCCTCGGAGGGGGGGCTCACGTCGTAGGAGCGCTCCTCGGGGCGGGGCCGGCGCGGGTTGCCCGGGCTCTTCTGGCCGTCACGGCCGCCGCCCTGGTAGCCGCCACCGCCGCCCTGGTAGCCACCGCCGCCGGAGCCGCTGCCACCGCGGTAGCCACCGCCACCGCCGCTGCCGCCCCGGTGGCCGCCACCGCCACCGCTGCCGCTGCCGCCACCGGAACCCCGGTAGCCGCCACCGCCGGCGCCGCTGCCACCACGGCCGCCACCGCTGCTGCCGCCGCGGCCGCCGCTGTTGCCACCACGGCTCCCGCCGTTGTTTCCGCTGCTGTTCCTGCCGCTGCTGCTTCGCATCAAACTTCCGTCTTGTCGTCGTCGTCCTCACGATCCGGTGCATCCGGATCGAACGACGGGACTCCTTCCAGTGAGTCCGGCTCGACCGCCTCCGCCTCGGGGAGGAAGGGCGCGAGCTCGGGGAGCTCGTCCAGGCCGCGCAGGCCCATCCGCTCCAGGAAGTAGTTCGTCGTCCTGTACAGGATCGCACCTGTTTCGGGTTCCGCGCCCGTCTCCTCCACCAGACCCCTCTGGAGGAGGGTCCGCATCACGCCGTCGCAGTTCACGCCGCGGACCGCGGAGACCCGGGAACGGCTGACCGGCTGGCGGTACGCGACGACCGCGAGGGTCTCCAGAGCCGCCTGGGTGAGCCGGGCCTGCTGGCCCTCCAGGACGAAGGCCTCGACGGCCGCGGCGTGGGCGGCGCGGGTGTAGTAGCGCCAGCCTCCGGCCACCTGGCGCAGCTCGAAGCCGCGGCCCTGGACGGTGTACTCGTCGGCCAGCTCGCGCAGGGCGTCGGCCACCTCGCGGGGCGTGCGCTCAAGGACCTTGGCGAGATGCGCCTCGGTGGCGGGCTCGTCGACGACCATGAGGACGGCTTCGAGAGAGGGCTTGAGGTCGCTCATGCGGTGGTCTCCTGGGTGGTCTCCTGGTCGAACTCGTCGGTCACGGCCCCCGTGGGATCGGTCTCCCCGCCGGTCCAGGAGACCGTGAGGTCCCCCAGCGCGGTCTCCTGGTCCAGGGCGACCGCCTTCTCCCGGTAGAGCTCCAGGAGGGCGAGAAAACGGGCCACGACGGTGAGGGTGTCGTCGCCGACGTCCTCGATGAGCTCCCGGAAGAGCGCGGTCCCGCGCACCCGCAGGAGCGAGACGACCACGGCGGCCTGCTCACGGACGCTGACGAGCGGGGCGTGGATGTGGTCGACGTACACCTGCGGCTCGGCCTTGGGCTGCATGGCCTTGACGGCCAGCCTGGCGAAGCCCTCGGCGCCGATGGAGATGACGACCTCGGGGAGCAGCTCGGCGTGGTGGGGTTCGAGTCCGACGGTACGGGGATGGCGGCGGCCCTCGGCCTCCCAGCGCTCCTCGAAGATCGCCGCGATGCGCTTGTACGCGCGGTACTGGAGGAGCCGGGCGAAGAGCAGGTCGCGGGCCTCCAGGAGCGCGAGGTCGGCCTCGTCCTCGACCTCGGCGGCGGGCAGCAGCCGGGCGGCCTTGAGGTCGAGCAGGGTGGCGGCGACGACGAGGAACTCGGTGGTCTGGTCGAGATCCCCGTCGGGCCCGAGGGCGCGCAGATGCGCCATGAACTCATCGGTGACCTGGGAGAGCGCGACCTCGGTGACGTCGAGCTTGTGCTTGGTGATCAGCTGCAGCAGCAGATCGAAGGGCCCCTCGAAATTGGCCAGCCGCACGGTGAACCGCCCGTCCCCGGCCTCGGGCCCGGCCGAAGGCTCGGTCTCGGCCGCGGGTCCGGTCTCCGGCTCGGGATCGGGACCGGCCACCCGCCCGGTCTCAGGCTGGGGACCGGGCCGCGCCTCGGGCCGAGGCACGGCCTCTGCCTCGGCAGCGGGCCCGGCCACCGGCCCGCCCTCGGGCCCGCTCGCGGCCCCGGGCCGCGCCTCGGCCTCGGGCCCGGCCCAGGGTTCCGGCCCGGCCTCGGTGGGCGCCGCGGGT
This sequence comes from Streptomyces aureus, assembly GCF_001418135.1. Classification (GTDB taxonomy): domain Bacteria; phylum Actinomycetota; class Actinomycetes; order Streptomycetales; family Streptomycetaceae; genus Streptomyces; species Streptomyces aureus_A. Next base: position 12,733 of record NZ_LIPQ01000063.1, read on the forward strand.
GCCGCCGCCGGTGCCTGAGCCGGCTCCGCGGTGGCGTCGGCCGCCTCGGCCCCGGCCGTGGCTCCGGCCGTCGCCTTCGCGGCCTCGACTCCGGACTCGGGATGAACCTCAGGCGCAGTCCCCGGTCCGCCCTCGCGCTCGGGCGCGGGCTCAGGAGCGGGCGCGGTCAGCGCACCGGCGCCGGACCCGGCCGCACGTTCCGCGACGGCGTCGCCGGCCGCGCCCACCGCCTCCCCGTGGCCGGCCCGGCCCGCCCCGGCCCTCTCCGCGACCCCACGGCCGGCGGGGGCGGGGGAAGCCCCCGGCCCCGCCGCCGGAGCGGCCGCAGGCCCCTCCGGCTCGCCCGGGCCGCGCCCCAGGGCGCGGCGGCGTGGCGGGCGGGACGTTTCGTCAGAGGCGTGGTGCATGGAGGTCCAGGGAACGGGGAGCGCGGCAGCCCGCAGGCTACCGTCAGCGGCCGCGCAGGCGGCGCACGAGGATGCTCGCGTCGCCGCGGGACTCCAGGTCCGCCAGGACGACCGCGACGGCCTCCCGGACGATCCGGCCCCGGTCCACGGCGAGACCGTGCTCACCCCGGAGGACGAGCCGGGCGTGCTCCAGGTCCATCAGCTCCTCGGCGGAGACGTAGACCGTGATCTTCTCGTCGTGGCGCTCACGGCCGCTGGGCCGCCGGTTCGGGGCCCGGCCACCGCCGCGCCGCCGCGCCGCCGGGGCGGGCACCGCGGCGGTGGGCGTCGCGGGCTTCTGAGCGGCGGCGCCCTGGGGCTCCGCCGTCCGGGCCCGCGGCTCCGACGCCTCGGAGTCCGCCGCCGTGTGCTCCGCGGAGCCCTCGGCCGCCGTCGTGTCGCTCTCGCCCGCGGGTGCCGGGACGGCCCTGCGGGGTGCGGACGCCTGGAGCGCCGTCCCCCCGGTCGTACGGAAGAGTTCGTCGGCGCCGGGCAGACTCACTCGGCGTGACACCGGGCGAGCACCTCCCTGGCGAGCTGACGATAGGCGGCGGCGCCCACGGAGTTGGAGGCGTACGTGGTGATGGGCTCGCCGGCGACCGTGGTCTCCGGGAAGCGCACCGTCCGCCCGATGACCGTGTGGTACACGTGGTCGTCGAAGGCCTCGACGACGCGCGCGAGGACCTCACGGCTGTGCACGGTACGGGAGTCGTACATCGTGGCGAGGATGCCGTCGAGCTCCAGCTCGGGGTTGAGCCGCTCCTGGACCTTCTCGATGGTCTCGGTCAGCAGCGCCACTCCGCGGAGCGCGAAGAACTCGCATTCCAGCGGCACGATGACCTTGTGAGCCGCCGTCAGGGCGTTCACGGTCAGCAGGCCGAGCGAGGGCTGACAGTCGATCACGATGTAGTCGTAGTCGTTCATCAGCGGCTTCAGGGCGCGCTGGAGCGTCGACTCGCGCGCGACCTCGCTGACGAGCTGGACTTCGGCGGCCGAGAGGTCGATGTTGCTCGGCAGCAGGTCCATGTTGGGTACGGCGGTCTTGAGGAGGACCTCGTCCGCCGACATGCCCCGCTCCATGAGCAGGTTGTAGACGGTGAGGTCGAGCTCCATCGGGTTCACGCCGAGACCGACCGACAGGGCTCCCTGCGGGTCGAAGTCGACGAGCAGCACCCGTCGCCCGTACTCCGCGAGCGCGGCACCCAGGTTGATGGTCGACGTGGTCTTGCCGACGCCGCCCTTCTGGTTGCACATCGCGATGATCTTCGCCGGTCCGTGGTCCGTCAGCGGACCGGGGATCGGGAAGTACGGCAGGGGCCGTCCCGTCGGGCCGATCCGCTCGCGGCGCTGACGGGCAGCGTCGGGTGCGAGGGTGGCCGCGTACTCGGGGTCGGGCTCGTACTCGGCGTCGGGGTCGTAGAAGTGCCCCTCGGGCACCTCGTCAAAGGCGGCGAAGTGGGTGGACTCTCGGCCCATCTCGTTGCCGGCCGTGGCGTTCACGTGTAGGCCGTCCATCGTCTTCATCGTGTGGGCTGTCGTCATGGGCTGGTGCGTCGCGAAGGTCCGCACCGCGACGGAGCCGATCGGAGCACCTGGCGCACCGCTCCCGGGAGTAATTGTCGACTCATTCACAAGTCGTCTTACCTCCTTGGATGTCACCAGGAACATTTATCGATAGGTCAGCGTGGCACCATGCCGACGGTTGGCGACTCTATGGCGTGTCACCGCTCCGCAGCAACACAATCCGCCGGACCCGGCCCGATGTGTCGGCAACCGAACACCTCTCTGTCAAGGGTGCGCAGGCATGCATCCACACGTTTCAGGGGTGTGCGAAACGGTTAAAGGGTTACGTTCGAGGCGAGTTGGCCGAACGTTCCGCCGGGTCCGGACACACATCCGGCCGGACCTTGTCGAACAAGGTCCGGCCGGGTGTGCGGCATTGACGGCACGCGTTGACGGCGGTGCCGCGGGGGTCAGCCCAGGAGGGTGCTCAGCTCGACGTGCTCAAGGCCGTGCGCCTCGGCCACCTCCTTGTAAACCACCTTGCCGTCATGGGTGTTGAGACCCAGGGCGAGCGCGGCGTCGCGGCGCAGCGCCTCGGCCCAGCCGTTGTTCGCCAGCGACACGATGTAGGGCAGCGTGGCGTTGGTGAGGGCGTAGGTGGAGGTGTTCGGGACCGCGCCCGGCATGTTGGCGACGCAGTAGAAGACCGAGTTGTGGACCTGGAAGGTCGGCTCGGCGTGGGTGGTCGGGTGCGAGTCCTCGAAGCAGCCGCCCTGGTCGATCGCAATGTCGACAAGGACACTTCCGGGCTTCATCTTGGCGACGAGCTCGTTGGTGACCAGCTTCGGGGCCTTGGCGCCCGGGATGAGGACGGCGCCGATGACGAGGTCGGCCTCGACGACGGCCTTCTCCAGCTCGTAGGCGTTGGAGACGATCGTCTTCACCTTGGTGCCGAAGATCTTGTCGGCCTCGCGGAGCTTGTTGATGTCACGGTCGAGCAGGGTCACGTGGAAGCCCATGCCGACGGCGATCTGGGTGGCGTTCCAGCCGGAGACGCCGCCGCCGATGACGACGCACTCGCCGGCGTGGGTGCCGGGGACGCCACCGGGGAGCACGCCGCGGCCGCCGACCGAGCGCATCAGGTGGTAGGCGCCGACCTGCGGGGCCAGGCGGCCCGCGACCTCGGACATCGGGGCGAGCAGCGGGAGCGCGCGGTTGGCGGTCTCGACGGTCTCGTACGCGATGGCGGTGGTGCCGGACCCCAGGAGCGCGTCCGTGCACTCACGGGAGGCGGCGAGGTGCAGGTAGGTGAAGAGGGTCTGGTCCTTGCGGAGGCGGTGGTACTCCTCCGCGATGGGCTCCTTGACCTTGAGCAGCAGGTCGGCCGTGGCCCAGACCTCGTCGGCGGTGGGGAGGATCTCGGCGCCGGCGGCGACGTACTCCTCGTCCGTGATCGAGGAGCCGACACCGGCGTTCTGCTCGACGAAGACCTGGTGGCCGTGGCGGACGAGCTCGTGGACACCGGCGGGGGTGATGGCCACGCGGAACTCGTTGTTCTTGACCTCGCGGGGGATGCCGACCTTCATCGTCGATCACGGTCCTTGAATCAGGGGGGATACATGGGGCACTGCGATACATACCCGGATGCAATGCGGCGCACCGGGGCAGACCACGTTCGAACGCGGCGCACCCAGTCTAATGAAGGAGTTCCCGCTGTCTAGCCTTTCAAAGTACTAATCTTTGATCGACCCACTGCGGATTTCGTAGGCAGAAGATTCCGTTTCCAGCAGTCTTTCGGCCGCGGCCCGGTGCAGCCGGGCCGCGGCCGGGTCGCCGAGCCGGTCGAGAGTGTCGGCGAGCCGCAGCTGGAGCGCGGCCTGGAGCCGGGTGTCCTGGGCGCGCCGGGCCCACTCGACGGCCTCCTCGCAGGTCCGGAGGGATTCCTCGGGCCGTCCCGCGTACTCCTGGACCCGGGCGGCCTCGCTCAACGCCCGTGCGTAGCCCGGGAGATCGTCGAGCCGCCGGTAGCCGGCCGCCGCGGCCCGCCAGCTCCGCAGCGCCTCGCCGTACCGACCCGCGTAGGTCTGTACGGCGCCGAGGCGGGCGTACAGCCTGGCCTGATCCGCTCGCTCGTCCCGGGCGAGGCGCTGGGCGAGCGCCCGCCCGTACCAGTCGCCGGCCCTCTGCCAGTCCCCCAGCTCCTGATACGAGCCACCTACGGATTCCATTGCGCGACCGGTCGCGTACGGGTCATTTGCTGCGCGTCCGGCATCCAAAGCCAACCGATATCGCAGCAGAGCGTCCTTCGTCCTGCCGGTACGGGCGTCGAGATCGGCCAGGTTCAGCAGGGCCGCGGCCCGCTCCCGGTGCAGCCCGCGCCGCTCGGCCACGTCCAGGACCAGCTGGTGGAGCCCGTACAGCTGGGGGGCGGCCGCCTCGGCGCCCCGGTGCGCGGCGAGCGCCCTGACCAGGGAGGCCACGAGCCGGCGGGCGAGGGTGTCGAGCTCCCCGTCGGCGACGGCGAGCCGGGCGGATGCCAGCAGGAAGGACTGCCGGGAACGCAGCCAGTCCGCCCCGGCGGCGACGCTGGGGAAGCGCAGGGCGCGCGGCAGACCGGCCAGCTTCCGGCGGGCCGGCGAGCCCTCGGGTTCGGTGACCGCACGGCAGGACTGGAGGAGCCGTACGGTCCGCTCCAGCATCCGGGCCCGGGCGAGCTGCACCTCGGCGGGCCGGTCGCGCTCCTCCAGCTGAGCGCGAAGGAGGGGGACGAGATGGCCGGGGACCTCGTACTGCCCGTCCTCGCCGCCTTCGAGGAGCCCCAGGGCGGCGAAGTCCGCGAGGGTGGTCGCCGCGGCCGAGACCGAGCAGCCGGCCAGGGCGGAGGCCGTGTGGGCGTCGGCCCGGCCGAGGGGGGCGAGGGAGAGGTACCGCAGTATCCGGGCGGCGGTCGCGGGCAGCGCCTCGTGGGCGAGTGAGAAGGCACGGGTCAGCGGATCGCCGCTGAGCGCGCGCAACCGCTTCGCCAGGTCGGCGACGGAGGCCTTGGGCCGGGTCGAGAGCCAGCCGCCGGCGAGAACGACCGCGGCGGGCAGCCCACCGCACTCCTCGACGAGCGCCTCGGCGGCCTGCGGATCGACGGTGATGCGGACGGAGCCGGTGAAGGCGGTGAGCAGCTCGATGGCCGACTTGGGGTCGAGCCCGCCGAGGGTGCAGGGCCGTACGTCGGGGATGCCCGTGAGCGGTCCGCGGGCGACACCGATCACCAGGGAGTCGGGGTTGTCGGGGATGAGGGGATCGGCGTGCTCGGCGTCGACGGCGTCGTCGAGGACGAGGACG
>NZ_LIPQ01000630.1 GCF_001418135.1 Streptomyces aureus
TCGTAGGTCCCGTCCGCCTTCAGGCCGTTCACCGCGGCCTGGAAGGCGGGCGCGAGCGGCGTGCCCTTCTTGAACGCGAAACCGACGTCGAGCCGCCGGTACTCGTTGAGGAACTTCACGTTCCTCTGCTGCGTCACCGCGTACCGCACGCCGTTGATCGTGTTCATCACGACATCGCTGCGGCCCTGCTGGAGCGACATCCAGATCGCCCCGGTCTCGCTGTAGACGTTCACCTCGTACGGCTTCCTGCCCGCCTCCGCGCACCTTCCCTTGTTCTGCTCCAGGGTCCGTTCGAAGGTGGTGCCCGCGTTCACGGCCACCTTCAGACCGCACAGCTGCGTCAGGTCGGTGACCGCCTTCAGCGGGCTGTCCGCGCGGCTCGCGAAGCCCTGGCCGTCGTTGATGTAGGTCACGAAGTCGATGGCCTTGCGCCGCTCCTCGGTCACACCGAAGTTCCCGGTGCCGACGTCGTACTTGCCGCTGCCGAGCGCCGGCAGGATCGCCTCGAACCCGACCACCTCGCGCTTGAGCTCCAGGCCGAGGGCCTTCGCCACGGCCGCCGCGAAGTCGGCGTCGACCCCCACGACGGTCCTGCCGTCGGGCAGGTAAGCCGAGCTGGGCGGCGTGGCGACGGACGAGGCGATCGTGAAGCTGCCCCGCTGCCGTACGTCGGCGGGCAGCAGCTTCGCCGCCGCCTCGTTCTTCCTCACCGCCGACACCACGTCCTCCGTCGGGAGCGTGCCCTTCGCGGCCCCCGCGGCACCCGACGCCCCCGAGGCACCGGCCGGGGACGTCGCGGGATCCCCGCCCGCGCAGGCGGTCAGGGTGAGGGTGGCGCCGGTGATCAGGGCGAAGGCGAGGACGGTGCGTGCGGGGCCGGGACGCGTGCGCGTGGTCATGGCTTCGGGTTCTCCAGGAATTTCTCGAACGGCAGCGGGCCGATCGACTCGGGATCGGCGGACACGTCGAAGAGCGGGCGGTAGCCGCTCGCCAGATAGAGGCCCCTGGCCTCCGGCTGGCGCGGTCCGGTCGTGAGATAGAGGCGGGAGTAGCCGCGGGTGGCGGCCTCCCGTTCGAGCACGGTCAGGACCCGGCGGGCGAGTCCGCGCCTGCGGTGCGCCGAGTGGGTCCAGATCCGCTTCAGTTCGGCGGTGTCGTCGTCGTAGCGGCGGTACGCGCCGCCCGCCACGGGCCGGCCCTGCTCGAGCAGGAGCAGGAAGGCGCCGTGGGGCGGGGCGAACTCCTCCGCCGGGTAGCGGCTCAGATCGTGCGCGGAGCCGTACCGGGTCGTGTACTCGTGCGCCAGCTCGTCGAGGAGCGGGCGCGCCAGAGGGTCGGTGGTCGTGGTCCGGTGCACGGACAACGCGAAGGTCATGAAGGTCCTTCAGGGCGAAGGAGGGCAGCCCTTCGGAACGAAGGAGGGCGGCGCGGCAGAGCGAGGGGAGGGGAGAGCTCAGGCACCACGAGGGGCCTGGATGTGAAGGCGCCGCGGAGAACAGCACGCGGACGGGGCGGAGCCGGAGGCCGGCTCACCGAGCAGAGGGTCGGCTCAACAGGAAGAGGACCACACGCGACCGAAGTCGATGTGGGAGCGCGTGACCAGCTGCTGCGAATGCATGGCCACAGTGGAACAGGCATCCGTGCCCGCGTCAACCGCGATGAGACGAACAGCTCACAGTGCGGACACCCTTGACAGCAGGGGCTGTTGACCGCATAGCCTCGAAGGGCGGATCGGGCTGAGGGGCCCGGTTCCGTGCTCACCGCGTGTGAAGGCGCACCCCGTGTTCGATCCGCCTCTGGCATCCACGGAGTCTTCGTATGTCCGCGACCCTGGTCAAAACCCCCTCCACGGCCCCGCCGGCCGAACCACCGCCC
>NZ_LIPQ01000631.1 GCF_001418135.1 Streptomyces aureus
CCCGGGGCACACCCCCGCGTGGGGGAGCCCGCCCGTGCGGGGACCTGGCCGCGCACAGGGGGACGGCCCGCCCCCCTCCCCGGGGACGGGCCGTGCCTGTGTGGACGGGGGCGTCCTAGAACGCGGCCTCGTCCAGGTCCATCAGCGAGCCGTCGACGGCCTCGGCGAGGGCGCGCTCGGCGCTCACGCCCGGCAGGACGTTGGCGGCGAAGAACTTCGCGGCCGCGATCTTGCCCTGGTAGAAGGCGACGTCCTTGCCGGTCGCGCCGGCGGCCAGCTTCTCGGCGGCGACGGCCGCACCGCGCAGCAGCAGGTAGCCGACGACGACGTCGCCGGAGGCCAGCAGCAGGCGGGTGGTGTTGAGGCCGACCTTGTAGATGTTCTTGACGTCCTCGCCGGTGGCGGTGAGGTCGGTGATCATCGTGCCGACGATGCTCTCCAGGTCGACGGCGGCCTTGGCCAGCGCGTCGCGGGCGCCGGCCAGGTCCTCGCCGCCGGTGCCGACCGCGAGGAACTTCTTGATCTCCTCGGACAGCGCGTTCAGGGACGCGCCCTGGTCGCGGACGATCTTGCGGAAGAAGAAGTCCTGGCCCTGGATGGCCGTGGTGCCCTCGTAGAGGGTGTCGATCTTGGCGTCCCGGATGTACTGCTCGATCGGGTACTCCTGCAGGAAGCCGGAGCCGCCGAAGGTCTGGAGCGACTGCGCGAGCTGCTCGTAGCCCTTCTCGGAGCCGTAGCCCTTGACGATCGGGAGCAGCAGGTCGTTCAGGCCGTGCAGCGCCTTGGCGTCCTCGCCGGCCGCTTCCTTGATCGCGATCTCGTCCTGCACGGAGGCCGTGTAGAGGACGAGGGAGCGCATGCCCTCGGCGTACGCCTTCTGCGTCATGAGCGAGCGGCGGACGTCGGGGTGGTGCGTGATGGTGACCTTGGGCGCGGCCTTGTCCATGAAGTTCGCCAGGTCGGTGCCCTGGACGCGCTCCTTGGCGTACTCCAGGGCGTTGAGGTAGCCCGTGGAGAGGGTGGAGATCGCCTTCGTGCCGACCATCATGCGGGCGAACTCGATGATGAGGAACATCTGGCGGATGCCGTCGTGCTTGTCGCCGATCAGCCAGCCCTTGGCGGGGTGCTGGTCGCCGAAGGTCATCTCGCACGTGTTGGAGGCCTTGAGGCCCATCTTGTGCTCGACGTTGGTGGCGTAGACGCCGTTGCGCTCGCCCAGCTCGCCGGTCTCCCAGTCGAACTCGAACTTCGGGACGAGGAAGAGGGAGAGGCCCTTGGTGCCGGGTCCGGCGCCCTCGGGGCGGGCGAGGACGTAGTGGAGGATGTTCTCCTCCATGTCGTGCTCGCCGGACGTGATGAAGCGCTTCACGCCCTCGATGTGCCAGGAGCCGTCCTCCTGCTGGGTGGCCTTGGTGCGGCCGGCGCCGACGTCCGAGCCCGCGTCGGGCTCGGTGAGCACCATGGTGGAGCCCCAGCGCTTCTCGACGGCGATCTGCGCGACCTTCTTCTGCGCCTCGTTGCCCTCGGTGTAGAGGATGCCGGCGAAGGCCGGGCCGGAGGAGTACATCCAGATGGCCGGGTTCGAGCCGAGCAGCAGCTCCGCGTACGCCCAGATCAGGGAGCGCGGGGAGACGGTGCCGCCGATCTCCTCGGGGATGCCCAGACGCCAGTACTCGGACTCCATGAAGGCGTTGTACGACTTCTTGAAGGTGGCCGGCACGGGGGCGGTGTTGGTCTCCGGGTCGAAGACCGGCGGGTTGCGGTCGGCGTCGGCGAAGGACTCCGCGAGCTCGTTCTCGGCGAGGCGGCGGATCTCGTCGAGGATGCTCTTGGCGGTCTCGACGTCCATCTCCTCGAACGGCCCGGAGCCGTACACCTTGTCGCGGCCGAGGACCTCGAAGAGGTTGAACTCGATGTCGCGGAGATTCGACTTGTAGTGCCCCATGGCGACGGCTCCGTAAAGGCTCGGGGAGGCGGATGTCCTGGTACGCGAGCGTGGTCGTGCTCGTACTACCGGTGGGTAGCCCACGCTTCTCTACGATGATGCTACCCACCGGTAATAAGAGCAACCCCTATCCGGCCATCTGTGACACGAGCCGCAGAAAAAGGGCCCGGGGCATGTGCCCCGGGCCTTCCTCACGCGATCTGTGCTCTCAGTACAGACCCTTCAGGTCCGTCCCCTCGGGGGCCCGGAAGCAGCCGGAGGCGACGGTGACGCCGATCAGGTTCTTCTTCTTCGGGTCCGTGCTGCCGACCCACAGCTCCGCGTTGACGGCGAAGTGCTCCTTCTCGGATTCCGCGAGGAGCTCCAGGCTCTTGGCCTTGCTGTTGTTCGGGCCGTACGAGACGACCTTCCAGCCCTTGGCGGGCAGGGCCTGCCGCAGCCGCTCGAAGCCCTGCTTCAGCTCCTCCTCGGAGACGTCGTACACCGACCAGGGGTGGCGGATCATGAAGAGGTGCTCGGGGTCCTCCTGGCACGTGGAGGCACCGGCGCCGCCCGGGGTCGTCTTGCCCTTGGGCAACCCGATCATGTCGAAGATCTCGCTGGAGACCTCCTTGGTGCGCGTCCGCGCCTTCTCGACGTCGAGGGTCGTCGGGGTGTAGCCGAGGTCGTCGGCACCGCCGGTGTCGTTCATGGAGCATCCCGTCGCGAGGGTGGTGAGGCAGAGGAGGAGGACGCCGAGCGCCGCCCCGCGGGTCCTGGTGCGGTGGTTGGTGGGGTTCATCAGTCCTCGTTCACCTTGTCGTATTGGCCCGCCACGACCTTGGCCTGGTTCCTGAGGCTCTCCGAGTCCCGCGTCCAGTAGTCGGTGTGGCCGCTGGTGTCCACGTCCATCCGGTGCGCCCCGAACAGCTCGTCCGACGGCACGGTCTGCACGTACCCGGCGTTGAACGGAACACCGTTCCAGGTCTCGACGCCCCAGGTGTAGCCGCCGAGACCGGCGACCTTGCCGCCCGCCGGCACCACGTCGCTCGTCGCCGCCTCGGACCAGACGTGGTCCTTGCCCACGTCGAGGTCCTCGGCCCTGCCGGTGAGCATGCCGGGGCTGCCGACCGCCACGATGTCGTCGGCGGCCAGATCGCCCTTGTTGGAGGCGTCGCCGACGACCGTCGAACCGTAGCTGTGGCCGATGATCGTCGTGTGGCTGTTGTCCGGGCCGCCCTGCGCGGTCTCCAGGCCGTCCATGAACTGGAGCAGCTTCGGCGAGCCGTTGTACGCGTAGTCCTTCTGCGTGGCATCGGTCATGACCGACTGCGGAGCCTCGTAGCCGAACCAGGTGATGGTCGAGACGCTCTCACCCGGTGCCCACTTCTGGGTCTCCCGCCACATGTCGGTCATCCGGCTGATGTCCTCGTCGAAGTTGTTCAGGTTCGTCTTCGTGCCCGGCACGTAGACGGCGGTGTGGTCGGCGGTGTCGGGGTTGCCGTTGGCGATGATCGCCCGCCCGATGCCTTCCTTGTCGTAGCCGAGGAGGTACGCCTCCGGGAGGCCCTCCTTGCCGGTGGCGTCGAACCGGGCCTGGATCGAGTCGCTGCCCTTGAGCTGCTCCTTCAGCCGCTCCTGCTCCTTCTGCCACTGCTTGTACTCGGGGCTGAGGACGGCGGCCGGGTAGCTGCCGTTCGGGTTCGGGATGTACTGGTTCGGCGCGGGTTTGTTCAGGTCCGTCTGGATCTGCGCCCTGTTCTCGGCGAAGACCATCCGGTTGGCGTCGTCGCGGACCGAGGACGGGATGCCGTCGAGGGCGCCGACGGAGGCCGGGTACAGCGTGGCGTACTCGTCGCGCTGCTCCTGGCTGAGGCCGTTCCACCAGTCGGCGTTCTCCTTGGCGGACTTGCCGTGCGGGATCCTGTCGTCGTCGGCGTACTTCCCGGCGGCCTGCTGGAGGGCCTTGGTGTCGGCGGCGGCGTCGACGAGGTCCTCGGCGCTGACCTCCAGACCGGGGTCGGCCTTGAGCCTGCGCAGGGCGGCGGCGTACCGGCTGTCGATCTCGTCGGCCTCGCGGACGGCGTCGCCGATGCGCTCGGCGATGTCCTCGGCCTTGCCCTTGTTGGCGTCGGCGCTGCCGACCCCCTCGCCCTTGCCGGGCGCGAGGGGGACGGGGGCGCCG
>NZ_LIPQ01000632.1 GCF_001418135.1 Streptomyces aureus
GGGCGCACCGAACCCGGGCTGCCGTAGGCCTCCACGCGCGCGTGGAGCTCGCCCGTGAAGTCCGGGACGTCGATCTGGTCGAATTCGCGGACCTCGCTGATGCCGACCGTCGCGCTGTACGGGGCGATGGTGTCGATCTTCACCAGGCCGGCCCGGCCGTTCGTCACCGTCACGTTCCAGTGGGCGAACCGGGCCCCGTAGAGGGGACCGGCGGAGGCGTCGCCGCCGTGCCGGCCGTTGTTCTCGACCGTGATCTCGGTCCGCACGTTCGCGAAGGGCATGCCCCGGTGGGTGTCGAAGGTGCCCATCTCCATCACGCCGCGCGACCAGACGTTGTGGCTGGACAGGCCCTCGACGTTGATGCCGTGCAGCTGGGTGCCGGCGGGCGCCGGGACCGTACGGGCCGCGATGCGGAAGTCCTCGACCAGGTTGTCGTGGGCGCCCTCCCGGCAGAAGTACGGGTGGTGGGAGCCGCGGCCCTCCACCCGGGTACGGCGCAGGGTGCAGGCGGAGGCGGCGACGAGCCCGAAGCCGTTGTCGACGTGCCGGACCACCACGTCCTCCGCCCAGCAGTCGTACGCGCACTGGAAGGTGACGCCGTTGTGGCCCTTGTCCAGGAGGTGCGGGGACTGCGGGGTCTCGACCGCCTCCAGGGTCAGGCCCACCACCCCGGAGTCGGTGAGGGCCTCCGTCCCGGAGACGATCCGGGGGTCCCACTCCGGGCGCGCGTCGAGCGGCAGCGGGCGCTCCAGGGTGACCGTCCGGCCGCGTACGGCGGTGATCCGCACGGGCCACTCGTAGGGGACGTAGCTGGTCAGCTTGGTCTTGTCGGCCCAGACGTACGCCTCCGGGCCCGCGCCGTCGCCCGCCATGTGCTCCAGGAGCGTGTGGCCGGCGTCGTCGGCGAGGCGGAGGACGACGAGTTGGCCGCGCCGGAGTGCCGAGGCGTCGTCGACCGTGACGGTACGGTCGCCCCGGCGGCCCGGGCGGACCGTCGTCAGGGTGCTCCACTCGTCGCGCCTGTTGCCGGTCCAGCCCTCGAAGGGCCAGGCCCGGTCCCGTATCGCTGCGACGAGGGAGGCGTGCCGGGCCTGGCCCTTCGAGGG
>NZ_LIPQ01000633.1 GCF_001418135.1 Streptomyces aureus
CGCCGAGCCGGTCACCGCCGTCGTCGGCGGCGCGGCGGCCCCCGTCACGGCCTCCTTCGTCAGCGGCAAGCAGTTCGCCGCGAACAACCGGCTGCTCACCGTCGACGAGGACACCATCGCGCGCGCGTCGCGCGCGATGGTGTCCTCGTCGACGGTGAGCAGTCGGTTGTTCTCGACGATCTGCTTGCCGTTGACGAAGGAGGCCGTGACGGGGGCCGCCGCGCCGAAGACGATGGCGGTGACCGGGTCGGCGATGGTGGAGTGGCCGAGGCCGTCGATCTTCCACAGGACGAAGTCGGCGAGCTTGCCGGCCTCGAGGGAGCCGATGTTGTCGGCGCGACCGAGGACCTGGGCGCCGCCGTAGGTGCCGAGGCGCAGCGCCTGGCGGGCGTTGAGCGCGGCCTCGCGGTGGGCGCCGAGCCGGTTGATGAGGAGCGCGTTGCGCAGCTCGGTGTGGAGCTCACCGGACTCGTTGGAGGCGGTGCCGTCGACTCCGAGGCCGACGGGTACGCCCGCCTTCAGCATGTCGGGGACGCGGGCGATGCCGGCCGCGAGACGGGCGTTGGACGAGGGGCAGTGCGCCACACCGGTCTTGGTGCGGGCGAAGGCCGCGATGTCGGAGTCGTTCATGTGGACGCAGTGCGCCATCCACACGTCCTCGCCGAGGAAGCCGGTGGACTCGAAGTAGTCCGTCGGGCCCATGCCGAACAGCTCGTGACAGAACTTCTCCTCCTCCACGGTCTCCGAGCCGTGGGTGTGCATGCGCACCCCGAGGCGGCGGCCGAGCGCGGCGCCCTCCCGGAGGAGTTCGGTGGAGATGGAGAAGGGCGAGCAGGGGGCGACGGCGACCTGGGTCATCGCGTCGAAGGAGGCGTCGTGGTACTTCTTCACCGTCTCCTCGGTCGCGGCGAGCGCGCCCTCGGTGGTCTCGACGGCGAAGTCCGGCGGCAGGCCGCCGTCCTTCTCGCTGCGGTCCATGGAGCCGCGGGCGAGGGTGAAGCGGACGCCCATCTCGGAGGCGGCGCCGATGATGGCACCGGACAGGTCGCCGGAGTTCACCGGGTACACGTAGTGGTGGTCCATGGCGGTGGTGACACCGCCGCGGGCCATCATGGCCAGCGAGCCCTGAGCCGCGGCGCGCACCATCTGCTCGTCGATCCGCGCCCAGGTCGGGTAGAGGGCGACGAGCCAGTTGAAGAGGTTGTGGTCGGTCGCCAGGCCCCGGGTGATCCACTGGTAGAAGTGGTGGTGGGTGTTGACGAGACCGGGCGTGACGAGATGGCCGGTGGCGTCGATGCGCCGGACCACGTTCTCCAGGCCCTCGGGAGCCTTGCCGGCGCCGATGGACTCGATCTTGTTGTCCGCGACGACGAGGTGGCCGGAGGCGTACTCGGTGTCGTTCGCGTCGACGGTCGCGATCGCCGCGTTCTCGATGACGATGCGCTGGGCTGCCGAAGGTGCTGCCATGGCGGTGCTTCCTTCATTCCTCGGGGGTGGTGTGGGCACGGCAGGACCCTAGGAGGATTTGAGTGCCGGAGCCGTGTGACGGCTCCGGGTGCCGAGATGGTGGAAGAACAGATTCAGCAGGACGGCGACGAGCGCGCCGGCGCTGATGCCGGAGCCGAGCACGGTCTGTGCCCACGCGGGGAACTCGGCGTAGAAGGTGGGCGCGGCGAGCGGGATGATGCCCGCTCCGAGCGCGACGGCCACCAGGATGATGTTGGAGCTGTCGTCGAGTCCGGCTTCCGAGAGGGTACGGATGCCGCTGACCGCGATCGAGCCGAAGAGGACGATGCCGGCGCCTCCGAGGACGGGCATCGGGACCATGGAGACGACCGCGCCGAGGACCGGGAAGGCGCCGAGGACCAGCAGGGCGCCGCCGGCGACGGCGACCACGTAGCGGGAGCGCACCCGGGTCAGCGAGACGACGCCGACGTTCTGGGCGAAGGCCGAGGTGGGGAAGCCGCCGAAGACGGGGCCGATCAGGGTGGCGATGCCGTCGGTGCGCAGTCCGCGGGTGATGGTCCGGCCGTCGCTGCGCCGCTCGCAGATCTCGCCGAGGGCGAGCATGCCGGCGCTGGACTCGGTCATCAGGACCAGCATCACGATGCACAGGGAGAGGATCGCGGCGGGCTGGAACTCGGGGACGCCGAAGGCGAAGGGGGCGGGCAGGGCCGCGACGGGCGCCTCGCGCAGGGCGGTGAAGTCCGCCATCCCGAAGGGGATCGCGGCGAGGGTGCCGATGAAGAGGCCGAGCAGCAGGGCGATCTGCTTGACGAAGCCCTTGCCGAAGCGCTGGAAGAGCAGGATGACGACGAGGGTGAAGCCGGCGAGTGCCAGGTACTTCATGGCGCCGAAGTCGGCGGCGTTCCTGTCGCCGCCCTGCGCCCAGCCGACGGGCACGGGCATCAGGGTGACCCCGATGAGGGTGATGACGACGCCGGTGACGAGCGGCGGGAAGAAGCGCAGGAGCCTGCCGAAGAAGGGGCCGACGGCGAGGCAGAACACTCCGGCGACCATCACCGCGCCGTAGATGGCGGGGAGTTGGTGTCCGGGGGCGCTGGTCTCTGCGATGGCGAGCATCGGCGCGATGCCTGCGGAGGAGGCGGCGTTGACGAACGGGAGCCGGTTGCCGGCGAGGCCCCGGACGCCGAGCGTCTGCAGGATGGTCGCGCAGCCGGCGATGAGCAGGCCGGCGGCGATGAGCCGGGTCATTCCGGCGGCGTCCAGGCCGACCGCCTGGCCGATGATGAGCGGAGGGGTGACGACGCCGGCGTACATCGCGGCGATGTGCTGGAGCGCCGCGGGGACGAGCCGCGAGGCGGGGAGCTTTTCGTCCACCGGGTGGACCTGGCAGGTCGGGTCCGGCGGGGTGGAACACGGGCCTTCGGCGGGTGCCGGCCCCTTTGCGGGCTGTGTCATGAGAATCCCTCCGGTCCGGCGCGGCCCCCGCCCGACTGCGGGCGGGCGGGGGCCGGTCACTCGGACGCCGCTTAGAGGTTGGTCATGTCGACCGGGATCTGCGCCGTGGCTCCGTCGCGGAGGACGGTGGCCTCGATGAGGCCGTACATGCGGTCGGCGGCGTAGTAGACCTCGTTGTCGTTCTTGAGGCCGAAGGGCTC
>NZ_LIPQ01000634.1 GCF_001418135.1 Streptomyces aureus
CAGGGGTATCAGACCGGGCGTCGGCGGTGGGGGCGGCGGCGGGTAGCCGTATCCGGCGCCGTAGGGCGGGGGCCCTGGATGACCATGGGGCGGCCCTGGGGGAATCGTCATGCGGGACACCGTATCGGTCGGCTTTGTGTACGGCCGTACGCATCGTTGTGTACGCTTGTACGCATGGGTTACGGACTGCTCGCGGGCGCCATCGCGGCGGAGATACTCGCCACCACCTCCATGAAGTACAGCGAGGGCTTCAGCAAGCTCTGGCCCTCGATCGTCACCGGCGTGGGCTACGTGGTCGCCTTCGCGCTCCTGGCACAGGCGCTCAAGACGCTCCAGGTCGGCACCGCGTACGCCATCTGGTCCGGCGTCGGCACCGCCGCCGTGGCCGCCATCGGCGTCCTCTTCCTCGGCGAGACCCTCAGCCTCGCCAAGATCGCCGGGATCGTCCTCATCGTCGCCGGGGTCGCCGTCCTCAACCTGGGCGGCGCCCACTGATGGCCCGCCCCCGCCGCCACGACCCCGACCGGCGCGAGCGGATCGTCGACGCGGCGCTCCGGGTCGCCCGCCGCTCCGGGATCGCGGGGCTCAGCCACCGCACGGTGGCCGCCGAGGCCGATGTGCCGCTGGGCTCCACCACGTACCACTTCGCCTCCCTCGACGAACTTCTCGTCGCCGCGCTCCGCAAGGCCAATGAGGGCTTCGAGCGGCTGCTCCGCGAGAACTCCGCCCTCGGCGCGCCGGACACCGACCTCGCCGCCGCGCTCGCCCGCTTCATGGGCGAGTGGCTGGACGGCGAACGAGCCCAGGTGGAGCTGGAGTACGAGCTCTACCTCGCCGCACTGCGCCGCCCCGCGCTCCGCCCCGTCGCCGCCGAGTGGGCCGAGACCGTGGTCTCCGTCCTCTCCTGCCGCACCGACCCCGGCACCGCGCGCGCCCTCGTCGCCCTCGTGGACGGGATCTGTCTCCAGTCCCTGCTCACCGGCGAGCCGTACGACGAGGAGTACGCGCGCGTGATGCTCACGCGGGTGCTGCGCCCGGCGTGAGCCAGAGCCGGGCACGGGCCGTACCCGACCTGAAGGAAGGACCGAGACGGACCCTCCCGCACTCGTCGGAACCGCCCACGCGCTCGACCGACACCTGAGACCGGTTGGCCCGCGCGGGGCCCCGCCGGTTAGGTTTTCCGTCATGACCACTGCTCCTCGCACCACCGGCGCCGTCGCCGCCGGCCTCGCCACCATCGCCGGCGACGGCACCGTTCTCGACACCTGGTTCCCCGCCCCCGAGCTGACCGAGGCGGCCGGCCCCGCCGGCACCGAGCGGCTCACCCCCGACGAGGCCGTGAACGCCCTCGGCGAAGGCGCCGCCAAGGCCCTCGGCGTGGACGCCCGCCGCGGCGTCGAGGTGGTCGCCGTCCGTACCGTCATCTCCTCGCTCGACGAGAAGCCGCTCGACGCCCACGACGCCTACCTGCGTCTGCACCTGCTCAGCCACCGCCTGGTCAAGCCGCACGGCCAGAGCCTGGACGGCGTCTTCGGCCTCCTCGCCAACGTCGCCTGGACCTCGCTCGGTCCGGTCGCCGTCGACGACCTCGACAAGGTCCGCCTCAACGCGCGCGCCGAGGGCCTGCACCTCGCCGTCACCAGCGTCGACAAGTTCCCGCGGATGACGGACTACGTCGCGCCCGCCGGGGTCCGGATCGCCGACGCCGACCGGGTCCGCCTGGGCGCGCACCTCGCGGCCGGCACCACCGTCATGCACGAGGGTTTCGTCAACTTCAACGCCGGCACCCTCGGCACCTCGATGGTCGAGGGCCGGATCTCCGCCGGTGTCGTCGTCGGCAACGGCTCCGACATCGGCGGCGGCGCCTCCACCATGGGCACCCTGTCGGGCGGCGGCAACGTCGTCATCTCGATCGGCGAGCGCTGCCTGATCGGCGCCGAGGCGGGCGTCGGCATCGCGCTCGGTGACGAGTGCGTCGTCGAGGCCGGTCTGTACGTCACCGCCGGCACCCGGGTCTCGATGCCCGACGGCGAGATCGTGAAGGCCCGCGACCTCTCCGGCGCCTCGAACATCCTGTTCCGCCGCAACTCGGTCACCGGTGCCGTCGAGGCCCGCCCGAACAACGCGGTCTGGGGCGGGCTGAACGACATCCTCCACAGCCACAACTGATCCGGTGACTCTGCGTTAACAGAAGGCAGAGTCACCGCACGCAGACAAGGCGAGGAGTCGACATGAGGACGAAGCCCATGGTCGCAGGAGTGCTCACGATGGCGGCGGTCCTGCTGTCGGCCGGGACGGCCGCGGCGGACGAGACGCACACCCACAACGGGCCCACCGTCACCAACGGGCCCAGCCTCTCGCTCCACACGGGTCAGATCGACGACCCGCTGGAGGACGTCCTGGAGCACGCCGCGATCCTCGGCAGGACCTACACCACCGACTCCGCCTGAAGCAGCGCCTCGTACAGACCACGCAGCCCGTCGACCGACTCCCGGTCGGCGGGCTGCAGCGGTTCGCGCACCGGGCCGCCGAGCAGCGCCTTGACGGTCACCGTGCCGGGCAGGCCCGCGGCCATCATCCGTTCGGCGAGCGGCAGCAGCCGGGCGTTGAGCCGGGCCGCCGCCGCCGTGTCGCCCGCGACGAAGGCGTCGAGGACCGCGCGCAGCTGGCGGGGCGCCACGTTCGCCACCGTGCTGACATAGCCGGCGCCGCCGACCGCGTACAGCGGCAGGTTCATCTCCTCGCAGCCCGAGTAGTACGCGAGCGGGGTCTCCGCGATCACCCGGGCCGAGCCCAGCAGGTCGTAGGCGCAGTCCTTGACCGCCACGATCCGCGGGTGCTCGGCGAGCCGCCGCAGCGTCGCGGTCTCGACGCGGGTGCCGGTGCGGCCGGGGATGTCGTAGACCATCACCGGGAGACCGGTCGCGTCCGCGACCTTCAGGAAGTGGGCCTCGACGGCCGACTGCGGAGGGCGGCTGTAGTACGGGGTGACGACGAGCAGCCCGTCCGCGCCGGCCGACTCGGCCTGGCGGGCCAGTTCGGCGGTGTGGCGGGTGTCGGCGGTGCCGACGCCCGTGAGGACCGAGGGGCCGGGGCCCACGGCCTCCCGGACGGCGCGGACGAGCGCGGCCTTCTCGGCGTCGGTGGTGGTCGGCGACTCACCGGTGGTGCCGTTGAGGACCAGACCGTCGCAGCCCTCGCCGACGAGCCGGGCGGCCAGCTTGCCGGCCTCGTCGAGGTCGAGCCCGCCGTCCGGGGCGAACGGGGTGATCATCGCGCAGAGCGCGCGGCCGAAGGGACGCGCCGGGCGGGAAGGGGAAGTGCTCATCACCGAAGTCTGGGCGGCCTGCACCGTGAAGGTCCACTTAGATCTGCTTCCGCTGAAAGGTCACGGTCACTTAAGCGTGAGGGCTCTGGCATGATCGACGGGCGCGACAGGGGGACAGGGAGAACAGCACAGCATGAGCTCACACAGCACCGGCGACGGACGCGTCGCCCTCGTCACCGGCTCGTCCTCGGGCATCGGCGCCGCCGTCGCCCGCCGGCTCGCCGAGGCCGGATACCGGGTCGTGGTCAACTCCGCCCGCTCCGTCGAGGCGGGCGAACGCCTCGCCGCCGAACTGCCCGGCGCCGTCTACCTCCAGGCGGACGTCTCCGACGAGACCCAGGCCGGGGCGCTCGTCGCCCGGGCCGTGGAGACCCTCGGCCGCCTCGACCTTCTCGTCAACTGCGCGGGGACCACCCGGTTCATCCCGCACGACGACCTCGAAGCCGCCTCGCCCGAGGTCTGGCGCCACCTCTACGACGTCAACGTCATCGGCGTCTGGCAGACCGTCACCGCCGCCGTCCCGCACCTGCGGAAGACCCGCGGCGCCATCGTCAACGTCTCCTCCCAGGCCGGAGTCCGGCCGGGCGGCAGCTCCATCCCGTACGCCGTCTCCAAGGCGGCCGTCAACCACATGACGAAGCTCCTCGCCAAGACCCTCGGCCCCGACATCCGGGTCAACGCGGTCGCGCCCGGCCTCATCGACACCCCCTGGTTCGACGGGGTCGACGGCGCCGACGAGGCCAAGGCCCACGTGGCCGACGTGGTCCCGCTGCGCCGGGTCGGCCGGGCCGAGGACATCGCCGGGGCCGTCCACGACCTGGCCCACTCCGCGTACATCACCGGCGAGGTGCTCCTCGTGGACGGCGGCGGCCACCTGCTCGGCTAGACCCTGTCGGCCGGGCCGGGCCCGCGCCGTCAGAGCGCGAGCTTGAAGCCCTCGTGGCTGCGCGCGTACCCCAGGGAGGCGTAGAAGCGGTGGGCGTCCGTCCGCCGCTTGCCGCTGGTCAGCTGGACCAGCGCGCAGCCGCGTTCCCGCGCGCGTGCCGCGGCCCGCTCCATCAGCTCCCGGCCGAGCCCGCCGCCGCGCCGGTCGGCCCGGATCCGGACCGCCTCGACCAGGGCCCGCTCGGCGCCGCCCCGGCCGAGCCCCGGGATGTACGTGACCTGGAGGCAGCCCAGGACCAGCTCACCGTCCGTCAGGACCAGCATCTCGTTGCGGGGATCGGCCCCGATGTCCGCGAAGGCCCGCTCGTACGCCTCGGTGACGGTGACCGAGGCGGGGTCCACGACGGTGTCCTCGTCGGCCAGGAGCGCGAGGACGGCGGGGAGTTCGGCACGGGTCGCGGGGCGCAGGTTCAGGTCACGAAGGATCATGGCGCGAAGTCTCGCACGGGAACGGGGGTTGACCTCAACCATGGTTGAGG
>NZ_LIPQ01000635.1:0-3306 GCF_001418135.1 Streptomyces aureus
CAGGCGCTGGCGTTCGGCGAGCGTGCCCTCACGGCGCTCGGTCGCGGCGAGTTCTCGCCGGGTGCGGATCAGGTCGTCGATCAGCTCGCGCCGGCGCCGCGCCTGGCGGTCCATCTGGACGAAGACCGCGACGGCGATCGCGGCGATCGCCGGTGGCGCGAGGAACACGTCGACGTCCAGCCGGCCGGCCAGCCGCAGGTGGGCGGTCACCGAGGCCGCGGTGATCAGCGCGATGAGCGCGATCGCGGCCGGTGGACGCAGGGTGCGCAGGCCGACGAAGAAGAGCGGGACCGCACACCAGCCGAAGCTCGGCGCAAGCCAGACCAGCGCCATCCAGACGGCGACGACCGCCCCGAGCCAGACGTAGCGGCGCTTCGTCGGGCTGGGGCCCAGGAATGGTTCGACGACATAGAGCACCGCCAGGGCGGCGGAGAGGACGATGACCCAGGGGGCGAGGTTCTCGCCGGTGTGCCGGATCAGGAAGCGGGTGAGGGCGGAGCCCAGGAGCAGGAGAAACGCCACGTACAGCAGAATCCGGAGCCACCCGTCGCCCTGTTCCGTGGTCTCCTCGCCGTAACCGCCACCACCGTTCCGCACCATTCCATGCTTTCCGCATCCATCGGGTGAACAGCACAGCAGACATCCCATAGTGGCGTACGGGGGTGGGCTCCTGGGCCTGGGCCGGGGCCGGGGTGTTACGCGGCGAGTGGTGGGGTCGGGGTGCGGTTCCAGGGCATCCGGGACCAGGGAAGGGCGAGTTCGGTCTGGTCGGCGATGTCCCGGGGAGCGAGGTGGGCGAGAGGTGTCGCCTCACGGTGGCGCGTGTAGACGGTGTCGGTGTAGCGGTGGCCGGTGTCGGGGGCGATGAAGAGGACGGTGCGTTCGGGGTCGCGGTCGTGTTCGTGTCGGGCGGCGAGGTAGGCCGCGCCGGTCGACAGGCCCGCGAAGACGGCGTGGCGGCGCAGGAGGTCGACGGCACCGGAGAGGGCGGCGTCGAAGGAGATCCAGTGGAGGGTGTCGTACAGCTCGTGCGACACGTTTCCGAACGGGATGGAGCTCCCGATGCCCGCGATGATGATCTCGGGATCGGAGGTGTGCTGGGCGCCGAAGGTGAGGCTGCCGTAGGGCTGGACGCCGACGAGTTCGACGTCGGCCGGGGCGGCGCATGTCGAGGGGGCGCTTGTCGGGGCGGCGCCGGTCGAGGCGGCGCCTGAAGCATTGCCCGGCGCGTCGCCCGAGGCGTCGCGCAGGTAGCGGGTGAGGGCGCCCGTGGAGGCGCCCGATCCCACTCCGCCGACGACGGTGAGCCGGTCCGTGCCCGTCTCCTCGCGGATGCGGTCGGCGACGGCACGGTAGCCGAGGTAGTGGATGTCGTCGTGGTACTGCCGCATCCAGTGGTACTCGGGGTGTGCGGCGAGGATCTCGTGGATCCGCTCGACGCGTCGCTTCTGGTCGAGTTTGAGGTCGTCGCAGGGTTCCATCTGTTCGAGCGTGGCGCCGAGTACGGCGAGCTGGGTGCGCAGCGTCCTGTCGACCGTCGTGGAGCCGACGACGTGGCAGTGCATGCCGTGCCGGTGGCAGGCCAGGGCGAGGGCGTACGCGTAGATCCCGCTGGAGCTGTCGAGCAGGGTGTCCCCGCGCCGTACGACTCCGGTGTCGAGGAGGTGGCGTACGGCGGCGAGCGCGGAGACCACCTTCATGGTCTCAAAGCGCAGGCAGACGAGACGGTCGTCGAGACGTATCAGGTCGGGCCGGCCGATCGCCTCGGCGATGTGCTGGTCCATGGAGCGACTCCTTGGTGGTGAACGTGCGGGTGGTGGGGATGCCGTGGGTGTTCAGGGCGCGGCGGCAGGCGCGTACGCGATGGCTCAGGTCCCCGGGTGCGGCCGGGTCGAACAGGACGCCTGCCACGGCGCCGCTGTGCGCGATCTGCACGCCCGCTGCTCCGGATCGCCGGGCGATCGCGGTCAGCGTCTCGAACTCCGGGTGACTGAGCGTTTGCTGGCCGCGTCGTGCGCTGGCCGTCGCGACGTGACCCAGGAGTCGTACGTCCCCCGTGGCGATCGCTCGGCCCAGGAGGGCGCGCAGCCGCTCGTACTCCTGGACGTCTGCGTCGGTGGCCTGCCTTACGGGCAGGGCGAGGGTGTCGACGGGCGCTCCCCCACCGAGGACGCAGCCCACGACGACCAGGGGCGGGAGGGCCGGACCCAGGACGTCCAGGATCCGGCCCTCCCGCTGGGCGAAGAGCACCGGGCGGGCGTCGAGCATCAGCGGATCACTGGCCCGTTCCGCGCGGACGGCGATGCGGGCGACGGTGTCGGAGGTGAGGCGAAGCCCGTACGAGTCGGCGACCGCGCGGACCGTCGCGATCACGTCGCTGGTGGAGCTGCCCATGCCCAGTCCCACCGGTACGTCGCCGGTGAGCCGCAACTGCCCCCCGCTGGGCGGCAGTCCGGTCTGTCGCGCGCACTCCGTCACCGCGAGGCCCGCCGCGCGTGCGGCCTTCCCCCGGTCGGCGGGGACGACCGTGAGCGCCTCGGGCGGTGTGCCGGGCCGACGGACGAAATCGGCCCGGCTGCCGGGGCCGGCCAGGGGGAGAGTGACGAGGCCGGCGCACCTGCGTCCGTCGGCGTCGAGGAAGACGCCCTGGAGGAGTTCGCCGTGGTGACAGGGGGCACGGCCGGTTCCGGCACCGGTGCCGCTGGCTGGGGCGGCACCGGCTCCGCTCCCGGCGTCGAGCGCCGCCGGGTGGGTCGCCCGTGGGGCGCCGGCCCGGTGCGTGGCGGGGGTCATGCGCCGTCCACCGTGCGGTAGCGGTACAGGACGGTCTCCTCCGCGCTGAACTGGGAGAAGGGGAACGGCTCCGCCGACAGGGCGGTCACTCCCGAGCCGAGGAAGGCACGGGCGACGGCGCTGCCGCTCTGCGCGTACACGATCAGCGGGATGCCACGGTGCCGGCAGCGCTCCAGGATCGTGTCGAACGAACCGTTGCTCAGGGTCATTCCCGTGGCGACGACCGCGTCGGCGCGGTCGAGCACCTCGTGCATGTCGTCGGTGACGGGATCGCCCCACTGGGTCGTCCTGAGGTTGAAGTCGCAGGGCAGGGGTTCGCCGCCGCGCTCGCGGATCGCCGCGACCAGCGGGTTGACCACACCGATGAGGCCCACCTTCGCGCCCTCCTCGATGTCGAGCAGACCGGCGATGGCCGCGTCGCGGGCCCTCGCGCGGATCTCAGGAGTGCCGCTCGGGAGGCCGACCGGCTCGGCGTCCCCTTCTTCGGCGGCGGCCCGGTGCGGTCGTGCGTGG
>NZ_LIPQ01000635.1:3314-3512 GCF_001418135.1 Streptomyces aureus
GCCGCCGAAGGTGCCGCCGACGCGGACCAGGACGTACTGGTTGAGGTAGGTGGTGTCGCCGCCGGCCAGGCGGGTTCCGTGGTGGATCCAGAAGACGCTGGTCGCGATGAGTCCGGCGGGGAGCGGGCCGTGTTCGCCGGCCAGGGCGGCCCCGATGAGCTCGTCGACGGAGAGTGACAGCGAGACGGGGGCGGGGGG
>NZ_LIPQ01000636.1 GCF_001418135.1 Streptomyces aureus
CGTGAAACATCACCCCTCACGGCTGTCGCGTGGGCCGACGTTTCACGTGAAACATCGCCGCTCGCGGACAAGGCTCAGCCCTGCGTGGCCCACCACTCCTTGAGCGCGGCCACGGCCTGGTCGTGCTCCATCGGTCCGTTCTCCAGCCGGAGCTCCAGCAGGAACTTGTACGCCTGCCCGATGGCGGGACCGGGACCGACGCCCAGGATCTCCTGGATCTGGTTGCCGTCGAGGTCGGGACGGATCGCGTCGAGCTCCTCCTGCTCCTGGAGCTGGGCGATGCGGTCCTCCAGGCCGTCGTAGGCACGGGAGAGCGCGCCCGCCTTGCGCTTGTTGCGGGTGGTGCAGTCCGAGCGGGTCAGCTTGTGCAGACGCGAGAGCATCGGCCCGGCGTCCCGGACGTAGCGGCGCACGGCCGAGTCGGTCCACTCGCCGGTCCCGTAGCCGTGGAAGCGGAGGTGCAGTTCCACGAGCCGCGAGACGTCCTTGATCATCTCGTTGGAGTACTTGAGCTCGGTCATGCGCTTCTTGGTCATCTTCGCGCCCACCACCTCGTGGTGGTGGAAGGAGACCCGGCCGTCCTTCTCGAAGCGGCGGGTACGCGGCTTGCCGATGTCGTGAAGCAGGGCCGCGATGCGCAGCACCAGGTCGGGACCGTCCTCTTCCAGGTCGATGGCCTGGTCGAGCACGGTCAGCGAGTGCTCGTAGACATCCTTGTGCCGGTGGTGCTCATCGCTCTCCAGACGGAGTGCCGGCAGCTCGGGGAGCACGTGCTCGGCGAGCCCCGTGTCCACGAGGAGCCCGAGGCCCTTCCTGGGGTGGGAGGAGAGCAGCAGCTTGTTGAGCTCGTCACGGACCCGCTCGGCGGAGACGATCTCGATCCGGCCGGACATCTCCGTCATCGCGGTGACGACCTCGGGGGCCACCTCGAAGTCCAGCTGAGCGGCGAAGCGCGCGGCCCGCATCATGCGCAGCGGGTCGTCGGAGAAGGACGCCTCCGGCGTACCCGGAGTGCGCAGCACCCGGGCGGCGAGGTCCTCAAGGCCGCCGTACGGGTCGATGAACTCCTTCTCCGGGAGGGCCACGGCCATGGCGTTGACGGTGAAGTCACGCCGGACGAGGTCCTCGTCGATGGAGTCACCGTAGGAGACCTCGGGCTTGCGCGAGGTGCGGTCGTACGCCTCCGAGCGGTACGTGGTGACCTCGATCTGATAGCTCTGATCGACGTCTCCGACGCGGGCCTCCTTCTGGCAGCCGACGGTCCCGAAGGCGATGCCGACCTCCCACACCGCGTCGGCCCACGGGCGGACGATCTTCAGTACGTCCTCGGGGCGGGCGTCGGTGGTGAAGTCCAGGTCGTTGCCGAGCCGGCCGAGCAACGCGTCCCGTACCGAGCCGCCGACCAGCGCGAGGCTGAACCCGGCCTCCTGGAAACGGCGGGCGAGGTCGTCGGCGACAGGGGACACACGCAGCAGTTCACTGACCGCGCGGCGTTGCACCTGGCTCAGTGCAGTCGGGGTGTCTTCGTTGGCGTTCGGCACAACAGAAAAGGGTACGTGCCCCGGCCCGCGCCGACGTCCTCGTTTTCCCGTGGGCGATGCACAGGGAGCCTCCGGACGGGCCCCGTCGAAGATCGGCTGGAGCAGTCCCCGGCACTTGCTCCCAGCGTGCCTCGTTACCATGCCTGGACACAGCAACCGGGAACCACCTACACCACTCACACCAGAGACAACGACGAGGACGGGCGAACGCGTGGCCGAGGCGGCAGACATCCAGGGAACCGGTCCCTCACCTGCCCGCCGATGGCTGCGGCGCACGATCATCGTCGCCTTCGGGGCGCCGCTCCTCGCCGGCCTCCTCCAGGCCCCGGCCACGTCCTCCCCGGCGTTCGCCGCCGAGGACGCCACCGGCTCGAAGACCGTCGATGTGTCTCTCGACACGCTGGCGCCGAGCGCGCCCGTCGAGGGAGACACGGTCACCATCACGGGCACGGTGACCAACCGGAGCAAGAAGACGGTGACCGACGCGACCGTGGACCTGCGCGTCGGGCCGCAGATGACGAGCCGCAGCGAGATCGAGCAGGTGACGGGGCGCACCGGCTACCGGAGCGACAGCGACCCCGCCCCCCTCGACGACGTTCCCACCGTCAAGGTGCCCCGGCTGGGCCCCGGACTCAGTGCGGACTTCGCCCTCTCCGTGCCGGTCTCCGACCTCGGGCTCGACAAGGCAGGCGTCTACCAGCTGGGCGTCTCGCTCACCGGGCAGACCTCGGACCGCCGCTACGACCGGGTGCTCGGTATCGAGCGGACCTTCGTCCCGTACCAGCCCGAGGCCACCGAGAAGAGAACCCAGCTGACCTACCTCTGGCCGCTGATCTCCTCGGCGCATGTGTCGGCCGAGACGGCGACCGACGACCAGCAGACCCCGGTGTTCGAGGACGACACCCTGGCGGCCGAGCTGAAGCCGGGCGGGCGGCTCGACGAGCTCGTCTCGCTGGGCAAGGACCTCCCGGTCACCTGGGTGGTCGATCCGGACCTTCTGGCCTCCGTCGACGCCATGGCGAACGGCTACCGCGTCAAGGCCGGCGCCCTGCGCGGCCCCGGCAAGCACCAGGCCGTCGCCCAGCGGTGGCTGGACTCGCTGGAGAAGGCCGTCCAGGGCCACAAGGTCGTCGCCCTGCCCTTCGCCGACCCCGACCTCGCCTCCCTCGCCCACCGCGGCAAGGACGTCCCCGGCTCGCTGGGGCACCTCCAGTCGGCGACCGCCCTCGCCGGGACGACGGTCGAGACCATCCTCCACGTCCAGCCCGCCACCGACTTCGCCTGGCCCGTCGACGGGGCCGTCGACCCGTCCATCCTGGCGGTGGCGACCTCGGCCGGCGCCGACAAGGTGATCGCACGCAGTGACAGCGTCCGCGACGACCTCCCCTACACGCCCACCGCGGCCCGCCCCTTCAGCAACGGCACCAACGCCGTGGTGAGCGACGCGCTCCTGTCCACGGCCTTCGAGGGCGACATGGTCCGGACGGAGAACTCGACCCTCGCGGTCCAGGAGTTCCTCGCCCAGTCCCTCGCGATCACCCTGGAACAGCCGGAGTCCCAGCGCAGCATCGTCGTCGCCCCGCAGCGGGTGCCGACCGTGGCCCAGGCGCAGACCATGGCGACCGCGCTGCGCGGGCTCGCCGCCAAGCGGTGGAGCCAGCCCAGCGACCTCCTGGCGGCCGCCGCGGCCAAGCCGGACCCCGACGCCTCCACCACGGTGCCCGCCGGCTCCCGGTATCCGAAGAAGCTGCGCGACCGGGAGCTTCCGGTCCAGGCCTTCCGCGACATGAAGACCACGCGCGACGAGCTGGACGACTTCAAGGTCATCCTCACCGCCCAGTACCGAGTCGTGCCCCCGTTCACCAACGCGATCAACCGCGAGATGTCGACCTCGTGGCGGGGGCAGGCCCGGGCCGCCGCGCTCTACCGGATCAACGTCCTGGAGTATCTGCAGACCCTCACCGAGGGGGTGCAGCTGGTCGACAAGTCCGACCTCACCCTCTCCGGGCGCAGCGCGACGATCCCGGTGACGGTCCAGAACAAGCTGCTGCAGGACGTGCATCTCGTGCTGCGGCTCACCTCCGGCAGCAAGAACCGGCTCAACCTGAACGGCGAGAGGTACAAAGAGCTGCCCGTGAGGATCAGCGGCGGCCACAGCCAGTCGGTGAAGTTCTCCGCCTCCGCCAATGTCAACGGCCAGGTGCCGATGACGGCCCAGCTCTACACCGATGACGGCACTCCCTACGGGCAGCCGATGACGTTCACGGTCAAGGTCTCCGAGATCACCGCCACGGTGATGCTCGTGATCGCCGGTGGCGTGCTCCTCCTCGTCCTGGCCGGCGTACGGATGTACAGCCAGCGCAAGCGGGTGGCCGCGCGGAAGGCCGAGGCCGAAGCGGCGGAGACGGACACCACCCCGGAGGAGACGGCGCCGCAGCCGGAATCCGGGGCGGAGCCGGAGGTGGAACCCGAGGCGGACACGCCGCGGGAGCCGGAAGCCCCTTCGGATGGGCGCGACGCGGACGAACCCGAGCAGCCGAGTGACCTGACACCGGACACCGGGCCCGAAAGCGGCGACCCGTCGAGCCCGGGTGAGAAAGTGGACCGTTGAGCGATGTCGTGGCCGGTCGGCCGGGGACGATGAGGTGGGGTAACCATGAACGCGCCGTACGACGGTGACCGCGGCCAGGGTGCGGGCGGCACCCCGCCGTCCGGTGGGACGCCCGCGGCACCTCCCGGTTCCGGCCACCCGCCGGTGCCGCCCCCGCCGCCGGGTGCCCCCGGCCCGCAGGGGCACACT
>NZ_LIPQ01000637.1 GCF_001418135.1 Streptomyces aureus
CGGGCCGGAGGATGGCGGCGCCGGGCGTGCGGTCAGCCCTCCCCGCAGATCCTCAGTCCCTTCGGTGTCGAGCAGGGCAGGTGCCCGTGGGCGCGGATGACGTCCTGGCCGCTGCCCCAGCGCAGATAGGTGAGGAAACTGGCGGTCAGCGAGTCGGCCTTCGGCTCGCGCCAGGTGTAGGCGTACTCGATCTCCCGGTACGGGTAGCTCGACTCGCCCAGCTCGTCCAGGGCCGGTCTGCGGCCGTCGATGGCGACCCGGTGCAGGCCCTTCAGGCCGGTGCCCTCACGCACTTCGGTGTAGCCGATCGCGCCGGGCAGCCTGGCCACCGTGGACAGGACCTGTTCCGTGGAGTCGAGTTCGCAGCGGATGACCTTCGACTCGGGGTCGTTGCTGGTCAGGCAGTCCAGGGAGGAGTTGGCGGGCTCGTTGCGCCCGAGGACCCGGCGCTGGAACACCTCCCTGGTGCCGGAGTTGGCGTCCCTGCTGACCAGCTCGCCCCAGTTCTGGATCTCGCCCCGGTAGACACGGCGGATCTGGTCCAGGGTCAGGTTGTCCACG
Source organism: Streptomyces aureus (assembly GCF_001418135.1). Lineage (GTDB taxonomy): Bacteria > Actinomycetota > Actinomycetes > Streptomycetales > Streptomycetaceae > Streptomyces > Streptomyces aureus_A. The sequence continues at coordinate 562 of NZ_LIPQ01000637.1, forward strand.
GGCACGCCGTCGTTGAGGACGAGGGTGTAGAGGGAGACGGCGACCATGCTCTCCCGCAGCTCCGGGAAGCCGCCCGGCTTGCGTCCGTCGGACAGGGCGACGACCGAGGGGGAGCCCTTGGCCGTCTTCGCGCCCTCGTCGGCCAGCCGCCGTATCCCGGACGTCGACCCGTGCGTCTCCACCCTCACGGTCGCGCCCTCGCAGTCCTTCTCGTACTTCTTCGCGAGGTCCCGTACGACGGGTGCGAAGGCCGTGGACCCGGTGACGGTGAGACTGCCCGTGGCGCAGCCGATCGGCGGCGGGGTCCGCTCCCGGACGATGATCACGGCGAGCGCGATCATGCAGAGCGTGAGGGTGACGGTGACGGTCCGCGCGACCCGGCTGAAGAGGGGCGCCTTGTCGTCGGGGGTCGTGCTGTGGTTGACGTGGACCACGCCGTCGTCGAGGG
>NZ_LIPQ01000638.1 GCF_001418135.1 Streptomyces aureus
GCCGCGGGCGCGCCCGCGGCTCAGGGGTGCAGCACGATGTCCCCGTACGATTCGAGCCGCCGCCACCGCTCCTCGGGCGCCCGCGTCTCCGGCATCACGTCCACGTCGGGCAGCGGCCCGAACTCCAGCTCGGTGATCTCCGCGACGTCCGAGACGGGCACCTGGTACGCACGGAACGGGCCGAGCGGCGGCGGCGCGCCGGTCGTCGCCCCCGCGAGCGCCCGCTCCGCGTCACGGCTCAGGTCGGGGCTCTGGTCGAGCACGTACGCGGCCGCCGCGAGCACCCCGTCCTGAAGGAACGCGGCCACCTTCCAGAACCGCATCGGCACCTGGATCCCCCGGTACGGCGGGTCGGAGTCGTGGAGCACCGGGCCCGTGAGGACGGCCAGCCTCCTGTCGTGGACGGCGGCGTGGTCGAGCAGATAGTTCTCCAGGCCCTGCCAGACCTGCTTGCCCTGGTTGAAGACATCCGACCGGGGGGCGGCGTTGGTGAAGTGGAAGGTGTCCGCGTTGGCGCGGACGGCCAGGGCCGAGGGTCCCCACACCGGGTCGAGCCGGCGGACCAGATGCCCGCGGTCGAGGCTGTTGTTGCGGTAGATGGCGTCGCCCGCCTGCTGCTCCTCGGGCAGCCGCGGGTCGAACTGCCAGACGTCTTCGCGGGGTACGTCCTCCAGGAGCTCCCGCCCCTCGACGCACACGGCCGTCGAGGCCGCGAGACGCCGGTCGGGCCGGAAGACCACGGTGAAGTGGGTGTACGGCAGGATCACCGTCCCGATCGACTGCCGGACCGGAAGCGGCAGCGGGACGACCGGTCCGAGGAAGGCCTCGTCGTAGCCGGTGCGGTCGGCGAGCGCCGTGCGGCGGGCGTCGTCCGCGCCCGGAGGGGGCGGGGGATCGGAAGGCTTCATACGTTGTAGGTACCGCGTGGAGAGGAACGCGCTCGGGGCCGGACCACAGGCCACTCGATCAGACGCCGAGGTTCCTCTCCGCGCTCCCGCCTTCCGCCTCCACGACCGGCAGTTCCTCGACGACGAGGTCCAGCGCGCCTTCCACCGGGAGATCCAGCGCAGACCGCCCCCGGCCCAGAGCCCGAACCTCTGCCTGACCGGCCCCCCGGACCAGGAGTTCGTGGACCAGCGGCCGTTCAGGGTCTGAGCGCCGTCGCGAGCTGCGCCCGCGAGCGGACGTCGAGCTTCTGGTAGATCCGGGTCAGCCGCGCCTCGACCGTCTTCACACTCAGGTACAGCTTCGCCGCCGCCTCCTGGTTGCTGGCGCCCTGCCCCACCAGTCGGGCGAGCCGCAGCTCGGCCTCCGTCAGCGAGGAGAGCGCCGGCAGCGACTCCTCACCCCCGGAGCCGCCCGCGGGGCTCTCGCCCACGGCGCCCGCCGGGGACTCGCACGCCAGGGCAAGCCACGGCGCCGCTCCGGCCCGCTCGAACACCGAGGCCGCCGTCTGCAGCGCGCTCTGCGCCGCCGACCGGCGCCGTCTGCGGCGCTCCACCCGGGCCAGGGCGATCAAGGCCCGCCCGCGCTCCAGCGGCAGCCCCGCCCGGCCGAAGGCCTCGGCGGTGCGGGTGAGCAGCTGCGCCGCCTCGTCCGTACGCCCCTCGGCCGCGAGCCACAGGGCGTACGCCCGGTCGCAGCCGAGGAGGACCGTGGACCGGCCGAGCCGGGCCGCCACCGGCCGCACCTCGTCGAGGAGCGCCAGGGCCTCGTCGCCCGCGTCGTGGGCGAGCAGCGCCTCGGCCAGCTCCTCGTGCCAGCGCAGCATCGACGGGTCCACGGTCGACTGGGCGCGTTCGTCGACCTGGACGCGCCGCAGGGTCTCCAGGGCGGCGGCGACGTCCCCGTTGATCAGCTGGACCCGGCCGAGCGCGTACCGGCTGCGGGAGAGGAACACCCGGTCGCCCTCCTCCTCGGAGGCCTGGACACTGCGCCGGGCGTAGCTCGCCGCCCGCGCGAAGCTGCCGCCGGCCGTCTCCGCGAGCGCCAGCGTGTACCAGGCGGGGCCGGGGGAGAGGCCCGCCTCCAGGGTGAGCGCGAGGGACTGCCCGGCGTGCGCGAGGGCGGCCGCGCAGGCGCCCCTGCGGGACTCGACGGCGGCCAGCGTGGAGAACAGCTCGATCGTGTCCTCCACCGAACCGCGTCGCTGGACCAGGGGCAGCAGCGCGTTCAGTTCGTCACGGGCGTCCGTCAGACGGTCGTCGAACAGGGCGTGACGGATCGTCAGGATCTGTGCGGCGTTACGGATCCCGAGGGGCCGCTCGGCCAGCTCCAGGGCGCGGGCCTGCGCGAGCACCGCCTCCGCGTCCGGCGCGCCGAGGGCCCGCTCCATCCGCGCCTGTACGGTCAGCGCCTGCGCCGCCGTCCGCGGATCGCCCATGGAGGCGGCGAGCGCGGCCGATTCGACGGCCGCCGTCCGCGAGCGCTGCGGATCGCCGTCCGCGAGCACGTACTTGACGGCGAGCCGGAGCTGCACGGCGGCCCGCAGGGCGGTGTCGCCCTCCGAGTCCTCCATGGCGTGGACGTACATCTCGTCGAGCCCGGTCAGCCCCTGCCCCGCGGTGTCGAGGACGGCGAGCCGCGCCCTGACCCGGTCGGCGGGCACCGCGTCACGGGCGAGCAGATCGGTGGCGGCCCGCATGGCGAGGTCGGCGCGGGCCGCGCGGGCGGCCTCCTCGGCGGCGTCGACGAGGCGCGCGATCCGCCGTGTCCCGTGCCGTCCGGGCGTGGACTCGGCTGCCAGCAGGGCGAGTTCGGCCGCGAGCGCGCTGTTCCCGCGCCGCCGGGCCAGATCCGCCGCGTTCGCGACCTCGGCCGCGAGGTCCTCGTCCGGGCTGTCGGTGGCCAGCGCCCGGTGCCGTACCGCCTCCACGGGGTCGTCCACGACCTCCGCGAGGGCCGCGTGCCCGGCGCTCCGCTCGGCCCAACAGGCGTCGTGCACCAGGGTGGAGGGCAGCAGCCCGGCGGTGAAGGTCACCGAACCGTCCTCGGCGAGCGACACGAGTCCGGCCCGCTCGGCCGCCGCGAGGTCAGCCTCCGCGTTGGGCCGTCCCGCCCGCCGTACCAGCGTCGACGAGGGACGCAGCGCGAGGGCCGCGAGCAGCAGCGTCTCCCGTACGGCGAGGGGGGCGGCGCCGAGCAGCTGGCGGGCGAGGTCGCGGGCGCGCCCGGAGAGCGTCAGCGCCTCGGCGTGGTGCACGGGGGTGCGGGCGTCGGCCAGCGAGCGGCCCACGGCGAGCGCGAGCCGCGGATTGCCGCCGCTCGCGCGGTGGATGCGGCCGGCCATCCGGGAGGGCAGCCGGTGGTGGATGAGGAGTTCGGCGATCTCGTCGGCGTGCAGCGGTGGCACGAGCAGCACGTCCGCCTCGGACGGCACCCAGAGGTGGGCGGCGTGCGGATCGTCGGGGCGGTGGGGCGCGCGGTAGGGCTCGCCCGCCTCGCCGTACGGCTCCGGTGTCTCGACGGCCACCACCCGCAGCGCGGGCGGCGCGAGGTGGAGGGCGAAGCGGAGCAGGTCCGCGCTGTCCGCGTCGACGTGCTGGACACCGTCGACGACGAGGAGCACGGGGCCCCGGCGGGTCAGGGTGCGGAGGATCTGGGCGATGCCGAGCCGGAGCGCGATCGGGTCCCAGCCGCCGGCGTCGAGCGGCGCCTCGCGGCAGAGCATGGCGACGGCGGTGCGCTGGGGCCCGGGCAGCTCGTCGAAGACCGCGGAGGCCTCGGGCCCGGCGGTTGCCTTGTCGGCCGGGCGGGGCTCACGGCGCCTGCCGCCGACGGGTTGTGGCCGGTGCACGGTCGCCGCCACCGAGGCCACGAGCGCGGCGGCCGAGGCCCCGGGTATCTCGCGGTCGGACGGCAGGGTCGCCAGCCACAGCACGGTCTCGCCGCGCGCCTCGGCGCGGGTCGCCTCGGCGAGCGCGAGCTCCGTCTTGCCGACTCCGGCGGGCCCGGTGAGCAGGGCGCGGCCCCGGGTGTGGAGGGCACGTTCGAGGCGGGCGAGGAGTTCCTCGCGGCCCACCGGCGCCGAGGGTCCCCCCGGACCCGTGGGGCGCAGGGCGAGGTACGGAGCTGTCGTCACTGTCCATCACCTCCGGCGCGCTCGGGCCCCGGCCCATGAGCCCCGTGGGCAGAGAATACGGAGCCCACCGGTGGAGTCCAGGCCCTGTGTCCGGCATACGGACAGGGCACGTCGGCGGGACCGCACTCCGAAACGCCAGAACGCGCCCGTGGTGTAGACCACGAGCGCGTCGCTGACCAGCAATGATGCTGATGTGGGGGGTGGTTCGGTGGTGGTGCGGTGGCGCCTTAGAAGGTCAGGCTCCACGAGTTGATGTAGCCGGTGTCACCCGTGGCCACATCGCGGACCTGAAGCTTCCAGGTGCCGTTGGCGACCTCGCTCGACGCGTCGACCGTGTACGTGGTCAGGACGTTGTCGGCGCTGTCCGAGGAGGAGGACGCCTTGAGGTTGCGCACCGTGCCGTCGGGGGCGACCAGGTCGATGACCAGGTCCCCGCGCCAGGTGTGCTTGATGTCCACGCCGACCTTGAGGGCGGCGGGGGCGTTGCCGGTGCGGCCGGTGACGGCGATCGAGGACGACACGGTGGTGTTGTCCGAGATCGTCACATCGGTCGCGTTGGTGAAGACGGTGCCGGCCGGCGGGGTGGTGGTGACGGCGTCGACGGTCTTCGCCGTGTCGGCGATGCCGGTGCCGCAGCCGCCGGTGCAGGTGCCGGGCAGCGGGCGGGCGTTGGCCTTGATCGCGGACTCGATCTCGGCCGGGGTCAGGGCGCTCTTGGCGGACTTCAGCAGCGCGGCGAGGCCGGCGATGTGCGGTGCCGCCATCGACGTGCCCTGGTAGGGCTTGAAGTTCTCGGCCGACTGGGTGGTCGCGCCCGAGTTCAGCGTGGAGTAGATGCCGTTCTCGGGGGTGGTGACGGTGCCGGGCGTGTCGGTCGAGCGACGGGTCTCGCCGCCGGGCGCGGCCACGTCCACGATGGCGCCGAAGTTGGAGTAGTACGACCGGTTGCCCTCACGGCTGGTGGACGCCACGTTGATGACGTTCGCGCAGTTCGCGGGGGTGAATCCGGAGGCGTTGGCGTTGCTGTTGCCCGCGGCGACGACGACGGTGGTACCGCGCGAGACGGCGCCGTTGATCGCGGTCTGGTAGACGCTCGGGCAGGTCGCGCTCGCGCCGCCCAGGCTCAGGTTGATGACCTTCGCCGGGGTGGCGTTGGCCGGGACGCCCGGCACGGTGCCGCCGGAGGCCCATGTGATGGCGTCGGCGATGTCGGCGGACGAGCCGCCGCACTTGCCGAGCACCCGCACGGGCTGGATCTTCGCGTTGTACGCGATGCCCGCGATGCCCTTGGTGTTGTTCGTGACGGCGCCGATGGTGCCGGCCACGTGGGTGCCGTGCCAGGAGGAGTTCGAGGCCTTGGAGCCGACACCGCACTCGTTGTCGGTGGCGTTCCAGTCGCCCTCGTCCTTCGCGTCCGCGTCGCGGCCGTTGCCGTCGCGGGCGTCGGCGGAGGTCGAGATGAAGTCGTAACCGGAGACCACGTTGGTCGCCAGGTCCGAGTGGGCCGCGTAGCCGGTGTCGATGACCGCGACGGTGACGCCGGAGCCGGTCGTCTTGTCCCAGGCCGCAGGAACGTTCATGCCGCCGGTGGGCTCGAAGAGGTCCCACTGCTTGGCGTAGTCGGTGTCGTTCGGCGTGACAGCCATCGCGTAGGCGCGGATGTCAGGCTCGACGGAGGCGACGGAGGGGTCGGCGCGGAACGCGTCCATGACCTCCGCCAGGTCCTGCTTGGTGGCGCTGTCGCCCAGGTCGACCAGGGCGCCGCCGCCGGCGAGACGACGCTCGAAGGCGAGCTTCTCGCCCGTCTTCGCGGCCTTCTCGGCCGTGTCGCTCTTCGCGGCGGCGTTCGAGCCGGCCTCGGCGGCCTGGCTCTTGTAGGTGACGATGACCTTCTCGACCGGGGCGCTGGGGAGCGCCCGCATCGTCTGCGAAGCCGGTGCGGGCTTCGGGGTGGCAGCGCCCGGGGCGGCGGCGATCGCCCCGGTCGTGGCAGCGGCACCGAGGATCGCGGCGCTCGCGACCACGGATATGACTCTCCGCCTGGAACCGTTCAAGGTGTGGCCCTTTCGAGTACGACGTAGCTGCGGAGCAGTGGCGGCGGCGCGGGACACAGGGGCGAAGTGGGGTCGCGATCCGGCATTCCCTGGGCTGGGGGGCCCGTGCGCCGCCACCGGCGCGACGGCCCGGGTCAAGGCCGTCCCCGGCGGATGCCACCCTCCGCATGCACCTGTCAGGGTGCGGTCGGGGGATGATATCTGCCGGTGCGGAGGACAGTAGGCAACGGGGGGGTGAACCCGATACGGGGAAAACCCTTGTCACCCCTCACGGGGCGGCGGGGGTCCGGTGAGGGGAGGTGCGACCAGGGGTGCGGGCACGGGAGTCGGCGCCGTGTCACACGCGCCCCGAGCGGCGGGCGTACGCCCGGTCGACCGGCCTGAGCAGGCGTGTTTCGGCGACTAGGTACGTACCTGCTCAACGGAAAGGTACACACCTCTCGGCGGGAGCCCGAGGGCGGCCCCACGACGAAGGCACCGGGGCGGCCGGGACCTCGGGGCGGGGGGCGGACCCCGGGG
>NZ_LIPQ01000639.1 GCF_001418135.1 Streptomyces aureus
GCCCCCGACGCACCCTTCTGCGGCCCGCCGTAGCCCCCCGCCGTGCCCTTCTTCGCGTAGGCCGAGCCGGGGAGTTTGTCCCCGTACGCACGGACCACCCGGTCGCGGTAGGCGGCCAGGCTCGTCCCGTTCCGGCCGACCGCCCGCACCGCGTCCTCGTCCAGCGGCAGCACCTTCGCCCCCTTCTGGACGTACCACGCGTCGATCTGCGGCTCGCGGAACACCAGGCCGCCACCGCCCAGTTCCGCGTACCGGATCTCGTCGTCGCCGGTGGCGATGTTGACGACCTGCCAGCCGCCCGTCCGCTGGACCGTCCACAGCGAGGCCTTCTGGCCGTCCGAGGACACGGCCCTGCTGGCGCGGAACTCGACCCGGGCGACGGGAGCGCCCGGCTTCCCGGCGACGAAGTCCGGGGAGAGGATCCGTACGGGCACCGACCTGCCCTCGACGCGCGGCGCGGCCGCCGAGCGGGCGACGGCGCCGTCCCGGGCGAAGAACCGGGACAGGGTGTCCAGGGTCCCCGGCGCGGAGGCGGCCTGTTCGGGGGTGGGCGCGGGCGGCGGGGAGTCGGCCGCGTCCGCCGGAAGCGCGCCGAGCAGGACGAGCGCGGCGGCGGTGAGGAGCCCCGCACCCGTGGCACGTGCGTTCATCGTCGTCACGCCCCTATCCGGTAGAGCGAGTGGGTCCAGGAGAAGGAGCCGTTGTCGACGTACCAGGCGTGCGAAGCCCAGTTGTAGCGGTTGCTGGAGGGCCAGGGATCGCCCCAGTAGACCCAGCTGTCGGCATCGTCGTAGCCGTAGATCACGTGCATGTGGCCGCCGCCGCTCGACCACTGGATGCGGGTCTCGACGGGCCGGTCGGCGTTGATCTCCGTCTGGACGGTGGAGTAGCGCAGCCAGCCGGTCACGTAGGACCCGGGGTTGACGCCGGCCCAGCGCAGCCCGGTCTGGACGTTGCCGAGGGTGGCCTGGTTGTTGGGGCAGTCGTAGCCCTGCTGACGGTTGAAGGCGGCGTTGCAGAACTGGTTCTGGCTGTAGTTCCGGCCGAACCAGGTGGCGATGGTGTTGCCGCCGGCCGCCCAGCACCAGTTGGTCTTCTGCTGGGCCTGCATGGTGATGTTCAGCCGTTTGGAGCCGAGGGCGGCGGCGTCCTCGCCGGCGGGTGCGGCGGACGCCGAGGTGGTGGGGACGAGGAAGAGGGCGGCCGCGGCGAGTGCCGCGAGGTTCAGCTTTCTTCTGCGCATCGCGTTCCTCCCTGGAGCGGGGGGTGGGGATGTGGGGG
>NZ_LIPQ01000064.1 GCF_001418135.1 Streptomyces aureus
TGAACCGCACCACCCTCCCGGCCCTCGTCGTCCTCGGGGCCACCGGTCTGCTGCTGCCCGTCGTCCCCCACTCCTCCCTCGCCTCGGCCGCCGCCGCCGAGCAGGCCGTCCCCGTCCTCAACGGCGACTTCGCCGACCCCGTCATGAAGGGCGACGGTCCCACCACCGTCGGCATCGACCACTGGACCGGTCTCAACCAGCGCTATTCGCCCACCGCTTCGGGCCGCACCGACGCCTCCCACGGCGTCGCGCTCCAGAAGGACGGCAACACCCTCCAGCAGCGGCTGCGCGGAGTCCGCGCGGGCGCCAGGGTCACCGTGAGGTACGAGGACAGCCCCGCCGTCTCCAAGGAGTGCACCGGGGAACAGGTCGTCGCCGGTCAGCCCTACGCCGTCGTCGGCTCCGGCGGACCGGTGCAGGAGGTGACCACCGCCGGCGACCCCGACCGGGTGAAGGGCACGCCGGGCAAGGGGCGTTGGACCGGTCGCGCCTACGTCTTCACCGCGAGCGAGAACGAGCCGCTGCTCACCTTCACCTCACGCGTCACCGACTCCCGCACCCATGTGACCTGTTCGCCGATGATCGCCCGCGTCCGCGCGGTCGAGGTGCCACCGGACGTCGACAAGACCGTGAGCAAGACCGCGCTCGGGACCTCGGAGGCGTACAAGGGCAACGACCGCGAGAGCACCCTCCACAACGCCGCCGCCGCCTGCAACGGCGAGAACGCCTGCACGTTCCGGCCCGACACCCGCAGGTCCTTCCGCTACTACGACCGGGCACGGGTCGTCGGCGAGGCCTTCGTCAACTGCACCCGCAACGCGCTGGAGCACTCCCGGCTCCTCTCGTACTCCGAGCGCGGGCACGACAGCATCTCCCAGACCTACGCCGACGCGGGCCTTGCGCTCAACGAGGTGGCCAGGCTTCCCACTTCGGGGGACCGGACGGAGGACGAGAAGCGCATCAAGGAGCGGCCCATGGCCACCCAGTTCGCCCTCGCCCACGAGAAGGTCTGGCAGCGTCCCTGGCAGTGGTTCAGCAGCGACCAGCGCACGGTCGTGGAGAAGATCCAGCCCGGCGAGGTGAGCTGGGTGGAGATGCAGCCGAGCCGCGAGCGGGTCGAGGGCTGGTTCGTCAGCAAGAAGGACGACTACCGGCTGCACGCCGTCGTCGACGGGCCCTCGCGGGCCGTGCCCGACCGGCTGCTCCAGCGCACCGGACCCATGTCGGAGGCCGAGAAGCAGCGCTGCGCGGCCGCCCGGCCCATGACCACCACCCCGGTCGGCGCGGACGCGCCCGCGAGCTCCAGCGACAAGGGCCTCCTCAAGAGCCCGGCGCCGTCGGCCGCGGGCGTCCGGGCCGGGCTCCGGAGCGTGCCGCTGAACTGACCGAAGCCGGTACGCGCGACCGGACCGATGCGAGTCGGCCGATGGCCTGGAAGGCCGGCTCGCACGACATCGGGGCGCGCGCCGCCTCACCCCGCCACGGCGGTGAGGCGGCGCAGCACCTCGTCCCGGCCCAGCGCGCGGGCCACCGCGAACAGGTCGGGGCTGCGGGTGGCACCCGTGAGCGCGACCCGGACCACGTTCGCGACCTCCCTCGGCGGTCCCGCCCAGCGCTCCGGGTCCCGGCGCCAGGAGGCCGTGTCAGGGGCGTAACCGTGCCGCCCCGCCAGCGCGCGGAGCGCGCCGTACCACTCCTCCGGTGCGGCGGCCCCGCTTCCCTCCCGTGCGGAGTCGACGGCGGATTCGGCGCCGGACTCGGACTCGGCGTCGAAGTCGCCGGTGAGCTCATCGGTGAGCGTGGCGGCGAACTCGCCGGCGATCCGGCGTACGAGGGCCGGGTCCAGGCCGCCGTAGCGGTCGTCGTCGGCGGCCGGAGGCGAGCCGAAGAGCTCCGCGAAGAAGAAGCCGTAGCGGTCACGGAAGCAGGACCAACGGTCCAGGTCCTTCCGTGCGGGCGCGCCCTCCGGCCGGCCCGCGGCCACCGCCGCCAGGGCGAGCCCCCGCCGCCGTGCGAGGACGGATCCGAGCTCCGGGTCGTACTCCTCCGCCCAGGCGAGGAGCTGGCCGTACAGCTCGTCGGGGCTGAGCGAGGCGATGAACTCCCGGCTCAGTGAGTGCAGTTTGGGCAGATCGAGCAGCGGCCCCGAGGGGCGCATGCCGTCGAGCCGGACGGGCGCGGCGAGCGCCTCGGCCGTGGGGACGTCCATGAGCCGGATGTTGGCGAGACCGCGCAGATAGTGCTGGACGGCGGCCGGCGGATACCCGGCCGACAGGTAGTAGTCCACCGACGCCTCGGGGTCCTTGCGCTTGCTGAGCTTGCGCCGCGAGGGCCCCTCGGCCTTCATCAGGGGCGCCAGATGCGCGTACGCGGGCGGATCGAAGCCGAGCGCCGCGTGGAGCTGGAGGTGGACCGGCGTCGAGGACAGCCACTCCTCGCCGCGCACCACAAGCGACACCCGCATCAGATGATCGTCCACGACATGCGCGAAGTGGTAGGTCGGCAGGGGGAGGTCCTCCTGCGAGGACTTGAGCAGCACGATGTCGTTGCCGTTGTCCTGCATGGTGACGGCGGCGCGGATCCGGTCCGTGAACCGGACCCGGCCGGGGAACTCGTACGGGCAGCGGAACCGCACGACGTACGGCTCACCGGCCGCCATCCGGCGCGCCGCCTCCGCAGGGGCCAGCGTCCGGCACGGCGCCCACCGGCCGTAGTACCCGATCGGCGAGCGGCCCGCGCGCTGCTCCTCCGCACTGCGGGCCAGCCGCTCCTTGTCGCAGAAGCAGGGGTACGCACGGTCCCGCCGCAGCAGTTCGCGCACATGGCTGAGGTAGACGTCCCGGCGCTCCGACTGGAGGTACGGGCCCCACTCCCCGGCACCGGTCACCCCGCCCTCGTCGGGCGCGAGCCCGAAGGCCGCGAGCAGCCGGGAGAACTCCTCGGCCGCGCCCGCCACTTGGCGTGACCGGTCGGTGTCCTCGACGCGCAGCACGTGCACACCACCCGATTGGTGGGCCAGGGCGCGCGCCACGGCGGCCGTGTACAGGCCGCCGATGTGCAGATGTCCGGTGGGGCTCGGGGCGAAGCGCGTCACCTCGGCGCCCTCCGGCAGGTCGCGCGGCCGGAAGCGGCGCTCCCAGTCGGCCGGTTCCGGGAGATCGGGCGGGAACATCGCGTTGATGACGGACAGGTCGAGCACGGTGGACTCCCTCCTGGGGTTCCTCGATCGATCCACCGTAGGCCGGTGACCGGCCGATTCGAGAAGAGCGGGGGCGCGAGGCTGCGGGACTCCGAACCCTCTTCGGTGGTGTGGGCCCCGAGCGGCGCGCACGGTCAGTAGCGTCCTGAGGGCCGTCCCGTACGACGTGGGCGGACGCCGAACGAAAGGGAGTGTGATGGGCGGCACGCGCGCGGTGGCCCTGCTCGCGCTCGGCTCCTTCGCCATGGGGACCGACGCCTACGCGATGGCGGGACTGCTCCCGGACATCGGCGCCGACCTGCAGGTCTCCGTCTCCCTCGCCGGGCAGTCCGTCACCGCCTTCACCCTCTGCTACGCCCTGGCCGCGCCCCTGTTCTCGGCCGTCCTCGCCCGCTGGGGGACCCGTACAGTCCTGGTGACGGCGCTCGTGGTCTTCGTCGTCGCCAACGCCGCTACCGCACTGACCGGTTCGTACGCGGGACTCCTCGGCACCCGGGCCCTTGCCGGTGCCGGAGCGGGCCTCTTCACCCCGGCGGCGGCCACCGCGGCCGTCGCGCTCGTGCCGCCCGAGCGGCGCGGGCGGGCCCTCGGCCTGGTGCTCGGCGGAATGAGCGCGGGGACGGTCCTCGGCGTGCCGCTCGGACTGCTCGTGGCCGCCGAATCGGGCTGGCGTACCGCCCTCTGGCTGATCACCGGCCTCGGTGTGGTCGCGCTGGCGGGGGTGGGCACCGCCCTTCCGCCGGTACGCGGGGCCGCGGCGCCCTCGCTGCGGGCCCGGTTCGGCGCCCTGACCCGACCCCGCGTCGCCGTGGTCGTCGCCGTCACCTTCACCCAGACCGTGGCCAGCCTCGGGCTCTACACCTATCTGGAACCGGTCCTCCACCGGGTCGCCGACGTCGGCAGCGCCGTGCCGTACCTCTGGGTCTGGGGCATCGGCGGGGTCTGCGGCAGCCTCCTCGCCGGAACCCTCGTCGACCGGACGGGGAGGCCCGCCCTGCTCGCGGTCGCCCTGCTCGGCACCCTCGGCGCCGCCCTGGCCCTACTGCCGTGGACCGGAACCGTGCCCGGCCTCGTCCTGCTGCCCCTGATCGTGTGGGGAGCGGTCGGCTGGGCCTTCGTCGTACCCCAGCAGCATCGACTGCTCGCGCGGGAGGGGGAGGGGGGAGCCGCCGCCGTCGGCCTCAACAGCTCCGCCACCTACCTCGGCGGCGCCGTCGGCTCCGCGCTCGGCGGCCTCGCCCTCGCCCACGGGCTCGACGCCCGCTGGCTCCCGCTCCCCGCCGCCGGGGTCGCGCTCGCGGGAGTCCTCTTCCACCTCACCGCGGTGCGCGCGCTCGCCGGACGCGAGGCCGCGGCCGGGACCGGAGACCACGGCGCCGGGACCGACCGGCGTGACGCCGGGCCCGACCGGCCTGGCGCCGGGCCCGACCGACGTGGCGCCGGGACCGACCGGCGTGACGCCGGGACCGAGTCGCGTGGCGCCGCGACCGACCAACGTGACAGAGACGGGACCGGAGCCGCGGGCGTGACCGCGGCCGAGGCCCTGGAAAGGAACACGCCATGAAATTCGGCGTCAATCTGCCCAACTACGGGCCCGAGGCCACCCCCGACGCCCTCGCCGACTGGGCGCTGCGAGTCGAGTCGATGGGCTACCACTACGCGATGGTCTCCGACCACGTCGCGCTCACCCCGGACGTGCAGCACCTCTTCCCCGCCCCGTTCTACGACCCCTTCGCGACCCTCGCCTGGCTCGCGGGCGTCACCAGGACCGTGGGGCTCGGGACGACGGTGACGATCCTCCCGTACCGGCATCCCGTGCACACCGCCCGCGTCGCCGCCAACATCGACCGGTTCAGCAACGGCCGGCTCGTCTTCGGCGCCGCCGCCGGCTGGGCCGCCCGGGAGTTCGCCGTCCTCGACGTCCCGTACCGCAAGCGCGGGGCGATCAGCGACGAGTACCTCGCCGCGATCAAGGCCTGCTGGGCGGCCGAGGTGGCCTCCTTCGACGGCGCCCATGTCTCCTTCCGCGAGGTGCACACCGGACCGTTGCCCGTGCAACGGCCCGGCCCGCCCGTCTGGGTCGGCGGCCACAGCTACGGCGCGCTCCGGCGGGCCGTCCGGCTCGGCGACGCCTGGCACCCCACCTCCGTCTCCGGCGACTGGCTCCTCGGCGTCGGACTGCCCGCGCTCCGCCAGGTCGCCGAGGAACACGAGCGGCCCGTCCCCGACGTCTGCCCCCGGATCAAACTCCGCGTCACCGCCCGGCCGCTCGGTCCCGGACGGCTGCTCGGCGAGGGCACCCGGGCACAGATCGCCGACGACCTCGGACTCCTCCAGGACCTGGGCGCGGGGGCCGTCGTCCTCGACCCCACCTACCCGGGCGACCGGCGCGAGGAGGGGCGCACCGCCCGGGACCTCGACGTCCTGGAGACACTGGCCAAGGAGGTCATCGACGTGGACGCCGGCTGCGTACGATGATCGAACGGCGGCAGCGGGAGGGGGCGCGTGACGTGACCGATCCGGACCTGCGGAAGCTGCGGGTGCTGAGGGAACTCAGCGAGCGCGGCACCGTCAGCGCGGCCGCCCAGGCCCTGCACCTCACCCCCCAGGCCGTCTCGCAGCAGATCAGCGCCCTGGGACGCGAGTTGGGCGTCCCGCTCACCGAACCGTCCGGCCGCCGGCTGCGGCTCACCGGGGCCGCGCGGATCGTGCTCCGGCACGCCGACGCCGTCTTCACCCAGGTCGAGCAGATGCGCGCGGAACTCGCCGCCCACCAGAGCGGTGAGCGGGGCGAGGTGGCGGTCGCCGGTTTCTCCACCACCCTCTCGGCGCTCATCCTGCCCGCCGTCGCCCGGCTGCGGGAGACCCGGCCGCTGCTGCGGACCTCGCTGGCCGAGGTCGACCCGCCGGAGAGCTTCTCCCTGCTCCAGCGCGGCGAGACGGATGTCGTCATCTCCGCGGACACGACCCGGCCCGCGGCGGGCCAGGGAGGGCCGGGGGGCACCGGAGGCGCGGAGCGCTCCGGGGGTGAGGAGGGGCGCCTCGAAGGACCGCGTGACGACCTGTCCGGCGGTCCCTCCGACAGCCGCTCCGACAGCCGCTCCGAGGGACGCTCCGACGGGCGGTTCCACCGGGTCGTGCTCTGCGACGACCCCTTCGACATCGCCCTCCCCGCCGGCCACCGGCTCCTCGACAGCGAACGGCTGCTCCTCGCCGACCTGGCCGACGAGACGTGGATCTTCGCCACGACCGGCCTCTGTCACGACATCGGCGTCGCCGCGTGTACGGCCGCCGGGTTCACCCCGCAGGCCTCCCACGCCATCGGCGACTGGGACGCCACGCTCGCGGCGGTGCGGCTCGGCCTCGGGGTCGCGCTCGTGCCGCGCCTCGCCAAGCCGGTCCCGCGGCCCGAGGTGACGATCCGCCCGTTCACCGAGCGGGCGCCCTCGCGGACGGTCTTCGCGGCCGTACGCGAGGGCAGCCAGACGTCCCCCGAGATCGCCGCCGTCCTCGACGCGCTGCGGACGGCTGCCAGGGCGGCCGTCGCCGGCTGAGCGGGCACCGCCGGCACACCGTGGCGCGTCACCACTGACCTGCGGGAACTCGATTCGCCACGTCTGGTGGAAGGTACCGTCCACCAGACGTTGCTGGACCCGTCCGACCGCCGGTGCGAGGCTCGACCCCGTACCGCGGAGAGCTCCGCGCGTCCCTTTCGCCTTTCCTCTTCCAACTCCTTGCCGAGCCCTGTCTGCCTCCGGAGAGCGGGAACACCCATGTCCAAAGCCACCTACACGCGGCTGGCCGCACTGAGTCTCATCTGGGGCTCCGTCTTCCTGTGGATCAAGATCGCCGGGTACGGCTTCTCACCCGTGCAGATGGTGCTGATCCGGCTCGCCCTCGGGGCCGTCGTCATCCTCGCCATCGGTTACGCCAGGGGGCTCCGGCTTCCCAAGGAGGCCGCCACCTGGGGCCATCTGACCGTCGCCGCGCTGCTCGGCAACGCCATCCCGTGGACCCTCTACGCCGAGGGGGAGATCGACGGATCGAGCAGCGTCGCCGCGGTCGTCAACGGCAGCGCGCCGATCTGGACCCTGGCCGCGGCCCTGCTGCTCGGCCAGGAGAAGCGGGTCTCCGGCTTCAAGGCCGGCGGCGTCCTGCTCGGCCTCGGCGGCACCGCGCTCATCGCCTCACCCTGGAACTCGTCCTCGGCCGGGACCGGTTGGAGCATCCTCTGCTTCGTCCTCGGCTCCATCAGCTTCGGTGCCAGCTTCGCGTACATGGGCAAGTACCTCGTGGGCAAGGGCATTCCGCCTCTGATGCTCGCGGGCGGACAGCTCAGCGCGGCCACCGTCCTCCTCCTGGTCGCCTTCCCCTTCCTGGGCCTCCAGACCATCACCTGGCGCACCGACTCGGTGATCTCCGTCCTCATCCTCGGCGTGGTCTGCACCGGCTTCGCCGCGCTGCTCAACTTCGAGCTGATCATCAAGGACGGGCCCACCGTGGCCTCCACGGTCACCTATCTGATGACCGCCGTGGCCGTCGTCCTGGGCGCCGTGGTCCTCGACGAGCCCCTCGGCTGGACCGTGTGGCTCGGGGCGGTCGCGGTGCTCGCGGCCACCGGTCTGCTCCGGCGCAAGCCGCGCCCGGCGCCCGAACCGGCGCCCGGGGCCGCTCCCGTACCGACGCCGGCAGCGGCCGATTAGCCGCCCCATTCCCTCAGGAAATGCCGGGCCGCCGCCCGCAACATTGTGTTCATTCAAGGGGCGGGTGATGGATGGTAGCGTCACGAGTGGAAACACCCGGCCTTTATGGGGGAGTCGTACGTGGCTTTTGTGGTCGAACTCGTTTTCCGTGGCAATGAGACGGACCGGTTGAGTTTCGGAGAGGCTCACCGGACCTATTGGAAAAGGATGGCCGCGCGCGGCATCCTGCTGGGCGGCGGACCCTGGCGCGACGGTACCGGGGAACTCCTGGTCTGCGAGGCCAGGGACCGCGGCACCCTCTTACGGGTCCTGTACGCCGATCCCTACGCCCAGGCGCAGGTCATCGGCGAGTTACGGGTCCGTGAATGGAACGCGGTCATGGGGCACGTGGTGCTCGCCGGTCTGGAGCGGTCCACCGGTGGCGCCGGGACCCACGAGCGAATACGCGGGGGCGTCGCGGCGCCCACCCCGCCGTCCGTCCGCGAGGTGGCCGCCGTACGCGAGGAGGTCGCCGTCCGTGAGGAACTGACCGCCCACGAGCGGCGCATCGCCACGATGATGCTCGACGGCCTGACCAACAAGCAGATCGCGGAATCGTTCACGGTGTCGACCCGGGCCGTGGAGCTGCACATCACGCGCATCTACCGCAAGCTCGACATCCGCCGGCGCGCCCAACTGGCCGCCGCCATCGACCGCTTCGAGGCGGCGCTGGCCTGCTGATCCTTCCGCCGCACAAGCACAAGCGCGAGCACAAGCGCACGTGCCTGTGCCCGCGACCGTTCGTTCCGGTACCCGTCCTTCCGGTACCCGTTCCTGTTCCTGTCCGTATCCACTTGGGGGAGTTCACCATGCCGCTTGTCGAGATAACCGTTCCCGAGGGCACGCTGTCCGAGGCCGCCGCGGAGGTCCTGCAGCAGCAGGTCGCCGACTCCGTGCTGTCGGCCATGGAGCTGCCCCGTACCGACTTCTTCGCCGCAGCCACCTGGGTCTACGTCCGCGAGGCCGCCAAGGGGTTCGCGGCCACGGGGGCCGGCACCGCCCCGGGCGTCCTCGTCGTGGTCACGCCCCTGGAGGGCTTCCTCACTCCCGAGCGCAACGAAGCGCTCTCGGTCGAGGTCACCCGGCACGTCCAGGAGGCGACCACGCCCGACACCGTCGTCTGGCTCGTCGTGAACGAGATCCCGGAGGGGAACTGGGCCGTGAACGGCGGACTGACCCGACGGGCGAAGATCGACGAATTCGTCGCCGAGGCCGCAAGGGCCCACTGAATTCCGCTTCCGTATTTCGGACGCCACGGCGCCGCACCGTATTCACGGTGCGGCGCCGTTTTCGTCGGGTGATGAATCCGGCCACGGGTGCGGAATCCCGTATCGATGTGCGGTGCGTTCCGCTCGTACGGTGATGTCAATGGCACCGACGGATGGGAGTGACTCGTTCATGGCTCTGCATTCGGCGCCGCGACTCGGCGTGGTGGTTCCTTCGGGAAACGCCGCGGCCGAACCCGAGATCGGCAGCCTCGTCAGCCCCGCATTCAATGTCCACACCTCACGCTTCCCGGTCCTTCCCGGAAAAGACCTCCGCGGCCGGCTGGAGAAGTACAACGACGTACTCCCCGACGTGCTGGGGAATTTCGGTGGCCTGCGCCTCGACGCGGCCGTCGTCTCCTGCACCGGCTCGCACTACCTCCTGACACCGGACGGCGACCGGGCCCTCTGCGCGGAGCTCTCCGAGCGCGTGGGAGCTCCCGTACGGTCGGCGGCGCTCGCCATCCTCGACACGGCGCGCGCGGTGGGCGCCGAGCGGCTGGTCCTGATCTCGCCGTACGAGCCCTGGCTCACCGAACTGTCCCACGCCTACTGGGAGTCGGCCGGACTCGCCGTCGACCGGGTGGTCAAGATCCGGGCCGGCGCCCGCTTCTCCCCGTACGACGTGACCACCGAGGAGCTCGTCGCGCAGGTGCGTGAGGCCGAACTCCCCGAGGACGCGACGCTGTTGTTCACCGGCACCGGCATGTTCACCTTCGACGCCCTCGCCGAGCTCGGCCGGGACAGCGGGCGCACCCTGCTCACCTCCAACCTGGCGAGCGCCTGGTGGGCCCGGGACGCCCTCGGCCTGCCGGCCGACGGCCCGGACGCGCACCCGCTGCTGCGCCGGCTCGCCGAGCGGACCGGTGCGAGGACCGGCGGACCGGATGGCGGTCACGATGCCGCCGCGGCCGGTCGCGATGTCGCCGTGGCCGTGTCGTGAGCGGCCATACCGCCTCCCACGGGCCGGTCGCCGTCGTCGGCGCCGGGCCCGTGGGACTCACCGCCGCGCTCGTCCTCGCCCGGACCGGCGTCCGCGTGACCCTCCTGGAGTCCCGGGAGACGCTGGCCACCGAGTCCCGCGCGTCCACCTTCCACCCCTCCACCCTCGACCTCCTCGACGAGCTCGGCGTCTCCGCCGCGCTGCGCCGCCAGGGCCGTACGGTCGACCGTGTCCAGTGGCGCGACCTGGACGGCGTCGTCCACGCCGAGCTGGACTACTCCGTGCTCGCCGGGCACACCGGTCACCCGTACCGGCTCCATGTCGAACAGGCACGGCTCACGCCGCTGTTGCTCGCCGAGCTGACGGCCACCGGTCTCGCCGACGTACGGTTCGGGACCACCGTCACCGGGGCCGAACACATCGGCGGCGGGGCCACCGGCGGCGTGCGGCTGCGCACCGAGGACGCGGCGGGGCGGGTCACCGTCACCCGTCACCCGTACGTCCTGGCGGCCGACGGCAGCCGCAGCCGGCTCCGCGAGCTCGCCGGACTCCCCGGCGCGGCCGAGGAGTACCCGGACTACGCGCTCCGCGTCGTCACCGGGACGCCGCTCGACGAGCTGGTTCCCGGGCTCGCCCCGCTGTCCTACGTCCGCGACGCCCGGGCCTCGTTCAGCGCCCTGGGCATGCCCGACCACTGGCGGCTGATCTTCCGGATCCCGCGCGGGACGGACCGCGACGCCGTGCTCGCGCCCGAAGCCGTCCGGGCCAGGGTCGAGCAGGCCCTGCCGGGCGCCGCCGGAAGGGCCGTCCGGATCGCCGAGGCCCACACCTACCGGCTCGCGCGGTTCCTGCTGCCCCGCTACCGGGCCGGCCGGGTGCTGTTCGCCGGGGACGCGGCCCATCTGACGTCCACCGCCGGCGGTCTGAACATGAACTGCGGGATCCACGACGCCGTGGAGACGGGCCGGGCCCTCGCCGCCGTCCTGCGGGGCGACGCCCCGGGCGAGGCGGCGCTCGACACGGCCCTCGAACGGCGCCGATCGGTCGTCGAGACGGCGGTCATCCCGCGCAGCGAGGCCCGCACGGCCGGACTGGACAGCGCGGCCGAACTGCCGGCCCGGCTGGCCTCGTTGCGGCGCACCGCCGCCGACCCCCGCTCGGCCGTCGACTACCTGATCAAGGCATCACTTCTCGACGTCGCACCACGACCACTGAAAGGTGACGCACATGCGGATCTGGTTTCACAAGCACACCGTTGAGGGACGCCTGCCGCTGCTCGACCAGTGGTACCGCGAGCACCTCGACGCGATCGCCGCACCCGGCACCACCATCGACATCAAGACCCTCCCGGCCGACACCTACCCCGACGCCACGCCGTTCGGCCTCGTCGGCCACCACTCCGCCCAGGTGCTCTTCAGCCGGCACTTCTCCGAGTCCGCGCTCGTCGCGGAGCGGGAGGGCTACGACGCCTGGGTGATCGCCGCCGGCCAGGATCCCGGCCTGCGCGACGCCCGCCACCTCGCCTCCATCCCGACCCTCGGCTACGGAGAGACGGCGTTCTTCCTCTCGGCGCTCACCGGGCAGCGCTTCGGCGTCCTCGGCTTCATGCCGCCCCTGGAGGAGCCCATCCGGGCCAACATCCGGCAGTACCGCCTGGAGTCCTCGCTCAGCTCCTACGAGGTCGTCCCCGGCGGCTGGGACTCCGTACACCGTTCCCTGGAAGGGGACTTCGACCAGTTCGTCGAGGTGTACTCGGCGGCCGCCGAACGTGCCGCGCGGGCCGGGGCCGAGGTCATCATCCCCGCCGAAGGCATCCCCAACGAGATCCTCTGGCACCTCGGCATCCACGAACTCCATGGCCTGCCCGTCGTCGACCCGGCCGGGCTCGCGGTCAAGCTCGCCGAAACCCTCGTCCAGCTGGGCGAGTTGAAGCTCTTCCAGCGCAGCGGGCACGGCTACTGGTTCAGCCGCCCGGACGAGCCCGTCGCCAAGCACCTGGAGCAGGTGTTCCTCGGCGAGGCGCTCTAGGAGATGCCGTGTCCACCGCCTCGTGCGCCCTCCTCGTCCCGACGTCCGCCCCTTCTCCGCACAGCGCCCCTTCTCCGCACGCCGCCACGCCCTCGAAGGAGTCACGCCCATGACGTACGACGCCTACGGCCGCAACACCGCGGCCACCGACCCCGCCGCCCCTTACTACCGCCCCCGCCGGCTGCGCCGCACGCCCGCGCTGCGCCGGTTCGCCGCCGAGACCCGCGTCGGCCCC
Organism: Streptomyces aureus; assembly: GCF_001418135.1. Classification (GTDB taxonomy): domain Bacteria; phylum Actinomycetota; class Actinomycetes; order Streptomycetales; family Streptomycetaceae; genus Streptomyces; species Streptomyces aureus_A. The sequence continues at coordinate 12,413 of NZ_LIPQ01000064.1, forward strand.
GCCAACCTCGTCCAGCCCCTCTTCCTCCGCGAAGGCCTCACGGAGGCGCGGGAGATCCCCTCCATGCCGGGCGTCTTCCAGCACACGCGTGACACCCTCCGCAAGGCCGCCGCCGAAGCGGTCGCCAACGGGGTCGGCGGGCTCATCCTCTTCGGCATCCCCGAGCACAAGGACCCCACCGGCACCGGCGCGGTCGACCCGGACGGCATCCTCCAGGTCGCCCTCCGCGACGTCGTCGCCGAGGTCGGCGACTCCTCCGTGATCATCGGCGACATCAACCTCGACGAGTACACCGACCACGGCCACACCGGAGTCCTGGACGCGAACGGCGACGTCGACAACGACGCCAGCATCGAGCTGTACGCCCAGGCCGCCGTCGTCCAGGCCGACGCGGGCGCCCAGATCGTCGCCCCCAGCGGCATGATGGACGGCCAGGTACGCCGTATCCGCGAGGCGCTCGACCGGGCGGGCCACCAGTCCGTGGCGATCCTCGGCTACTCCGCCAAGTACGCCTCGCACTTCTACGGCCCCTTCCGGGACGCCGTCGAGTCCACCCTGCGCGGCGACCGCAAGGGCTACCAGCAGTTCCCCGGCAACATCCGCGAGTCCCTCCTGGAGGTCTCGCTGGACGTGGCCGAGGGCGCCGACCTGGTGATGGTGAAGCCCGCGCTCGCCTACCTCGACATCGTCCGGCTCATCGCCGACCACGTACAGGTGCCCGTCGCCGCCTACCAGGTCTCCGGCGAGTACTCGATGGTCGAGGCGGCCGCCGCCAAGGGCTGGATCGACCGCGACCAGGTCGTCCGCGAGAGCCTCGCCTCCATCCACCGCGCGGGCGCCACGCAGATCATCACCTACTGGGCCTCCGAGTTCGCCCAGACGCTGGACCGGTGACCCGGTGAGCCCGTCCTCCACCATGCTGGTCCTCGGCATCAGCCATGCCAGCGCCCCGCTCGACCTCCTGGAGAGACTCGCCGGCACCGACCGGCCCGCCGAGGACCTCGTCTCCGACGTCACCTCCGTCGACGGCATCGACGCCGCCGTCGTCGTCTCCACCTGCAACCGCCTGGAGATCTACGCCGAGACCCGGGGCGGCCCCACCGGCTTCGGGGACGCGGGCGAACCGGCAGGCCCCGGCGAACTGAGCGGCCTCGGAAGGCTGTTCGCCGAGCACACCGGCGTCGACCACGACGAGATCGCTCCGCACCTCTACAGCCACCACGCCGACGGGGCCGTACGCCATCTGTTCGCCGTGGCCTCCGGACTCGAATCGGTCGTGGTCGGCGAGGACCAGATCCTCGGCCAGGTGAAGCTGGGCCTCGAACGGTCCCAGCGGCTCGACCGGACCGGCCGGGTCCTCGCCAAGGCCGTGCAGACCGCCCTGCGGGTCGGCAAGCGCGCCCGCAACGAGACCGGTCTCAACGAGGCCGGCCGCTCACTCGCCACCGCGGGACTCGGCTTCTTCGAACGCAGGGTCGGCTCCCTGCACGGCAAGACGGCCCTGGTCATCGGCGCAGGTGCCTTCGCCGGGGTCGTCGTCGCCGCGCTGCGCCGCTCCGGCCTCGACCGGGTGCACGTCGCCAACCGCACCCCGGAGAAGGCACAGCGGCTCGCCGAGACCACCGGGGGAGTCGGGTACGACCTGACGGACCTGCCCAAGCTGCTCACGGAGGTGGACGTGGTCGTCGGCGCCACCGCCGCCACCGGCCACCTCGTCTCCGCCCGGGACGTCGAGGAGGCGCTCGCCGCCCGGGACGGCCGCGAGCTGTTCCTGCTCGACCTGTCCCTGCCGCACAACATCGCCCCCGGCGCGGCCGAACTGCCCGGCGTCACCTTCGTCGACCTCCGCCGGATCGCGGAGGAGGGCCAGGAGGACGAGATCTCGGCGGCCAGCGTCCAGGCCGCGCACGAGCTGATCGACGCGGAGGTCGAGCAGTTCCGCACCGGACTGCGGCTCGCCGGTGCCAAGCCGGTCCTCACCGCGCTGCGGACCGCCGCCACCGAGGCGGCCGAGGCCGAACTCGACCGGCTCGCCCGCCGGCTGGACGGCATCGACGGGATCGACGGAACCGTGCGGCGGGAGATCGACCGCAGCGTGCGGCGCATCGTCGACAAGGCCCTGCACCAGCCCACCGTCCTGGTGCGGGAGCTGGCGGCCGACCCGGACGGCGCCCGGCACATCGCCGCCTTCACCCGCCTCTTCGCGGCGGCCGACGCCGAGAGCGGCGCCGCGGGCACCACGCCGAACGACCCGAACGCACAGAACCACCCGAACGCGCAGAACGACCCGAACGCACAGAACGAGACGAAGATCGAGGCCATCGCATGAGTGACATCTCGGCTCTCTGGGAAGCCGAATCCATCGCCGTCATCGGCGCCAGCGAGCGCCCCGGCGCCCTGGGCCGCAAGCCGCTCGACTACCTCCTCCGCTACGGCTACAAGGGCCGCATCCTGCCGGTCAACCCGCGGTCCCCGGAGATCCTCGGCGTCCCCGCGTACCCCAGCGTGAAGGACGCCCCGGGTCCCGTCGACCTGGCACTGATCATGGTCTCCGCCGAACGGGTCGCCGGCGCCGTCGACGACTGCGTGGCCGCCGGCGTCAAGCTCGCCGTCATCGCCTCCTCCGGCTTCGCCGAGACCGGCGAGGACGGCGCCCGCCTCCAGGACGAGATCGTCGCCAAGGCCCGCGCCGGGGGCCTGCGGATCATCGGCCCGAACTGCATCGGCGCCGTCGGGTACGAGAACCGCGTCCTCGCCACCTTCAGCCCCCTCTTCGGTGCCGAGTCCGTGCCCTTCGAGCCCGGCACCCTCGCCTTCGTCAGCCAGAGCGGCGCCCTCGGCTTCGGGGCCGCCAGCCTCGCCCTGGAGCGGGGCCTGCGCCCCGGCTGGGTCGTCAGCACCGGCAACGACGCCGACGTCACCGCCCTCGAAGTCCTGCGCGAACTCGCCGGCGTTCCCGAAGTGACCGGCTTGCTCGGCTACTTGGAGGACACCCCGGACATCGGGACCCTCCGTGAACTGGCCGGCTCCGGCAAGCCCGTGGCCCTCCTCAAGTCGGGCCGCACCGAGGCCGGCGGCCGGGCCGCCGCCTCGCACACCGGCGCCCTCGCCACCGACGACCGCGTCCTGGACGCGGCCCTGCGCGGCCTCGGCATCGTGCGCGTCGACGACATCGACGAACTCCTCGACGTGGCACGGGTCTTCGAGTCCGAGCGGCGCCCCACCGGGAACCGCGTCGCCGTGGTCACCACCTCCGGCGGCTCCGGCATCCTCGCCGCCGACGCCGTCGAGGCCCACGGCCTGGAGCTCAGCGCCCTGGAGCCGCGCAGCAAGGAGGCGCTCGCCGAGATCGTCCCCGCCTTCGGGGCCATCGACAACCCGGTCGACATCACGGCCACGGTCCTCAGCGACCCCTCGCTCTTCGACCGCTCCCTCGACGTCCTGATCGCCGACGACACCGTCGACATCATCGTCGCCGCCTTCTGCGTGATGGCCGGACCCGATGTCGAGAAGGCCGTCAACGCCCTGTCCCGGGCGGCCGAGAAGGGCGGCAAGCCCATCCTCGTCGCCCGCACCGGCGCCGACTTCCTCGCCCCCGACGCCCCGCGCGACCTGCGCGACGCCGGACTCCCCGAGTACCCGACGCCGGCCCGCGCCCTGCGCGCCGCCGCCGCCCTCTGGGAGGTCAGCCGCCCCCGTACCCTGCCGGACGCCCCGCGCCCCGGGACCGTGCCCGGCCCCGGCGCCGAGGCCACCGAGCCCGAGCTGAAGCGGCTCCTCGCCGAGGCGGGGATCGCGGTGCCGAAGGGCCGGATCGCGGAGAGCGCCGAGGACGCGGTGCGCGCCGTGACCGAGGTCGGTGGCACGGCGGTGCTCAAGGCCGTCGTACCCGGCCTGCTCCACAAGACCGAGGCCGGAGGAGTGGAGATCGGCGTCACCGCCGACACCGCGCCCGAGGTCCACGCCCGGCTCGCCGCGCTCGGCGGACAGGTGCTCGTCGAGGAGCTGATCGACGAGAAGGGCGAGGGTGTCGAGCTGATCGTCGGCGTCCACACCACCGACCTGGGCCCGGTGCTCACCGCCGGTCTCGGCGGGATCTTCACCGAGGTCCTGGACGACGTCGGCCACCGGCTCCTGCCGCTCGCCCCCGGCGAGGGGGCCGCCCTCCTCGGCGGGCTGCGCGGCGCGAGGATACTCGGCGGGACGCGGGGGCGGGCCGCGGTGGACATCGAGGCCGCCGCCGAACTCCTGCACAAGGTGGGCGAGTTGGTGCAGGACTGGCCTGACGGCTTCGCCCTGGACCTCAACCCGGTCCGCGTCCTTCCGAAGGGCGCCGTCGTCCTCGACGCGGCCCTCGGTTTCGAAGCTTCCGAGGAGGCCGGGCGATGAGCGGCGCAGGCACCGCGAGCAGAGCGCTCTTCGAGCGGGCCCGCCGGGTCACCCCCGGCGGCGTCAACTCCCCGGTGCGCGCCTTCGGGGCCGTCGGCGGCACCCCGCCCTTCATGGCCTCGGCCCAGGGCCCGTACCTCACCGACGCCGACGGCAACGAGTACGTCGACCTGATCTGCTCCTGGGGCCCGATGATCCTGGGCCACCGGCACCCGGCCGTCGTCGAGGCGGTCACCGGGGCCCTGGCACGCGGCACCTCCTTCGGCGCCCCGTCCACCGGGGAGGTCGAGCTCGCCGAGGAGATCGTCGATCGGGTCGCCCCGGTCGAGCAGGTCCGCCTCGTCAGCTCCGGCACCGAGGCGACGATGTCGGCGATCCGCCTCGCCCGCGGCTTCACCGGCCGCGGCAAGATCGTGAAGTTCGCCGGCTGCTACCACGGCCACGTGGACGCGCTCCTCGCTTCGGCCGGCTCCGGACTCGCCACCTTCGCCCTCCCCGACACCCCGGGCGTCACCGGAGCCCAGGCGAGCGACACGATCGTCCTGCCGTACAACGACCTGGCCTCCGTCGAGAAGGTCTTCGCCGAGATCGGCGACGAGATCGCCGCCGTGATCACGGAGGCCGCCCCCGGCAACATGGGCGCCGTGCCGCCGCTGCCCGGCTTCAACGCGGGCCTGAAGGAGATCACGTCACGGCACGGGGCGCTCTTCATCTCCGACGAGGTGATGACCGGCTTCCGGGCCAGCCGCTCCGGCTGGTACGGCCGGGACGGCGTCGCCCCCGACCTGCTGACCTTCGGCAAGGTCATGGGCGGCGGCTTCCCGGCGGCGGCCTTCGGCGGACGCGCCGACGTGATGGCCCACCTGGCCCCGGCCGGGCCCGTCTACCAGGCGGGCACGCTCTCGGGGAACCCCGTCGCCACCGCCGCCGGCCTCGCCACCCTCCGGCACAGCACCTCCGAGGTGTACGAGCGGCTCGACGAGGTATCGGCGACGCTCGGCCGCGAGGTCTCGGCGGCTCTGACCAAGGAGGGCGTGGCACACCGGGTCCAGTACTCCGGCACGATGTTCTCGGTCTTCTTCACCGAGGACGAGGTCGTCGACTTCGACGGGGTCCGCGCCACGGAGTCGTACCGCTACACGCCCTTCTTCCACGAGCTCCTGCGCCGCGGTGTCTATCTGCCGCCCTCGCCTTTCGAGGCCTGGTTCATCTCGGCCTCGCACGACGACCGGGCGGTGAGCCGGGTGGTCGAGGCACTGCCGGCGGCGGCCGCGGCGGCCGCCGCGGCGACGCCCTGACGTCAGGGCCGTGGACGAGAGATCGGGAAAGCCCCCGTGGCAGGGACCACGGGGGCTTTCCCCTTCACCTCCGTACGGATCCACCTCGGTGCGGATCCACGGCGGTACGGACGCACATCGGTACCGATCCACGCCGGTACGGACGCGCATCGGTACCGATCCACATCCGTACGGACTACGAGGCGAGGTTCACCCGCACCTCGACGTTCCCCCGGATCGCCTTCGAGTACGGGCAGCGCCCGTGCGCCGCGTCGGCCAGGCGACGGGCCTCGTCGACGTCGAGTCCGGGAAGTTCGACGGTGAGGACGACCGACAGGTGGAATCCGCCCTCCTCCTTGTGGAGCGCCACCTCGGCGACGACCGTGTCGTCCGTCAGCGCGAGCCTGGACTCACGCGCGGAGACCCGGAGCGCGCTGTGGAAGCAGGCGGCGTAGCCGGCGGCGAAGAGCTGCTCGGGGTTGGTCGCGGTGCCGGACCCTCCCACGGCCTTGGGGCTCGACAGCGGAAGATCGAGCAGCCCGTCGGAGGAACGTACGGCGCCGTTGCGCCCGTCTCCGGTGGAGGTGACCTCGGCGGTGTAGACGACGGCCATTTCGTCATGCCTTTCGACATAGGGAAAGAGGGAATTCCCTCAGTCTCGGGTGCCGCCGAATTCCGGACGCTACGGATGTCCGCAGTCCCTTCCCCGGCCCTCCGGAATAGCGTGGAAAGCGTCACAGACCGTTGAACACCAGGGAGTTGGCCATGGCGGGACCGCTGACCGGAGTGCGCGTACTGGAATTCGCGGGCTCGGCACCGACGGCGTTCGTCGGAACCGTCCTCTCGGGGCTCGGTGCCGATGTCGTACGGATCGACCGGGCGCCCGGAAAGGCCGCCGGACCCGACGCGCCGCGCCCGGCGGAGAACCCGCTCTCCCGCGGCCGCCGTTCGGTCGCCCTGGACCTCAAGAGCCCCGAGGGCGTCGAGCAGGCCCTGTCGCTCGTCGAGCACGCGGACATCCTGGTCGAGGGCTTCCGCCCCGGCGTCGCCGACCGGCTCGGCATCGGGCCGGAGGCGGCCCACGCGCGCAACCCGCGCCTCGTGTACGGGCGGGTCAGCGGCTGGGGCCAGCAGGGCGAGTGGGCGGGCCGGGCCGCCCACGACCTGGCGGTCCTGGCCCTGACCGGGGCGCTGGACGTCGACCCGGCCACCGGGGACCCGGCACTCCCGCCGACCGCGTACCTCTCCAGCTTCGCCGGCGGCGCCAACGCCCATGTGCAGGGGCTGCTCGCCGCGCTCCACGAGCGGGAGCGCTCGGGCCGCGGCCAGGTCGTCGACACCGCGCTCGCGGACGGCGCCGCCCTGATCTCCACGCTGATCCACCAGTGGCGCGAGGTCCCCGGCAACCACACCGTCACCGACGCCCCGCACTACTCGCTCTACCGGGCCGCCGACGGCCGCCACCTCGCGGTCGCCGCCATCGAACCCCGGCTCTACCAGAACCTCCTTGAGCAGCTGGGCCTCACGGATGCCGGGACCCTCCCCGGGGACGGCGGACTCCCGGACCGCTCCGACCCGGCGGCCTGGCCGGCGCTGCGCGAGCTGATCGCGGCCCGTTTCGCGACCCGGGACCGCGAGCACTGGGTGAAGCTCTTCGACGCCGTGGACGCGGGGGTGGCCCCGGTCCTCACCGCCGCGGAGGCCGCCGCGCACCACCAACTCGCCGCCCGCGGGGCCTTCGTGGCGGTCGGCGAGTTGGTGGTGCGCGGC
>NZ_LIPQ01000640.1 GCF_001418135.1 Streptomyces aureus
CGCCCCCACCTCCGCCCTCTCCCGTATCGCCGTCGTCGGTGGCGGACCCGGTGGGCTCTACGCCGCCGCGCTCCTCAAGCGGCTCGACCCCGCCCGTGAGGTCACCGTCTGGGAGCGGAACGCCCCCTCCGACACCTTCGGCTTCGGCGTCGTCCTCTCCGACGAGACGCTCGGCGGCATCCGGGACGCCGACCCCGTCGTCTACGAGGCACTCGGCCGCGACCTCGTCCGCTGGGACGACATCGACGTCGTCCACCGGGGCCACCGCACCACCTCCACCGGCCACGGCTTCGCCGCCCTCGGCCGCCGCCGGCTCCTGGAGATCCTGCACGCCCGCTGCACCGACCTGGGCGTACGGCTCCGCTTCCGCACGGAGGCCCCGCCCGCCGGCGTCCTCGCCGCCGGCCACGACCTGGTCGTCGCCGCCGACGGGCTGCACAGCCGCACCCGCGAGGCCCACGCCGCCGTCTTCCGCCCCCGGATCACCGCCCACCGCTGCCGCTACATCTGGCTCGCCGCGGACTTCGCCTTCGAGGCCTTCCGCTTCGAGACCGCCGAGACCGAGTACGGCGTGATGCAGCTGCACGCCTACCCCTACGAGGCCGGCGCCTCCACCGCCATCGTCGAGATGCGCGAGGAGGTCTGGCGGGCCGCCGGTTTCGACGAACTCGACGAGGCGGAGTCCACCGCCCGCTGCGCGAAGATCTTCGCCGAGGCGCTCGGCGGCAGGGAGCTGCGCTCCCACCGCTCCGCCTGGACCGCCTTCCGTACCGTCGTCAACCAGCGCTGGTCGCACGGCAACACCGTGCTCATCGGCGACGCCGCCCACACCGCGCACTTCTCCATCGGCTCCGGCACCAAACTGGCCGTCGAGGACGCCCTGGCCCTGGCCCACAGCCTCCGCGACCACCCCACCCCCGCCGAGGCCCTCACCGCCTACGAGGCCGAGCGCCGGCCCGTCGTCGAGTCCACCCAGCGCGCGGCCACCGCCAGCCTCCAGTGGTTCGAGGAGCTCGCGGGCCACGTCGACCGGCCGCCCCGCCGCTTCGCCTTCGACCTGCTCACCCGCAGCCGCCGCGTCACCCACGCCAACCTGCGGCTCCGCGACCCGGCCTTCACCGCCACCGTCGAACGCGACTTCGGCTGCCCGCCCGGCACCCCGCCGATGTTCACGCCCTTCCGGCTCCGCGGACTGACCCTGCGCAACCGGATCGTCGTCTCCCCGATGGACATGTACGTCGCCGAGAACGGCGTTCCCGGCGACTTCCACCTCGTCCACCTGGGGGCCAGGGCCCTCGGCGGCCCCGGACTCGTCATGACCGAGATGGTCTGCGTGAGCCCGGAGGGCCGGATCACCCCCGGCTGCACCGGACTGTGGACCGACGAACAGGCCGCGGCCTGGAGCCGGATCACGGACTTCGTCCACGACCGGGCACCCGGTACGGCGATCGGCGTCCAGCTCGGCCACTCCGGCCGCAAGGGCTCCACCCGGCGCATGTGGGAGGGCATCGACCAGCCCCTGCCCGAGGGCAACTGGCAACTCGTCGCCGCCTCGCCCCTCCCGTACAGGCCCGGCGTCAACCAGACCCCGCGCGCCCTCGACCGCGCCGGACTCGCCGCCGTACGCGAGGAGTTCACGGCAGCCGCCCGCCGCGCCGCCCAGGCCGGCTTCGACCTCCTCGAACTGCACTGCGCCCACGGCTACCTGCTCTCCGGCTTCCTCTCCCCGCTCACCAACCACCGCACCGACGGCTACGGCGGCGATCTGGACGCCCGGCTCCGCTTCCCGCTCGAAGTCTTCGACGCCGTACGGGAGGTGTGGCCCGAGGACCGCCCCATGACCGTGCGCGTCTCGGCCACCGACTGGGCCGAGGGCGGGACGACCGGCGAGGACGCGGTCGCGATCGCCCGCGCCTTCGCGGAGCACGGCGCCGACGCGATCGACGTCTCCACCGGCCAGGTCGTCCCCGACGAGACCCCCGCCTACGGCCGCTCGTACCAGACCCCGTACGCCGACCGGATCCGCAACGGGACCGGCGTCCCCGTGATCGCGGTCGGCGCGATCTCCTCCTGGGACGACGTCAACTCCCTGCTCCTGGCCGGCCGCGCCGACCTGTGCGCCCTCGCCCGCCCGCACCTCTACGACCCGAACTGGACCCTGCACGCCGCCGCCGAACAGGACTACGAGGGCCCGGCGGCCCCCTGGCCGGACCCGTACCGCGCGGGCAACCGCCCACCCCCGACCGGCCGCCGGGGCTGAGGACCGCTCCGAGGACCGTGGACGCCCGCGTATGCGGGGGCGACGCGAAAGCATGGTCCGCGCGCCGCCCCTGCTCTTGACTGGGGACATGACAGAGCAGCGGGGTGGGAAGGCTGCCGGGGCGGTCCTCGGCACGGCGACGGTGGCGACCGGACTGATCGCGGGGGTGTGGTTCGCGTACGTGTGCTCGGTGATGCCGGCCCTGGTGCGCAGTGACGACCGGGTCTACGTCGAGGTGATGCGGAACATCAACGAGGTCATCCAGAACCCGGTCTTCTTCACCCCGTTCTTCGGGGCGACGATCCTCGCCGCGGTGGCCGCCTGGCAGCACCGCGCCACCCGGGCCCGGATCTGGACGCTCGCCGCGCTCGTCCTCTCCGTGGCGGTCCTCCTGGTCACCTCGGCGGCGAACGTGCCCCTCAACGACGCGCTCGCCGCGGCCCAGGACCCCAGGTCCGCACGGCAGGCCTTCGAGGCCCCCTGGGTGGCGTGGAACCTGGTCCGCGCGATCCTGACCACGGCGGGCTTCGCCTGCCTGCTCCGGGCCCTGGCGGTACGGTCGAGGCCCCGGGACTAGTCCGAGGCCCGGGACCAGTCCCCGGACCCGTTCCCGGACCCGTTCCCGGACCCGTTCCCGGCCCCGGACACGTACGGGGCGACGAACTCCGCGCCGCGGTCCCGCAGCAGCTCGTGCAGGGCCGCGAAGACCTCCGCCGAGCGCCGCCCCGGCCAGTCGTCGGGCAGCAGCTCGGCCGGGAGCACCGGGTCCGCGTACGGCAGCCGGCGCCAGGAGTCCAGGACGAGCAGATAGTCCCGGTAGGCCTTCTCGGCGCCTCCCGGGGCCTGTGCGCCCGCCATGGCCTCCGCTCCCGCCCCGGCCGTCCGCCAGGCCCGCAGCACCGGTTCGTGGGCCGCCAGGAACTCCTCGTGGAGCCGGGCGATGGCCGGCAGGTCCCACCAGCGGGCCACCGCCTCGGCCGTCGCCGCGTACCCCAGGTGGTCGCCCCGGAAGAGGTCCACGTACGGGGAGAGCTCCAGGCGCTCCAGGGCGTTCCGGGTCTCCTCGTACAGCCGCGCGGGTGCGACCCAGACGCCGGGCGCCGCCGTGCCGAAGCCCAGCCGGGCGAGCCGCGAGCGAAGCAGGTGCCGCTTGTGCCGCTCGGCCTCGGGCACCGAGAAGACGGCCAGGACCCAGCCCTCGGAGAGCTTGGGTTCGGTACGGGCGTAGATCCGGCGGTCGCCGTCGTCCAGGAGCCTGCGGGCGTCGTCCGAGAGGGCGTATCCGGCGGCCCCGTCGGCCGTCCGGCCCGGCAGCAGCAGTCCGCGCCGCTTCAGCCGCGACACCGAGGAACGCACCGAGGGCGCGTCCACCCCGAGGATCGCGAGCAGCCGGATGAGCGCCGCCACCGGCATCGGCGACCCGTCGGGCGCACGGCCGTACGCGCCGTAGAGGGAGACGATCAGGGATCGGGGGGTGTGCTGCTCGGCCACGTGATCACTTTAAGGGGTGGTTCGCCGGCCCGACGCCGGTGGCGGCCGG
>NZ_LIPQ01000641.1 GCF_001418135.1 Streptomyces aureus
CCGCGAGGCCCGTGATGACCGAGAGGTTGTGGCCGATGATGTCGTGCATCTCGCGGGCGATCCGGGTCCGTTCGGCCGCCGCCGCGAGCCGTACCTCCTGGTCGCGTTCGATCTCCAGGCGGCGGGCCCGGTCGACGAGCGCCGCCGTGTGGTCCTTGCGGGCGCGGACCGCGATGCCGAGGAGGGCGACGAGCGCGTATGCCCACAGGGTGGGGACGACGTGCTGGTCCCAGCTTCCGCGGGGGAAGCGGACCGCCCCCGTCAGGAGTGGCGGCAGGAGCAGGGCGCAGGCCCACAGGAGGGCGCAGGGCGGGCGGGTGAGGGCGAGGTGGAAGACCGGGACCATCTGGAGGTAGCCGGCCTGGAGGAAGGCGCCGGACGCGGCGCTGACCAGCGCCGCGCAGGCCATCACGGTGAGCACGGCCAGGGGCTCTCGGCGGCGCCGGTACAGCGGGAGGGAGAGGCCGAGGCTCAGGGTGACCACGAGCCAGGCGGGGACGGACGGGTCGGGGGCGGTGTTCCGCCAGCCGCCCGAGGCGTCCACCAGTGCCACCGCCGCCCAGAAGAGCGTCAGCGTGGAGTCCCACAGCCATGGTCGGCGGGTGTCGAACGCCCGGGTCCGCGCCAGCAGTTGCTGGACGGAGTGGCTGAGGCCCGGCGTCGCGGTCGCTTCCGTGGTCACCCGGTCATCATCCTCATACGTCCCGGCGCTTGAGCAACAGTGCGGGGACCGCGAGCGTCGCGGCCGCCCACAGGAGCAGGGCGAGCAGGGCGGCGCCGGGGGACGCCGCGCCCGGGAGCGGGGTGGCCGAGCCGAGGGCGTCGGCGGCCTGGGTGGGGAAGTACCGGACGCCCGTCTCCATCGCCTCGTACGGGAGCATCCCGAGGACCTCGGGCAGGATCATGACGCCGCCGACGAAGGCGCCGATCGCGCCGGGTACGGAGCGGAGGGTCGCGCCGAGGCCGAGGGCGATCAGGCCGAGGAGGGTGATGCCGGCGGCGTTGCCCGCGAGGGCGGCGAGGACGCCGTCGTCGGTGAGGGAGGCGGCCTGGTCGGTGTCGGCGAGGAAGACCTGCGCGGTGAGGAAGGTCAGCAGGTCGGTGACGAACGTGAGGGTGAGGACCGTGCCGGTGTAGACGGCGGCTTTCGCCCCCAGGACGGGGAGGCGGCCGGGGACGGCGGTGAGGGAGGCGCGGATCATGCCCGTCGCGTACTCGCCGGCCGTGACCAGGATGCCGAGGACGGCGAGTACGCGACGGGCAT
>NZ_LIPQ01000642.1 GCF_001418135.1 Streptomyces aureus
CACCGACGCCGCCGGCAACACCACCGTCATCGGCACCGTCCCCGTCTACTCCCACGACGAGGAAGGCCTCCAAGGCATCGGCCTCGACCCGAACTTCGCCCAGAACAAAGCCGTCTACCTCTACTACGCCCCACCCCTCGACACCCCCGCCGGCGACGCCCCCGAGAACGGAACCGCCGCCGACTTCGCGAAGTACGACGGCGTCAACCGCCTCTCCCGCTTCACCCTGAGAGCCGACGGCACCCTCGACAACGCCAGCGAGAAGAAGGTCATCGACATCCCCGCCACCCGCGGGATCTGCTGCCACGTCGGTGGCGACATCGACTTCGACGCCCAGGGCAACCTCTACCTCTCGACCGGCGACGACTCCAACCCCTTCGCCTCCGACGGCTACACCCCCATCGACGAACGCCCCGGCCGCAACCCCGCCTTCGACGCCCGCCGCACCTCCGGCAACACCAACGACCTCCGCGGCAAGATCCTCCGCATCAAGGTCGCCGACGACGGCACCTACACCGTCCCCGACGGCAACCTCTTCGCCCCCGGCACCGCCAGGACCCGGCCCGAGATCTACGCCATGGGCTTCCGCAACCCCTTCCGCTTCAGCGTCGACAAGGCCACCGGCATCCTCTACGTCGGCGACTACGGCCCCGACGCCGGCGCCGCCGACCCCCGGCGTGGCCCCGCCGGACAGGTCGAGTTCGCCCGCGTCACCAAGCCCGGAAACTTCGGCTGGCCCTTCTGCACCGGCACCAACGACCCCTACGTCGACTACGACTTCGCCACCAAGACCTCCGGCGCCACCTACGACTGCGCCGCCCTCAGGAACGACTCCCCGTACAACACCGGACTCGTCGACCTCCCGCCCGCCGAACCCGCCTGGATCCCCTACAACGGCGGCTCCGTCCCCGAGTTCGGCACCGGCTCCGAATCACCCATGGGCGGGCCCGTCTACCGCTACGACCCCGCCAACACGTCCCCGGTGAAGTTCCCCGAGACGTACGACGGCGACTTCTTCGCCGGCGAATTCGGCCGCCGCTGGATCAAGCGCATCGACCAGGACGCCAACGGCACCGTCGCCTCCATCAACGACGTCCCCTGGACCGGCACCCAGATCATGGACATGGCCTTCGGCCCCGACGGAGCCCTCTACGTCCTCGACTACGGCACCGCATGGTTCGGCGGCGACCACAACTCCGGCCTCTACCGCATCGAGAACGCCACCGGCGGACGCTCCCCGGTCGCCGAGGCGAGCGTCGACAAGACCTCAGGCACCGCCCCGCTGAAGGTCGGCTTCTCCTCCGCCGGCACCACCGACGGCGACGGCGACGCCCTCACCTACACCTGGGACTTCGGCGACGGCGGAACCTCCACGGCCGCCAACCCCACCTACACGTACCGCAAGAACGGCACTTACACGGCGACCGTGACGGCGAAGGACGCGAGCGGCCGCACCGGCTCCGCCTCCGTCCACATCGTCGTCGGCAACACCGCCCCCAAGGTCACCCTCGAACTCCCCGCCGAAGGCGCCCTCTTCTCCTTCGGCGACGACATCCCCTTCAAGGTCACGGTCACCGACCCCGAAGACGGCACCATCGACTGCACCAAGGTCAAGGTCACCTACGTCCTCGGCCACGACAGCCACGGCCACCCCGTCACCACCGCCAACGGCTGCACCGGCACCATCAGGACCTCCGCCGACGGCGGCCACGACGACGACGCCAACATCTTCGCCGTCCTCGACGCCGAGTACACCGACGGCGGAGGTGGCGGCCAGGCCGCCCTCACCACCCACGACCAGGCCAAACTCCAGCCCCGCCACCGCCAGGCCGAGCACTTCGACGCCCAGAACGGCGTCAACCTCTTCGACAAGACCCAGGCCAACGGCGGACGCACCGTCGGCGACATCCACAACGGCGACTGGATCTCCTTCAAGCCCTACAACGTCACCGGAGCCACCAAGCTCACCGCCCGCATCTCCTCCGGCGGCAACGGCGGCTTCCTCGAAGTCCGCACCGGCTCACCCACCGGGCCCCTCCACGGCTCCGCACCCGTCCCCGTCACCGGAAGCTGGGAGACCTTCCAGGACATCGACGTACCCCTGCGGAACCTGCCCCGCAAGACCACCGAACTCTTCCTCGTCTTCAAGGGCGGCACCGGCGCCCTCTACGACCTCGACGACTTCACGTTCTCCAGCACCCCGGCCGACCGCAACGCCAAACGGGTCCTCGTCTTCTCCAAGACCGCCGGCTTCCGTCACGACTCCATCGGCACCGGCATCACCGCCCTCAGAGAACTCGGCGCCGGCAGCGACATCGTCATCGACAGCACCGAAGAACCCCGCCAGTTCACCACCAACAACCTCGCCCGCTACGACGCCGTCGTCTTCCTCTCCACCACCGGCGACGTCCTCGACGCCGACCAGCAGAAGGCCTTCGAGAACTACGTCTCCACCGGCGGCGGCTACATGGGCGTCCACGCCGCCGCCGACACCGAATACGACTGGAGCTTCTACGGCGGACTCGTCGGCGCCTACTTCCAGTCCCACCCCCAGATCCAGCCCGCCACCGTCCGCGCCGAAGACCACACCCACCCCGCCACCGCCCACATCGACGGCCCCTGGCAGCGCACCGACGAGTGGTACAACTACCGCACCAACCCCCGCGACCAGGCCCGCGTCCTCGCCACCCTCGACGAGACCACCTACCAGGGCGGCACCATGAAGGGCGACCACCCCATCGCCTGGTGCCAGACCTACGGCGGCGGCCGCTCCTTCTACACCGGAGGCGGCCACACCAAGGAGTCGTACGCCGAACCCGCCTTCCGCCAGCACCTGCTGGGCGGCCTCCGCTACGCCACCGGCCAGGTCAAGGCCGACTGCCGGCCCCGGACCGGCTACCGCGACCTCTTCAACGGCGAGACCCACGAAGGCTGGAAGCAGGCCGGACCCGGCGGCTTCGACATCACCAACCGCGAACTCCACTCCACCGGCGGCATGGGCATGCTCTGGTACCAGGCCAAGGAACTCCGGTCCTACTCCCTCACCCTCGACTGGAAACTCACCGGCGACTCCAACTCCGGCATCTTCGTCGGCTTCCCCGCCAGTGACGACCCCTGGTCCGCCGTGAACAACGGCTACGAGATCCAGATCGACGCCACCGACGCCGCCGACCGCACCACCGGAGCCGTCTACGGCTTCAAGTCCGCCAACCTCAAGGCCCGCGACCTGGCCCTCCGCCCGCCCGGCCAATGGAACACCTACGAAATCCGCGTCCAGGGCGAACGCCTCCAGGTCTTCCTCAACGGCACCAAGATCAACGACTTCACCAACACCGACCCCGCCCGCAGCCTCACCAGCGGCCACATCGGCATCCAGAACCACGGAGCCGCGGACCAGGCCGCCTTCCGCGACATCCGCCTCAAGGAACTCCCCTCCTGACGGAGCTCCCCCCGACCGGCTCCCGTCAGTACTGCACGGGAGCCGGTCGGGGGGAGC
>NZ_LIPQ01000643.1 GCF_001418135.1 Streptomyces aureus
CCACCCGCCCGCGTGGAACGCGATCGCGCCGAGCGTGCCGCCCACGCTGCTGCCCAGGTAGTACGCGGACTGGTAGAGCGCCGAGGCCTGCGCGCGGCCCGTCGTGGCCGTACGGCTCACCGACGAGGAGGCGACCGCGTGGCCCGCGAAGAAGCCGGCCGTGATCAGGACGAGGCCCGCGAGGACCGCCGGCAGCGCGTCGGAGAGCGAGAGCAGCAGGCCCGCGGCGGTGGTGGAGACCGCCAGGTACAGGGCCCCGCGCCGGCCGAGCCGGCCGACGAGCCGGCCTGCGGCGGCGGAGGAGACCGTGCCGACCAGGTAGATCAGGAAGATCGAGCCGATCACGCCCTGCGGCAGTGAGAACGGGGCCTCGACCAGGCGGTAGCCGATCACGGTGTACACCGCGCCGAACACCGTCATGAACAGGGCGCCGATCGCATAGAGACGCATCAGCAGCGGGTCCGCGAGGTGCGTCCGCACGGTCCGGGCGAGCACCTTCGGGTTGAGCGTGCCCGGCGTGAAGTGCCGTGCCTTCGGCAGCAGCGCCCGGAAGACCAGTACGCACAGCAGGGACGTCAGACCGACGGCGGCCAGACCCGCCCGCCAGCCCCACATCTGGGCCACCCAGCCGGTCACCAGCCGGCCGCTCATGCCGCCGATCGAGTTGCCCGCCACGAACAGGCCGATCGCGGCGATCAGCGCCTTGGGGCGGACCTCCTCGGCGAGGAAGGCCATCGCGGAGGCCGGCAGCCCGGCGAGCGCGGCGCCCTGGATCGCGCGGAGGGCGATCAGGGACTCCAGGTTCGGGGCGAGCGGCACGAGGAGCGCGATGCCGACCGCGACCGACAGGGAGGCGATCATCATCCTGCGCCGGCCGAAGCGCTCCGAGAGGGCGCTGAGCGGGAGCACACACAGGGCCAGGGCGCCGGTCGCGGCCGAGACGGTCCAGGAGGCGGCGGAGGCGGTGGCGCCGAACTCGGCCGAGACGGCCGGGAGGAGGGCCTGCGTCGAGTAGAGGAGCGCGAAGGCGGCGAGGCCGGCGGCGAAGAGCGCGAGGCTCATGCGGCGGTAACCGGGGGCGCCGGGGGCGAGGCGGGTGTCGGC
>NZ_LIPQ01000644.1 GCF_001418135.1 Streptomyces aureus
TGCCCCGGGCGAGTGCGGCGGCCGGGTCGGCGATGCCGGGGCCCGCGTCGGAGACGAGGACGATGACGGCGTCCTCGCCGTTGTGGACGTCGATCGAGAAGGCCGTGCCCTCGGGGGTGTGGCGGAAGACGTTGCCGAGCAAGGCGTCGAGCGCGGCGACGAGTTCGGGCCGGGCGACCGGGATGCGGACCGGGCGCTCGACGCCCGCGACGCGGACCCGGCGGCCCTCGTCCTCGGCGAGCGCCGACCAGAACTCCATGCGCTCGCGCACCACTTCGGCGGCGTCGCAGCCCGCGCCGGGGCCGGTCGCCTGGGTCTGCGGCTTCGCGTCCCGGGCGGTCCTGATGATGATGTCGACCTCGCGCTCCAGCTGCTCGACGGCCGCGCGGGTCTGCTCGGCGGCCGGGCCCGAGCCCAGCGAGGCCGCGTTGAGCCGGAGCACGGTGAGCGGGGTGCGGAGCCGGTGGGAGAGGTCGGCAGCCAGTTCCCGCTCGTTGGCGAGGAGCTGGACGACCTGGTCGGCCATCGAGTTGAACGCGACGGCGGCCGACTTGAGTTCGGGCGGCCCCTCCTCGGGGACGCGTGCGCCGAGCCTGCCCTCGCCGAGGTCGTGGGCGGCGCCCGCGAGCCGCTGCGCCGGCTGGACCATCCGGACGCCGAGCCGGTCGGCGACGGCGACGGAGCCGACGATCAGGGCGATGCCGACCCCGGCGAGGACCAGCCAGGCGGTGGCGACACCGTTGGACACCTCGCCCTCGGGGACGAAGAGTTCGACGACGGCGACCTCGCCGCTGCTGAGCGCGGTGGGCTGGAGCAGCGCGAAGCCGCCCGGCACCTCGGCGATGGACGCCCGGCCGAGCCGGCGGGTGGCGGACAGCTCCTCCTCGCCGGCCCGCCGGGTGCCGATCTCCAGGCCCGGGTCGCCGGGTTCGGCGGCCGGCACATGGACGGCGAGCCGCCCGGCTGCCCCGTCCTCGGTGGTGGCGACGGCCTTGTCGAGCTCCTCGCGGTCGGTGGTGATGGCGAGTACGGGGGCGAGGCCGGCGGCCCGCCGTTCGGCGTTGGAGAACGCCCGGTCGCGGGCCATCTCCTTGACGACGAGCCCGAGGGGTACGGCGAAGGCGACGACGACCATGGCGGTGACGGCGAGCGACACCTTGACGAGCGCCCATCTCACGGCTGCGGCTCCCGGGGCGGCTCCAGCTTCACGCCGACGCCGCGCAGGGTGTGCAGATAGCGGGGCCGGGCGGCCGTCTCGCCCAGTTTCCGTCGCAGCCACGACAGGTGTACGTCGATGGTCTGGTCGTCCCCGTACGACTGCTGCCACACCTCGGCGAGCAGCTCCTTGCGCGGGACGACGACCCCGGGCCGCCCGGCGAGGAAGGCGAGCAGGTCGAACTCGCGCCGGGTCAGGTCCAGGGGTGCCCCGTCGAGTTCCGCCTGCCGGCGCAACGGGTCGACGGTGAGCCCGCCGACCCGGATCACCCGTGGCGGCGGTGCCTCGCCCGCGCCGGACCGGGCCCGGCGCAGGACGGCGGCCATCCGGGCCGAGAGGTGGTCGACCGAGAACGGCTTCACGAGGTAGTCGTCGGCGCCCGCGTGGAGGAGCCGTACGATCTCCGCCTCGTCGTCCCGGGCGGTCGCGATGATCACCGGTACGTCGGTGATCCCGCGCAACATCTTGAGCGCCTCCGACCCGTCCAGATCGGGCAGTCCGAGGTCCAGGATGACCACGTCGAACCGGAAATGGGCGACCTCGCGCAATGCCTCCAGAGCCGTACCGACGCTCCGTACCGTGTGGGAGGCCTCGGAAAGCCGGCGGATGAGGGCGGAGCGCACGAACTGGTCGTCCTCGACCACGAGCACACTTGCCATGGGCCGCACCGTACGCCATTCGGGGGAATGTGAGGCAAGGAGCACCCTGCGGTGAGGGCGGGGAGGGTGTGGTGCAGTATGGCCCGGATGCGAAGAGGACTCGTTCACGCCCTGGCCTGGTCGCTCGCCACCGGCGCGGCGGTCACGCTCTCCTGGTGGGGAGTGCACACGGTCATGTCCGGGACGGTGTACGACCCCCCGCGCGCGCTGCCCCTCCCGGCAGGCAGCGCCGGTGAGACGGACGCGGCCGGCAGCGATCCGCTGTCCTCCTCGACCCACCGGCCCGAGACCGTCGAACCCACCGCGGCCGTCACGAGGAGGCCGACGCCGAGCGCCGGCCGTCCGACCCCGGCCGCCCCCTCGACGACGCCCGCGCGGACGGCGAGGCCGACGACGCAGGCGCCCCCCGTCACCACACCGCCCGCCGACTCGAACGTGAAGACCTACACGGTGGACGGCGGCCGGGTCACCTTCGACCTGGGCGAGCACTCGGCCGAGCTGGTCTCGGCCATCCCCGCCTCGGGCTGGCAGATGCAGGTGTGGAAGCAGCCGACCTGGATCCGGGTCACGTTCACGGCGAACGGCCGTGAACTGTCCGTCTTCTGCGTCTGGCACGACACCGCGCCCCGCGTGGAGATCGACGACCGCACGGTGTGACCGGGCGCCCCGGGCGCCCCGGGCGATCGGCCGGTCAGCGGAAGGCGGACGCGGGCGGTACGGGTGAGGGCTTGGCGCTCGCGTCGGTGACCGGCGCCGCTCCCCCGGCGAAGTCGGCGAGCGCCCGCCCGTGTTCGACCCGGCCCGGGTGCGGGTCGGTGGCGACCCGGCGGGTCAGTTCGGCCACCGGCAGTTCCCGGTCTGAGGCGAGCAGCACCGCGTTGCCGAAGCGGCGGCCGCGCAGCACCGTCGGGTCGGCGGCCAGCGCCAGCTCGGGGAAGACGGCCGCG
>NZ_LIPQ01000645.1 GCF_001418135.1 Streptomyces aureus
CGGCGGGTGTCGACGAGCACGACCGCGCCGAGGGTCCCGGAGAACAGCCGGTCCCACAGGAACCAGAACCGCTCCTGGCCGGGCGCCCCGAACAGGTACAGGACGTTGTGGGTGTCGAGCGAGATCCGGCCGAAGTCGAAGGCCACCGTGGTGGCCGACTTGGCGGCGACCCCGGCGGTGTCGTCGACGGCCTCGCCCGCCTGCGTCATCGTCTCCTCGGTGTTCAGCGGACGGATCTCGCTGACCGAGCGGACGAGGGTGGTCTTGCCGACTCCGAATCCGCCGACGACGACGATCTTCAGTCCGTTGTCGGCGGTGCTGTGCAGGGTCTGGCGCTGTTCAGAGGTTACGGAGTCCAACGAGCACCTGCTCCAGGATGTCGTGATCGGGAAGGCGGTACGACGCACGGGGGTGCCGGGCGCTGATCCGGCCGGTGTCGTGCAGGTCGGCCAGGAGGATCCGGGTGATCGACACCGGCAGTCCGAGCCCGGCCGCGACCTCCACGACGGCGGTGGGGTACCGGCACATGCGCAGGATCGCGGCGTGCTCCGACTGCATGCCGGGGACCGGGTCGCTCTCGGAGACCACCAGGGTCACCAGGTCGAAGGCGTCGGACCCGGCGCGACTGCGGCCGCCGGTCAGGGTGTAGAGCCGGTCGGGGGAGTCGTCCCGGCCCGGCCTGCCTCGGCTCATCCCCGGGGCCTCGCGACCAGGTGCTCGCCCAACTGCTCCACCAGCTCCGACATGTTGTGGCCCACGAGGCCGGCGTCGGCGTCCTCGTCGGCGACGACCGCGAGGTGGGCGCCCTCGCCGGCCTCCACGATGAAGAGGATGCCGCCGTAGAACTCGGCGATCGCGGAGCGGACCCCGCCGGTGCCGTCGCCGAACTCCACGGAGGCACCGTGCGACAGGCTCTGGATGCCGGCGGCGATCGCCGCGAGCTGGTCGGCCTGGTCGACGGAGAGCTCGGGGGTGCGGCAGAGCTTCAGGCCGTCACGGGAGAGCACCAGGGCGTGCCGGGTGCCCGGGGTGCGTTCCAGCAGGCCCTCGAGGAGCCAGCTGAGCTTCTCGTCGGTGGTGGAGCCGGTCATCACGAGGTGCCTTCCGGGTACGGGGGGTTCGAGGTCGGCGACGACGACAACGGAGCGGACGTCGGGCCGGCCGGATCGGTGGGTACGGAGGGGGAGCCGGGACGGTCGTCGCCCGCGGACGCGTCGGGGGCGGAGGGCGCGCCGGGGGTGGAC
>NZ_LIPQ01000646.1 GCF_001418135.1 Streptomyces aureus
GACATCCACCTCCACGGCCGGGGCCACCTCCACTCCCACTCCCAGCTCCACCTCCTCTTCCACGTCCACTTCCAGTTCGGCTTCCACCTCCGCGTCCGGCCGTGGCCTTCCCGGTGGACCGCTCGTGCTCGGGGTGCGCCACCACGGGCCCGGGTCCGCGCGGGGAGTGCGGGCCGCGCTGGAGGCGGCGAAGCCCGCCGTCGTGCTCGTCGAAGGCCCCGCCGAGGCCGACGCGCTCGTGGAGCTCGCCGGAGATCCCGACATGCGGCCGCCGGTCGCGCTGCTCGCCCACGCCGTGGACGACCCGGGGCGGGCCGCGTTCTGGCCGATGGCCGCCTTCTCGCCCGAGTGGGTCGCGATCCGCTGGGCCCTCGACCGGGGCGCCGCCGTCCGGTTCATCGACCTGCCCGCCGCGCACGGCCTGGCCGCCGCCGACCCCACCTGGGACGACGGGGAGGAAGAGGTCTCCGGCAGCGGCCTGCGGATCGACCCGGTCGCCGAACTCGCCCGGGTCGCCGGGTACGAGGACGCCGAGCGCTGGTGGGAGGACGTCGTCGAACTGCGCGGTGACGACGACCCCACGGCCCCCTTCGAGGCCCTCGCCGAGGCGATGGGCGCGCTCCGCGAGGCGTACGGCCACGGCGGGCACCCCCGTGACCTCGTCCGCGAGGCCCATATGCGGATCCGGCTGCGCGCCGCCCGCAAGGAGTTCGGCGACGCCGTCGCCGTCGTCTGCGGTGCCTGGCACGTCCCCGCCCTCACCCGGAAGACCACCGTCGCCGCCGACCGGGCCCTGCTCAAGGGGCTGCCCAAGGTGAAGACCGAGATGACCTGGGTCCCCTGGACCCACCGCAGGCTCGCCCGTCGCTCGGGGTACGGCGCGGGGATCGAGGCGCCCGGCTGGTACGCACACCTCTTCGCCGCCCCCGACCGGCCCGTCGAGCGGTGGATGACCAAGGTCGCCGGACTCCTCAGGGCCGAGGACCACCTCGTCTCCTCCGCCCATGTCATCGAGGCCGTCCGGCTCGCCGAGACCCTCGCCGCACTGCGCGGCCGCCCGCTCCCCGGCCTCGACGAGACGACCGACGCCGTCCGCGCCGTGCTCTGCGAGGGCTCCGACGTGCCGCTCGACCTCGTCCGGGACCGCCTCGTCGTCGGCGACGTCCTCGGCGAGGTCCCGGCCGGCGCCCCCGCCGTCCCCCTCCAGCGCGATCTGGCCCGCCGTCAGCGCACCCTGCGCCTCAAGCCCGAGGCCACCGAGCGCGAGCTCGACCTCGACCTACGCAAGGACATGGACGGGCAGCGCAGCAGGCTGCTGCACCGGCTGCGGCTCCTCGGCATCGGCTGGGGCGAACCCGCCACCGGCCGGTCCGGCACCGGCACCTTCCGGGAGACCTGGCGGCTGCGTTGGGAGCCCGAGCTGCACGTCCAGGTCGCCGAGGCCGGCGTCTGGGGCACCACCGTCGAGGCCGCCGCCACCGCCCGGGCCAGGTCCCGGGCCCAGGGGGCCGAGGCCCTCGCCGACATCACCGCCGTCGCCGAGCAGTGCCTGCTGGCCGGGCTCACCGACGCGCTCCCCGTCGTCATGCGGGCGCTCGCCGACCGGGCCGCGCTCGACTCCGACGTCGCGCATCTCGCCCAGGCACTCCCCGCCCTCGCCCGCTCCCTGCGCTACGGCGACGTCCGGGGCACCGAGACGGCGGCCCTCGCGGACGTGGCCGCAGGCCTCGCCGAACGGATCTGCGTCGGCCTGCCGCCCGCCTGCGCGGGACTCGACGCCGACGCGGCCGCCGCCATGCGCGAGCGGATCGACGAGGTGCACCAGGCCCTCGGACTGCTCCCGGGGGCGGACGGGCTGACCGACCGCTGGGCCGGCGTCCTCCGCCGGCTCGCCGACCGCGACCGGATCCCGGGCATCCTCAGGGGCCGTGCCGCCCGGCTCCTGCTGGACGAGGGCCGGATCGCCGAGGACGAGGCCGCCCTCCTCATGAGCCGCGCCCTCTCGCCGGGCACCCCGCCGGCCGACGCCGCCGCCTGGATCGACGGCTTCGTCGGCGGGGCCTCGGGCGGCGGACTGCTCCTGGTCCACGACGAGCGCCTCCTCGGACTGGTCGACGACTGGCTGACGGGCGTCCCCGTGGAGGCGTTCAGCGACGTCCTGCCGCTGCTGCGGCGCACCTTCTCCGGATACGAGCCGGGCGTGCGCCGCACCCTCGGCGAGCTGATCGCCCGCGGCCCGCGGGCCGGCGGCCCCGGGCACACCACCCGCGTCCCCGGCTTCGCGCCCACCCCTGACCGGGACCGGGCGGACGCCGTCCTGCCCCTCCTCCACCTCGTCCTCGGCACGGAGGCCCTCGTATGAGCACCGGCACGACCACCGACGTGACCACCGGCCCGGCCGCCGACGCGAACACGGGAGCGGCGGCGGACGACGAGAGGCTGCGCCGCTGGCGGCTCGTCCTCGGCGGCGGGGAGGCGGAGGGCACCGGCCGCGCGCTCACCGGCACCGACGCCGCCATGGACGGGGCCCTCACCGCGCTCTACGGCCGCGGGAACCAGGGCGGCGACCGCACCGGAAGGGACCGCTCGGCCGGACTCGGGGCCTCCGCGCCCTCCGTCGCCCGCTGGCTCGGCGACATCCGCACCTACTTCCCCAGCTCCGTCGTCCAGGTCATGCAGCGCGACGCGATCGACCGGCTGGGCCTCGCCACCCTGCTCCTGGAGCCGGAGATGCTGGAGGCCGTCGAGGCGGACGTCCATCTCGTCGGCACCCTCCTCTCCCTCCACAAGGCTATGCCCGAGACGACCAGGGAGACCGCGCGGGCCGTCGTGCGCAAGGTCGTCGACGACCTGGAGAAGCGCCTCGCCACCCGCACCCGCGCGACCCTGACCGGCGCCCTCGACCGTTCCGCCCGGATCGGCCGCCCCCGC
>NZ_LIPQ01000647.1 GCF_001418135.1 Streptomyces aureus
ATCTGCAGCTGCTCGTGGTCGACGCGGGCGGCCGCGCGGGGCCGGGGGAGCTTCGGCGGCGGGGGACCGCGTGTCGGGCGGCGCGGTGGTCGTCGTCGTCATGACCGTCGTCATCACCCGAGGTGGCTCAGCGGCCACGCGCCGGCCAGCAGTGCCGACCAGAGCAGGGCGTTGGAGACGGTCATCCGGTCGCTGAACAGCGCCCGCGAGGGATTGCCGCCGCCCGCGTCGACCACGAGCAGCTGCAGATAGCGGGCGAGGCCGAAGAGCGCGAACGGGGCGGTGAGCACCGCGACCAGCGGTCCGTGCGGGCCGAAGACCGGGCTGCCCTGCACCTGCAGGACGTAACTGACCGCCGTGAGCACCGCGGTGAAGGCGAGCAGCTGGTCGAGGAAGCCGAGGGTGTAGCCGCGCAGCGCGGGCCGGTGCAGCACCCCGCCGACCGCCATCTCGTGGCGCCGCTTGCCCAGGATCAGCAGCAGACAGAGGGAGAAGACACAGAGGGTGAGCCAGCTCGGCACGGGGTTGCCCGAGGCCAGGCAGCCCTGGGCGAGCCGCAGGACGAAACCGAGGGCGACGATGAAGACGTCGAGCAGCGGGACGTGCTTGAGCCCCTTGCTGTACGCGGCGTTCAGCGCGACGTACGCGGCGACCGGCCACCAGTCGACGAGCGCGGCCGTCCCGGTGAACACCGTGAGACCGACCGTCGCCGCGAGGAGGACGGCGAGGGCTGCGGCGAAGGAGACGGCGGTCGCGACGCCGATCCGGCCGGCGGCGATCGGCCGGTGCCGCTTCTCCGGGTGGCGGCGGTCCCGGTCCCGGTCGCCGAGGTCGTTGACCAGGTAGATCAGCGCGGACGCGAGGGTGAAGACACCGATCGCGGCGAGGGCTCCACCGAGCGCGGCACCGTCGAGGTGGGGCGCGCCGAGCAGGCCGAGAGGGACGACGACCAGGTTCTTCGTCCACTGGTGGGGCCGGACGAGAGAGGTGAGGTCGGCGAGCCGACTGGGAGGGCGGGAGGCCGGCGGGCGGGCCGTCGGCCTCCCGCCCT
>NZ_LIPQ01000648.1 GCF_001418135.1 Streptomyces aureus
GACGCGAACGGCAAGGTCAGAGGCGGTACAGGGGGTGTCTGCTACATCTTCTGGCCGGTCAAGTCAGCACCAAGTCAGCACCGCGCACTGCGGTCGCTCGGCCTGGTATGAGCATGTGTGGCCTCACCAACTTTTCGACGGCCTGACGGCGGCGTTCCTACGGGTCCTGCACGAGGTGGCCGCGGCCCACGGTGGTCCATTTGCGGCGCTAGTCGTGCGGGTTGCACGCAGGCAGATCGAGCCTGCCTGATGGCGGGGTCTCAAGACTTGCGCAGCAGATCGGGACAGGGGCGTCAGCCGCTGGCGTTGCGGATCAGAAGGAGATTGGTGAACGGCTCAAGGGCCCCAGGGTGGGGATCACATGGAGGCGGAGGATGCGCTCGCACGACTTGAGAGTTTCGACGGAAGCGGTCTTCTTCGCGAGCCAGTCGTCCCAGTACCGGCGGAGCGACATCTTGCCGGCGTCGGGGCCGACGTGATGTTCTCGCGCTGGTCGCCTTCCATCTTGGTGGCCAAGTCGACCGCGTCCTTATTTCGGGAGAACGGCTTCTCCCACTGACACCTGGTGCGTCCGCCCGGCGCCGTGTAGTGGGCGGTGCATCGCTTGCCCACCAGGGCAGAACCGTTGTCGATGATTTGATCCAACCTTGTTCACCCATCTCTGCTCGCATGACGTTGGCTGTGCTTTCGGTGTGGGTGGTGTTGTAGTCGATGTTTCCGGCCGCGCCAAGTTCCTGGGTAAGTGAAGATCTGGCACCCCGGGTTTCAGCGGGCCGCAAGACCGCGATCGTGTTCGCCCCAAGCTTGACTCTGTCGGGGATCTTGGAGCCGTCAAGGTTAGGTGCCAGGGTTCGCCACGACCTCGGCCGGGGCATCTCGCGATGGTCGAGATCGTTCTGGAACGCAGTCGGTCGGCGGGGTGTGGGTGATTCCTCGGTTGGTGGAAGTCCGCTGAGGCGCTCGATGTTGACGGCGATGGCCATCAGGACGTGCTGGATGTGGGCTCTCCCTGTCCCCTAGGTAGCGGCAGCGCCGCATGCCGTGTCTGTGGGCGAGGCGAACTCGTTGACCGTGCCCTCCACTCCGGAGTGGACCGCG
>NZ_LIPQ01000649.1 GCF_001418135.1 Streptomyces aureus
GGTGCGGGAGGAGCGGCGGGGGGCCGTGGCGAAGGTCTCCTCAGCCGGTGCCCGCCGCCCGGTCCGGGCCGCCCCGCCGCGATGCCAGCAGCATCCGCTGGAGCTCCCGCGCCGCCCTCGGCGGTGCGACGTCGCTCCGGTGCGCCAGGGCGATGGTCCGGCGCAGGCCCGGCCGGGCCAGGGCGGTCACGCGGAGGTCCCGGCCCGCCCGCGCCGCCACCATCGCGGGGACGACCGCCAGTCCGAGCCCGGCCCGTACGAACCCGAGGACCGCGTCGAGCTCACCGCCCTCGACCGTGAACGTCGGCTCGAAGCCCTCGGCCCGGCAGGCCGCCACGGTCAGTTCCCGCAGGTCGTAGCCGTGCCGGAACATCACGAGCGGCTGGTCCCGCAGGTCGGTGATCCGTACCGGTCGGCGCGGCGCCGGGGCCGCGGCCGAGGAGACGACCACCAGGTCCTCCCGGAGCAGCTCGACCGTCGTCAGGGCCGGTGAGGGGCTCGGCAGCGGCAGCACGACCAGCGCCAGGTCGAGGGCCCCGCGGGCCAGCTCCCGTACGAGATCGTGCGAGCCGCCCTCCTCGATGAGGAGCTCGATCCCCGGATGCAGGTCGTGGAAGGCGCGCAGCACGTCCGGGAGCAGCCCCGTGCACAGGCTCGGGGTCGCGCCGAGCCGTACCCGGCCCCGCTTCAGCTGGGCCAGCTCCTGCACCTCGATCCGGGCCGTCTCCGTGTCGGCGAGGATCCGGCGCGCGAGCGGCAGCAGGGCCTCGCCCGCGTCGGTGAGTGTGATGTTCCCCCGGGCGCGGCTGAACAGCTCGGCGCCCAACTCCTGTTCCAGGGCTTTGATCTGCTGGGAGAGCGAGGGCTGCGAGACATGGACGCGTTCGGCGGCCCGGGTGAAGTGACGGGTCTCGGCCACGGCGACGAAGTAGAGGAGCTGCTGGAACTGCATGGTCACCAGGGTAGGCGACATTCATAGGGTGGGCCTATCGAGATCAGCTGGACCATGTCTTGGACCTCTCGGGCCCTTCGGCCCTAGCGTCGTGGACATGGCTCTGGCACCCACGAGGGACCGGACGACGGGCCGCCCGCCGTCCCCCACACCGTCACGCGGATTCCTGTCATCGACCCTCGGCAAGAAGACGGTCATGGCAGTCAGCGGGCTGCTCATGCTCGGCTATCTCGTCGCCCATGTCGCCGGCAACCTGAAGGTCTTCTTCGGCCCCGAGGAGTTCAACGCCTACGGCCACTGGCTGCGGGTCATGGGCGCCCCCGTCCTGCACCACGAGTGGGCCCTCTGGCTCGTCCGGATCGTGCTCCTCGCCGCCGTCGTGGCCCACGCCGTCTCGGCGTACCAGCTCAGCCGCCGCGACGTGCGGGCCCGCCCCACCGCGTACGTCCACCGCCGCAAGCGCTCCTCGTACGCCACCCGCACCATGCGCTGGGGCGGGATCATCCTCGCCCTCTTCATCGTCTGGCACGTCCTCGACCTGACCACCGGCACCGTCCACCCCGGCGGCTTCGAGGAGGGCAAGCCCTACCAGAACGTCGTCGACACCTTCTCCACCTGGTACGGCAACGTCATCTACATCGTCGCCATGCTCGCCGTCGGCCTCCACGTCCGGCACGGCTTCTGGAGCGCCGCCCAGACCCTCGGCGTCGGCAACGCCCGCCGCGAGCGCCTCCTCCGCGGCCTCGCGAACGGCCTCGCGCTCGTCCTGACCGCGGGCTTCATCTCCGTACCCGTAGCCGTCATGACCGGAGTGGTGGGCTGACATGAGCTTCCTCGACTACACGACCGGTGAGCCGGTCGTCGACCACAAGGCCCCCGCGGGCCCCGTCGCCGAACGCTGGGACACCCGCCGTTTCCAGGCGAAGCTGGTCAACCCGGCCAACCGCCGCAAGCACCGGATCATCGTGGTCGGCACCGGCCTGGCCGGCGGCTCGGCCGGCGCCACCCTCGCCGAACAGGGCTACCACGTCGTCCAGTTCTGCTTCCAGGACTCCCCGCGCCGGGCCCACTCCATCGCCGCCCAGGGCGGCATCAACGCCGCCAAGAACTACCGCAACGACGGCGACTCGATCCACCGGCTCTTCTACGACACCGTCAAGGGCGGCGACTTCCGCGCCCGCGAGTCCAACGTCCACCGGCTCGCCCAGATCTCCGTCGAGATCATCGACCAGTGCGTCGCCCAGGGCGTCCCCTTCGCCCGCGAGTACGGCGGACTCCTCGACACCCGCTCCTTCGGCGGCGTCCAGGTCTCCCGCACCTTCTACGCCCGCGGCCAGACCGGCCAGCAGCTCCTGCTCGGCGCCTACCAGGCACTGTCCCGGCAGATCGCCGCCGGAAACGTCGAGATGCACGCCCGTACGGAGATGCTCGACCTGGTCGTCGTCGACGGGCGGGCCCGCGGCATCGTCGCCCGCGACCTGATCACCGGCGAGATCTCCACCCACTACGCGGACGCGGTGGTCCTCGCCAGCGGCGGCTACGGCAACGTCTTCTACCTGTCGACGAACGCCATGAACTCCAATGCCACCGCCGTCTGGCGGGCCCACCGGCGCGGCGCGTACTTCGCCAACCCCTGCTTCACCCAGATCCACCCCACCTGCATCCCGCGCACCGGCGACCACCAGTCCAAGCTGACCCTGATGAGCGAGTCGCTCCGCAACGACGGCCGGATCTGGGTCCCCAAGGCCAAGGGCGACACCCGCGCCGCGGCCGACATCCCCGAGGACGAGCGCGACTACTACCTGGAGCGGA
Source organism: Streptomyces aureus (assembly GCF_001418135.1). Taxonomy (GTDB): domain Bacteria; phylum Actinomycetota; class Actinomycetes; order Streptomycetales; family Streptomycetaceae; genus Streptomyces; species Streptomyces aureus_A. The sequence continues at coordinate 2,765 of NZ_LIPQ01000649.1, forward strand.
TCTACCCCTCCTTCGGCAACCTCGTCCCGCGTGACATCGCCTCCCGCGCCGCGAAGAACGTCTGCGACGAGGGCCGCGGCGTCGGCCCCGGCGGGCAGGGGGTGTACCTCGACTTCGCCGACGCCATCCGGCGGATGGGCCGCAAGGCGGTCGAGGAGAAGTACGGGAACCTCTTCGACATGTACGCGCGGATCACCGCCGAGAACCCGTACGAGGTCCCCATGCGGATCTACCCCGCCGTCCACTACACGATGGGAGGGCTCTGGGTCGACTACGACCTGCAGACCACCGTCCCCGGCCTCTTCGCCATCGGCGAGGCCAACTTCTCCGACCACGGGGCCAACCGGCTCGGCGCCTCCGCCCTCATGCAGGGCCTCGCCGACGGCTACTTCGTCCTCCCGGCCACCATCAACGACTACCTCGCCCGGCACCCCCACGCGGAGCCCGTCACCGACGACCACCCTGCCGTGAAGGAGGTGCTCGCCGAGACCGAGGACCGGCTGAACCTCCTGCTCGCCGTCGACGGCGACCGCA
>NZ_LIPQ01000065.1 GCF_001418135.1 Streptomyces aureus
CTTCGACGTCGGCATCGCCGAGCAGCACGCCGTCACCTCCGCCGCCGGCCTCGCCCTCGGCGGACTGCACCCCGTCGTGGCGGTGTACGCGACCTTCCTCAACCGGGCCTTCGACCAGATGCTGCTCGACGTCGCCCTGCACCGCGCCCCGGTCACCTTCGTCCTCGACCGGGCCGGCGTCACCGGCGACGACGGCGCCTCCCACAACGGCATGTGGGACCTCTCGCTGTTCCAGATGGTCCCCGGGCTGCGCGTGGCCGCCCCGCGCGACGCCGCCACCCTGCGCCGCGCCCTGCGCGAGGCCCTCGCGGTCCAGGACGGCCCCACCGCGCTGCGGTTCCCCAAGGGCTCCACGGGCCCCGACATCCCCGCCGTCGCCACCCTCGACGGCATGGACGTCCTGCGCCGCGCGGACTCGGACGCCCGGGACGTCCTGCTCGTCTCCGTCGGCGCGATGGCCGGGGTGTGCCTGGAGGCGGCCGAGCGCCTCGCAGAGCACGGCTTCGGCGTCACCGTCGTCGACCCGCGCTGGATCGCCCCCGTCCCCGCCCCCCTCGTGGAGCTCGGCCTCGGCCACTCGCTGGTCGCCACGGTCGAGGACGGCGGCCGCAGCGGCGGCGCCGGGGCCGCGATCGCCCAGGCCCTCGCCGACGCGGGCGCCCGCACCCCTGTCCGTACCTTCGGACTGCCCCAGCGCTTCCTGGACCACGGCCGCCGCGACGACATCCTCGCCGCCCACGGCCTGACCGGCCGCCACATCGCCCGCGCCGTCGTCGAGGCCCTCGCGGGCCGCGACGACTCCGTCTCGATCGGCGACCTCGCACCGCAGCCCGTCGGCGCCGACCAGTGACCCGCCCGGCCCTCACCCTCACCAGAGCAGGAGACACCCCATGACGGTCGCGCTCGGCATCCCGTCGATGCCCGCCCCGGTACTCGGCGCCCGCCGCCCCACCCGCCAGCTCCAGGTCGGCAAGGTCGGCGTGGGCAGCCGGTCCCCGATCTCGGTGCAGTCCATGACGACCACGCTCACCTCGGACGTCAACGCCACCCTCCAGCAGATCGCCGAACTCACCGCCGCGGGCTGCGACATCGTGCGGGTGGCCTGCCCCTCCCAGGACGACGCGGACGCGTTGCCCGCGATCGCCGCCAAGTCGCCGATCCCGGTGATCGCGGACATCCACTTCCAGCCGCGCTACGTCTTCGCCGCCATCGAGGCGGGCTGCGCGGCGGTCCGCGTCAACCCCGGCAACATCAAGAAGTTCGACGACCGGGTCAAGGACATCGCCCGGGCCGCCGGCGACCACGGCACTCCCATCCGCATCGGCGTCAACGCCGGCTCCCTGGACGCCCGGCTGCTGAAGAAGTACGGCAGGGCCACCCCCGAGGCCCTGGTGGAGTCGGCGCTGTGGGAGGCGAGCCTCTTCGCCGAGCACGACTTCCACGACCTGAAGATCTCCGTGAAGCACAACGACCCCGTCGTCATGGTCCGCGCCTACGAACTCCTCGCCGAGGCCTGCGACTACCCCCTGCACCTCGGCGTCACCGAGGCCGGTCCGGCCTTCCAGGGCACCGTCAAGTCCGCCGTCGCCTTCGGCGCGCTGCTGCGCCAGGGCATCGGCGACACGGTCCGGGTCTCGCTCTCCGCGCCGCCGGTCGAGGAGGTCAAGGTCGCCAACCAGATCCTCCAGTCGCTCAACCTGCGCCCGCGGAAGCTGGACATCGTCTCCTGTCCGTCCTGCGGCCGCGCCCAGGTCGACGTCTACAAGCTCGCCGCCGAGGTGAGCGCCGGCCTGGAGGGCATGGAGGTCCCGCTGCGCGTCGCCGTGATGGGCTGCGTGGTCAACGGCCCCGGAGAGGCCCGCGAGGCCGACCTCGGCGTCGCCTCCGGCAACGGCAAGGGCCAGATCTTCGTCAAGGGCGAGGTCGTCCGGACCGTACCGGAGTCGAAGATCGTCGAGACCCTGATCGAGGAGGCGCTGCGGCTCGCCGACGCCTTCGACACCAGCGCCCTCGGCACGGGCACGCCCGAGGTGACGGCCGTGGGCTGACGCCGTGCGCGGCCGGGGCGACGTCACCTCCGCCAAGGGCGGGGAACTCGGCCGGCCCGGACAGCAGCACCGTCCGGACAGGAGGGCAGGCCTCCGACCACGACGTGCGGTCGGAGGCCTGCCCTTTCCGGTTCTCGCCTGAACGACGACACGACAACATCACGCGTTCAACCTCGGTCATCGGCGGCGGGCTCGTCGTGAAGCGCCGGACGGCCAGGTGCTGCCGCTAGCCGAGTTTGCGGTATACGTCTCCGTCGAAGACGGTGTTGTAGATGGTCCAGCCGCCGCTGATCTTGTTTCCTCCGGCGCCGGCTGTCCAGTGGGCGGTGCCTTGTTGCCATCCGTCGTGGCGG
>NZ_LIPQ01000650.1 GCF_001418135.1 Streptomyces aureus
CGTCTGGGTGGTCACGGGTGGGCGCTTTCGACGAAGGGTGCGGGCATCCTCGGCGATGGAACGGGTCCGTATCGTCGTTACGGGGAGACTAGGGTCGTCCTGCGTCGGAACGCAACCGTATCGTCGTGACGCCCTCGGGGCGTCGCCGTTGGTTAGGATGCCGTTCATGACCGATCCGACCCCCCGCCGCGCCCCCGCCGGAGCGGCCGTACTCCGCGAGGACGTGACCGAGGCCATCCGCGCCGCCGTCTTCGAGGAGCTCGCGGCCGTCGGCTTCGCCCGGATGTCCATCGAGGGCATCGCGCGCCGCGCGGGAGTCGGCAAGACCGCCGTCTACCGGCGCTGGAAGTCCAAGCTCGCCCTCGTCCTCGACCTCGTCGGGGCCTTCGCCGCCCAGGGTCTGCCCGCGCCCGCCACCGGCTCCCTGCACGGGGACGTACTGGCGCTCCTCCAGGTGGCCTCGCACGCGCTGCGCCACCCCGTCGCCTCGCAGGTCATCCCGGACCTGCTCGTCGAGGCGGCCCGGCAGCCCGAGATCGCCGAGGCCGTCACGGCCGCGCTGCTCGACGGCCAGCGCGGCGTCATGACCCAGGTCGTCCGCGAGGCCGTCGCACGCGGCGAACTCCCCGAGGGCACCGACCCGGGCCGCGCCCTCGACCTGGTCGTCGGGCCGCTCTACTGGCGCCTCGTCGTGGTCCGTACGCCGCTGCCCCCGGGGTACGTGGACGACCTGGCGCGGTCGGCGGTGGCGGCGCTCAAGGCCTAGCTGCGGGCGGGCGTGGTCACGAGCCCCGCGGCGCCTGTCGACGTACGGAGGGCGCGGTCACGAGCCCCGCGCCCCCGCGGCGTACGGCGGGCTACTTCACCGCGCCCGCCATCACCCCTGTGGCGAACTGGCGCTGGAACGCGAAGAAGACCACCAGCGGCACCACCATCGACACGAACGCCCCCGGCGCCAGCACGTCGACGTTGTTGCCGAACTGGCGGACCTGCTGCTGCAGCGCCACCGTGATCGGCGGCGACTGCGAGTCCGCGAAGATCAGCGCGATCAGCATGTCGTTCCACACCCACAGGAACTGGAAGATCCCCAGCGAGGCGATCGCGGGACCGCCGAGCGGCAGCACCACCCGGGTGAAGAGCCGCACCTCGCCCGCCCCGTCGAGCCGCGCCGCCTCCAGGAGCTCGCGCGGGATCTCCGCGAAGAAGTTCCGCAGCAGGAAGATCGCGAACGGCAGACCGAAGGCCGTGTGGAAGAGGACCACCCCGAGCGTCGTCTCGAAGAGGCCGACCGCCCCGAAGAGCTTCGACACCGGGACGAGCGCCACCTGCACCGGGACCACGAGCAGCGCGACCACCCCGAGGAACCACCAGTCCCTCCCCGGGAACTCCAGCCACGCGAACGCGTACCCGGCGAACGAGCCGAGGAGGAGGACGAGGAGCGTGGACGGGACGGTGATCAGGACCGTGGAGAGCAGGGAGTCGGTGATCGTGTCATCGGCGAGGAGACGGCCGTAGTTCTCGGTGGTCAGCTGGGCAGGGGCCGTGAACACCTGCCACCAGCCGCTCGCCGCGATGTCGGAGGGGGAGCGGAGCGAGGAGAGCAGCAGCCCGATCGTCGGCAGCAGCCAGAACAGACCGGCCAGGACGAGGAACACCCGGACCGCGCCCCCGGCGGCACGGGCGGCGGCCCGCGCCGCGAACGTCCGGG